>JAFWBQ010000100.1 GCA_017507125.1 Lentisphaeria bacterium
CCGCCGTCCCTCCACTCTGCCCCTGATCTATCAGGCCAAGGACTGGGAACACGGTGTCTTCATCGGTTCCACCGTCGGCAGCGAAGTTACCGCTGCTGCTCTTGACGTCAAGGCCGGTACCGTCCGCCGCGACCCCTTCGCCATGCTGCCCTTCTGCGGCTATCACATGGCTGACTACTTTGCCCACTGGCTGAAGATCGGTGAAAAGGGCGCTGCCAAAGGCAATCTGCCCAAGATCTTCTGCGTCAACTGGTTCCGCAAGAACGCCGAAGGCAAGTTCATGTGGCCCGGTTTTGGCGACAACAGCCGTCCTCTGGCATGGGTCTTCGGACGCTGCGCCGGAACCGCTGCCGGTGTCGATACCCCCATCGGAACTCTGCCCACCGCTGACGGCATTGACCGCACCGGTATCGAAGACGAAGTTTCCGCCGCCGATCTGGAACAGCTGCTGGCTGTCGACGTCGAAGGCTGGAAGAACGAACTGGCTATGATCAAGGAACACTATGCCAAGTTCGGCGACAAGCTCCCTGCCGCTCTCGTCAAGCAGCTGGAAGCTCTGGAAGCCCGTCTCGGTTGAAACAAAGTTTCCTGAATACAACGGCAGTGGGGAGTCTGACTCCTGACTGCCGTTTTTTTGATTTTACAATATGGGAGTTCCTGATGAAAAGCATTGTCTGTCCCCACTGCGGTGAGAAAACCATTCTGAAAGATAAAAAGATATTTGATGACGCATTTCAATTGAAAGAGGTCAGAAAAGTTTGTGCCTTTTGCGGCGGTGGAGTTGAAGAAAATGGCAGTGACTCCGGCAAAAATACCCCTGATGGTTCAAAAGCAGCATCGGAGCGTCTTTCGGCACTGCTGGGAGGAGAGAAAAGTGTGAAAAGCTCATTTGCTCCGGATGCAGATGATGGCAGAGTCTGTCTCCACTGCCGGCATTATATCAAACACCCTTTTATGGACCGTTGCGGCATCACCTTGCAGGAAATCAATGTTATGGAAAGCTGTGCTCAGTTTGAACCCCGCTGAATGAAGAGTTTTTTTGCCCGGTTTCGTTGGAGAATGGCGAATCAAATTTGTAATTTATACACTTTTGGTGTATATTATATAGTGAACGCAACCGGAACCATATCAAATCAGGAAGAATCCCAATGTTTGAACTGCTTTCAGAAAAGTGTGCCAGGGGACGTAAGGTTCTCTTTTCTCTTGAGGCTGCTCCCGGACATGTTGCGGCTGTCGCCGGCTCATTTAATGACTGGGACCCCACTGCGACACCGATGAAGTATGATCCCGTTTCCCAAAGCTACAGTGCCGTGATCGAATTGATTCCCGGCGATTATGAATACAAATTTGTGCTTGATGGAGAATGGCTCCTTGATGAGGCTAATCCGGGTTTTTTTCCCAATGATTTCGGAACTCTGAACAGCGTTCTCAAGGTGGATTGACCATGGCGGGCAATCTTTATCTGGTCAGTACTCCTATCGGCAATCTTGAAGATATAACGTTCCGTGCCGTCAGGACCTTGCAGGAGTGTGACCTCATCGCAGCTGAAGACACCCGGCATACGGCACTGCTGCTTCAGCGTTATGATATCCGCAAACCTCTTGAAAGTTTTCACGCTTTCAATGAACACTCCAAAGTTGAGAAACTTATTTCCCGGATCAAAGAGGGGCTTAATGTGGCCCTTGTTTCTGATGCCGGCACCCCTGCCGTTGCTGATCCCGGTTTCCTTCCTTTGCGTGCCGCTCTTGAAAGCGGTCTTGAACCTGTGGTCATCCCCGGTGTGTCGGCAGTGACATTTTCTGTGACCGCTTCGGGGCTGCCTGTTGACCGCTTTGCCTTCTGGAACTTTGTGCCCGTCAAATCCGGGCGCAAGAGAAAGTTTTTTGAAGAGATCTCTGAATGCGGCTATACCGTTTTTTGTTTTGAATCCCCTTTCCGCATTGAAAATACTTTGAAGCTGATTGCCGAAGTCATGCCTGAAGCTCAGGTGGCGATCATCCGCGAAGCGACCAAGGTGCACGAAGAGGTCCTCAGAGGTTCTGCCGCTGAACTCGCCGCTCTGCAATGCCGCTGGCGGGGTGAGTTCGTCATCGGCATCTGCAACAGGAGCAGGCGCCGCAGCGATGAAGAGGGAAGCTCTGAGGAGCAGTAAAACCTCAGTTGCCGCCCATGGGGGGACCATTGGGGTAAAAGGTTCCGGAGTTCTGGACTTTTGCCCAGACGGCGCTGCGTACCGTGGGATCTCCGGCGCCGTTTACTGCCAGCTGGAGCAGCCAGACTTCTCCCGTGCGGGTATCCAGTTTCAGGATGCATTGCTGAATGTTGTGGCTCATGCCGCCTGAATCGGTGATGTTTGATATGCTCAGGCTGCCTTGCATCAGAGCATACCTGGAGGGTGTGTAGCTTTCTGTTCCTGTTCCCTGTGCCCCCAGCCAGAGACAGAAGAGTGCCGCTGCGGCAGCGGCGATCATCAATAAGATCTTCATGTTTTTTTTGACGGTATTGAAAGTGCCGTCTTCCTCCTCTCTGATTTTCAATATAAGATGAATGAATGAAAAATCAAACTTGACTTTCTTGATAATGCAAGGTATATTACAAAAGTGTCAGTGAAACGCTCCGGAAAAAAAACTGGAGCTGAAGGTTTTAATGAAAATATATGTTTAGACGTCGGATAAAAATTCTTTTTCTGGTTTTGGCGCTGCTGCTGATCCCCATGCATCAGGCCAAAGCCATCGACCCTGTGACCATTGCCATTATGGCGCCGGTGGTGCTTCAGCTTGCCAATGCTGCCCGTCCCTATGTGATCCGCGGACTTGTCAATCTCGGCAAAGGTGTGATCCGGGTCGGGAAGGATGTGGTCGAACTGGTCTTTCTGCCGTATGGTATATTGAAAATGACCTTCGGCGCTCCCTTCGGCGGCTTCAGGTCGGGATTGGTCTACACTATCCGCGGAGGTATAGCCATAGGTAAAATGGTGTTTCACATCCTCATTTTGCCTTTGACTGTTTTCGGCATCAATTTCAATGTGGGAAGCTGACAGATGGCAAGCTGGCGGGAGGTGAAAAGACTCAAAGAGCGCTATTCTCTGCTTGAAGAGTGGTACGGCTCTGAATTCGCCATGACTGAATTTGCCGCTCCTTCCCATACCCCTCAGGCACGGAGTATCGCTGATCTTCTGCCGGAGGTACTCAAGGATGTGAAAGCTCCGGAGGCAGGGAAGCTGCTACAGGTGCAGAATTTGTGGCAGGAGATCATCGGTCCCGCTTTTGCCCGCTATGTGACGCCCGGATATTTCAGAGGGGATGAGCTTTTTGTTGAGGTCGGACACAGCGCTCTTATTCAGGAGCTTCAGCCTATTACCGGTACCATGCTCCAACAGATCAATAAAAAACTTGGGGAGGGATTCTGTTCCAAAGTGACACTGGTTTGCTCCGGTTCCCGCCCCCGGCGCTGAATTCTGCAAGGTAACAGGCGCTTTGCCCGCCGCAGCTTTATGCGAAGGCGGAAAAACGCTCCCTTTATCAGATCGAAGCGAGGGCGCTTTGACAATTTTGAGGAGTTTTGAAATTGCCTCTTCAAGAATAAAAAAACTGCCGCGCACTTTTTGGAAACGTGCGCGGCAGTTTCTTTTTTCAGATGAGAAAAATCATTTTCCGCCCGGAGTGATCCGGTAGAAGTGGTTCACCAGCATATCCTCAGGCGTGTTGGTGCCGTGGGTGCCGGAACTTTCGGAAACAGGATGATTCCCGTGGTCGGGCGCCCAGATGAGGGTGCGGTTGTATTTGCCCCAGATCTCATCAGTGAGTCGGGCAAAGTCTTCAAAGTACTGCACGCAGTTTTTCAGGGCAGTGACGGACTCTTCAGAATCACATCCGGTGTGGTGCGAAAGATGGTCGTAGTCGGTGCTGTAACAGACGATCATGTCGTAATCGTCATCACGGAGCAGCCGCTCAGCAATCTCCCGGCACCGTGCATCGGTACGCATGGAGTAATAATCCACCTTGCGTTTGCGGAAGATCATGTCGATACTGCAGTTGTTCACCGAAACGATCGCCACCTTTTTCTCAGCGTCAGCGGCACTGTCGAAGAGAGTTTCCACCTCAAGAACAGGTTTGGCATAACGGGTGATCCCATGGACCTCCGGGGAGGCGCCTGAGAAAATGGTTCCGAAGCAGACCGGGGTGACGCTGGGCATGACGCCGCTTGAAAGCAGACGGATCCCGGCAACCTTTTCCACCCGTGCCAGCAGTTCAGGGTAGTGCTGACGGTGGATCTCGCCCACGGCGTCAGGGCAGTAGATAAAGGTTTTCTGATTTTTCCCTTCACCGTCAAAGAGTCTCTGGGCATGATCCACTACGACCGGGATGGGAGTTCCGCCGCTCTGGGCGGGTATTTCCCAATTGTTGAGTTCGCAGACAGTAGGCGTCAGATCGGCGATGGAGTAATCTGTTCCGTATTGCTCCTTGAACTTTTTCAGTTCAGCAAAACTGGTTTCATTCATTGTGGTACAGCCTTACTTGACCTGATTGTTCTCAAAGTATTCCACCAGCTCCTTGCGGAGTTCGGGAACATCCTGACGGTTGTTGCCGTTACGCATGGAGTAGTGGCCCAGAACACCTGCCGCCACAGACTGACGGGCGGCGATGGGGGAGGTGTTGGTCTTGGCTCCGAAACGGACAAAATCAAGGAAGTTGTCGATGATGGGAGTGTCGGCACCGCCGTGTCCGCCCTCAACGGGTTTCAGTTTGTAGATGATATCGGGGGTGGAACGGGGACCGCGCTGAGTCCAGACGTGGACCTCGCAGTTGCCGTAGTCACCGATATTTTCCACACGGCCCTTGGTACCGATAAAGGTGTAGTTGCGTTCGCTGTCGGGAGTGTAGTGGCACTGCATGTAGGTCATCTGGGCGCCGTTTTCAAGCTGCATCATGACCATGCTGTGATCTTCCACGTCGATGATGGGGGAAAATCCGGTCTGGGTGAGAGGGGGGTACTGGCGGTTGTCCCACTTGGCGCATCCGGGAGTATCAGGGGAACGGCGGCCGCAGCGGTTGTAAACAGAAAGCATACCCATACCCACCACGCTCTTGGTGTAGCTGCCCATGAGCCAGTGCATCACGTCGATATCGTGAGCTCCCTTTTGGAGCAGAAGTCCGTTGGAGTAACGCTGTTCGGAGTGCCAGTCGCGGAAATAGGCATCGCCGCCGTAGCAGACAAAGTGACGGCACCAACCTACCTGAAGTTCGCCGATGATACCTGAGTCGATGATCTCTTTCATCTTCAGAACCACAGGGAAGTGGCGCATATTGTGGCCGATGAAAAGTTTGCTGCCGGTGCGGTAGGCGGTTTCAAGGATGCGGTCGCAGCCTTCGATGGTGATAGCCATGGGTTTTTCCAGATAGACGGCTTTGCCGGCTTCAAGGGCGGCAATGGCCATTTCTTCGTGGAGATAGTCGGGAGTGGCGATGTGAACGGCACCGATGGAGTCGATCTTCAGCAGATCACGGTAATCGGTGAAGGTCTGGGCATCGGGGAATTTTTCCTTGAACTTGTCAAGGGCGGGCTGGGCGATGTCGCATCCGGCGACGATTTCAATGCCCTGCTCGGGACGGTGCATTTCAAATCCGTGGGCGCCGCGTCCGCCGGTGGCGATAAGACCGACTTGAAGTTTTTCCATGATTAAGGATCCTTTCTGTGAATAAAACACTGTGTTTTATGGATTGTGAATAATATCTACTGCAGTTAATATAAATCAAAAAAGGAATTTATGCAAGTCAAAACTCTTTCAAAAAAGGATTATTTGCCTGTTATATAAGGAAAATAACATCTTTTTATCGTTGGAAAAATGAAACAGATTTGCAATTTTTCTCTTTTATGTGTATATTATCACGATGCGTTATAAACAGTCACTTTGCGCCGTCCGGTTGCCGGTGCTGGGGACATTTACGAAAATTGGAGTATTTTATTATGGCAGAAGCTCTTTCCCGTTCAAGTTACCTTTCCCGCAACGTGGGGGATTTCCCCGCTGAAATGGAAATCAACGGTCGCCGTTATGTCAAGATCGACGATCTGCGCTACGGCACCAACCCCCATCAGCCCGCCGCAAGCTACCGCCCCGCCGATGAAATCGGCGTCATCGGCGGCATGGAAGTGTTGAAAAACGGCAAAAACGGTCTTTCCCAGACCAACTTTGAGGATATCTCCGGCGCCCTCAATATCGTGAAGTTTTTTGATATTCCCGCCTGTGCCGTGATGAAACATGTGAATCCCTCCGGTGCCGCTGTGGCGATCCCCGGTGAGGATCTCAAGAGCGTCTACATCAAAGGACGTGACGCCGACGCCCGCGCCGCTTTCGGCAGCGTCATCGCCTTCAACGTCGAAGTGGATGCCGCCACCGCTGAAGAGATCATGAGCACCTTCTGTGAATGTGTCGTGGCTCCCGCCTATACTGCTGAGGCTCTTGCCATCTTCAACGACGGTGAGAAGTTCAAACTCAACAAGCACATCCGCATCCTCAAGTGCGGCGACCTCAAAACTCTTCCCAAGTTCACCGGCGAAACCTCTGCCATCCACCAGACCTGTAAGGTCCTTGCTGACGGAACTGTTATCGTTGCGGCTCCTCTGACGACGGCACTTCGTTCCATTGCCGACCTGAAACCCGCTGAGGGCGAGAATACCCGCTGCGGTCACCAGGTCTCCACTGTGGAAGCCACCGAACAGCAGAAGCTGGATCTGCTCTTTTCCTGGTATGTGAATTTGAGCGTCCGCTCCAACGGCGTGGTCATCGCCCAGAACGGTCAGACCCTTTCCGTGGGAACCGGTGAGCAGGATCGCGTCGGTGCCATTGAACAGGCCATCGCCAAGTTCCGCCAGAAATATGAAGGTTCCGGCACCCTTGAAGGTTCAGTTATGTCCAGCGACGGCTTCTTCCCCTTTGAGGACGGCGTTGAAACTGCTGCCGCTGCGGGGATCAAAGCTGTTATCGCTCCTGCCGGTTCTCTCAGGGATGCCGATGTTATCAAACGTGCCAATGAATTGGGCGTTGCCCTCTATCACGCTCCTGAGCGGATCTTCTCACACCACTGATCTCAAAATCTTGAAAGGAATCTGTACCTATGGACAATGAAAAAAACAAGCAGATGAATGCAGAAATGTCTGCGGCCCTCTTTTCCGAAAGAGAACGTTTTGAAATGTTGTTTGCTGAACACTGGAAGAAAGTGGCTGTCGCCGGCGTGCTCATCGCCCTTGTCACAGCTCTTGCTTTCATGGCGTGGAGTTTTGCCAATCGCACGGCTACCCGTGCCGCCCATGCTTTTGCTGATGCGGCCGATATTCCTGCTCTTGAAAAGGCTCTGGCTGAGAACAAGGGCAAAAAAGGCACTCTCGCTGCCCGCCGCCGCCTGGTCCAGCTCTATGTGGATGCTAAAAAGTATGACGAGGCAAAAAAGACGCTTAAGCTCATTGCCGCCGATCCTGAAGCTGACAGCGAACTGCGCGGTTCCGCTGCTGTCACTGAAGCCCTGATCCTTGAACTCCAGGGCAAGAACAAAGAAGCTGCTGCAGCCTTTGCCAAAACCGCAAAAGATGCCAATTTCAGTGTGACTGTCCGTCTTGAGGCTGCAGCTGCTGCCGGCCGCCTGCTGGCTCCTGTTGATCCCGACGGTGCCGCCGCCGTGCTTGAACAGGCGGCAAAACTTTCTGCCGCCACCCAGCGTGCCAATCAGGCACTCGACGCTGTCAAAGAGCTGAAACTTGCGCTGGATAACGGCGAACTCGGTCCCAAACCCAAAGCCAAGGCAAAGAAAGCCAAGTAATACAGACAGCCGGAAGGTTGTTTTATCAAGGGGGCAGAGGGGAAAGTTGTGATGAACTTTTCCCGGTGCCCCTTTTGCATCGAAAATTTGCTGCGTTCACAAGAGTGTTGCTTTTCTATTTTTTTGAATGAAGGTCTTTTCATCATGAATTTCTCTGCACCTACAAAACGGGAAACTGCTTTGCTCCGCTCTCTTGCCACAAGGCAGGGACGGCGGAAAAGCTGCTGCTGCCGCTGTGAAGGACTCCGCGCCGTGCGGGAGCTGCTGGAGTTTTTTCCCGATAACGTTCTTTTTTGCGTGGGAACAGAGAAGATACTTCAGGAGATCTCTTTTGATCCCCAAAGATTGAGAGTCCTGCCGGAAGGACTTTTTGCCAATATCTCAGGTACGGTTTCTCCTCAGGGGATCATTGCTGTATCTGAGATACCCCGGGCTCAGGAAGAGGTTTCCGGCGACTTCATCTTTGCCCTTGACGGCATCGGTGATCCCGGTAATTTCGGAACCATCGCCCGCAGCTGCCGTGCCGCCGGTGTCAGGGAACTCTGGTATTCAGCCGGAACTGTCGATCCCTGGAGCGACAAGGCTGTGCGTTCCGGTATGGGGGCGCAATTCGGACTCAATGTGCGGGGATTCGACTCCCTCGACACGCTGCTGAGCTGCGCCGCAGAAAAGGGCTACGGACGCTTTTTCTACGCCGATCCTCACGGCGGTGAAAGCTGTTTTACGGCGCCGGGACTTTATGACAGATCCGTGGTCATCATCGGCGGAGAACCCTCCGGATCCCATGTGGAACAGGCTCAAAGCATCAATATCCCCATGCCGGGCAACTATGAATCCATCAATGCGGCTCAGGCGGCAACAGTTCTTATTTTTGAGTACGTGCGGCGCCTGAATATGAAATAACAAGGAGTGACAATGGCTGCAGTTTATACTCAGGGCCCCATTGCAAAGAGCATGATCAAAACCGCTCTCGCCATGATCCCTGCCACCCTTGCCCTTTCGGGCTACAATCTGGTCGACGCCTATTTTGTCGGACAGCTCACGGGTAAAACAGCTCCCGATGCCCCCATGGCAGCAATGGGATTCACTCTCCCTGTGGTCATGCTCATCGGCTGTCTCTTTCACGGACTCGGCATCGGTGTCAGTGCTCCCACGGCTCAGGCGTTGGGAGGCAACAAACTTGAGCGTGCCGCCAGGGGCAGTACGGCAGGCGTGCTGCTGATCCTGCTTATTTCCATTTTGACCGCCATCATCGGAATGAGTTGTGTCACTCATGTTTTCAGTTCATTCGGTGCCAGAGGAGAGGTTCTCGGTCTGGTCATTGAATATATGGATATCTGGTATTTCGGCTGTGCAACAGCTTCCATCGCTATGGCTGGTCACGGACTGCTTATCTCTGTGGGCGACAACCGTATGGCAAGTACGCTGATGATGGCCGGAATGATCATCAATGCCATTCTCGATCCCCTCTTTATCTTCGGATGGGGATTTTTCCCCGCTCTGGGTATGAGAGGAGCCGCCCTTGCCACTATTTTCGCTCAGGCAACAGGCGGAACCATTTCCATGTATATCCTCTGTTGCAAACACAGATTGATCCGTTTCAGAAAGATCCCGCTGACAGAATTGCGGAACTATTGGTTCGTCACTCTGCGTTATGCCATTCCCGCTTCTCTGGGGATGTTGATGATGCCCATCGGTATGACAGTCATCACCCGTCTTACTGCCACTTTCGGCACCGCCGCCATGGCAGGATGTACCGCCGCAGGACGCCTTGAGACCATCGCCTTTGTCATCCCCATGTCTCTCGGAATGACTCTTACCCCCTTTATCGCCCAGAATTACGGTGCCCGCCGCTTTGACAGGATCAAAGAGGGATTGATCTTTTCTTTCAAATTTGCCTTTGTCTTTCTCTTTGCAAGTGCGGTGATCGCGGCACTGCTGGCGCGTTTTATTGCGCCCCACTTCTGCAACTCAGCTGAGGCTCAGAATGTGATGGCGCGCTGCATCATGATTTCGGTCTGGGGCCTTGCGGGTGTGGAGATCCACCGTTTTTCCGGATTTTCTTACACGGGAACCGGCAGACCTGCGGCGGCAGCAATGCTCAACGGCATGCGTTTTCTGCTTTTTCTGATCCCTTTTTCTTTGATCGCCTGGTACTTCAACAGCTTGAACGGACTTTTTGCCGCCCGTCTGGCGGCAGATGTTCTTTCAGGTGTTATCGGCGCTTATCTTGCGCTGCGTACCGTCAACGGCATGATAAAGAAGCAGAAAAAGTGATTTGCATTTTGTCCCGCAACAGATTAGATTATATGATAGACAGATAAATCAGGAGTCGTCATGCGGAGTATCTTTCACACACATATAGGCGTACCCGGTGAACTTTTTACACCGGAACCCCGTGAAGCGGAACATCTCTTCCGTGTTTTCCGTGCCCGTCCCGGCGAAAAAGTCCTGGTCATGGATGGCCGCGGCGGCAGGGGGGAAGCTGAGGTCGTGGATAAAAAACAGCTCCGTTTTCTCAATCTCCTTCCTGAGATCCGTCAGGAAATCGAACTTGATCTTTACTGCGCCATTCCCAAAAAGGCAAAATTGGACTCCCTGCTGCCCCAGCTCCCCGGACTGGGGGTGCGTTCACTTCATCCGCTGCTGCTGGAACACTCTGTGGCGACCGGGGAAAACAGCGCCCGCTGGGAACTTCTGCTCCGGGAGGGATGCAAGCAGTCCGGCAATCCCCGGCTGCCCCTGCTTTATCCTCCTGTCTCCCTTGACGAAGCTCTGGAAGAAATTCGCCGTTCCGGAGCCGCTCTCTATTACGGCTCTGTAACTCCTGCCGATCCCGGCCGGGAGGTCCCCGGAGCCTTGCGCGCCTGGTTCGTGGGGCCGGAAGGGGGATTTACTGCTCTTGAAGAAGAAAAACTTCTTGCCGCCGGAGGACGCCCCCTCAAACTCGGCAGCTGGATCATGCGGCTTGAAAGTGCCGCTGTCGCCGGACTGGCAGTTCTGAGCCGTGCCCTGCCTCTTCTGGCTGCGGCCTTTGTGCTTTTGGGGAGCGGGTGCGGGAATGAATCTGATATCACCAGACATCCCCTGATGCTTCGCGCAGAGCAGTGCCGTCTTGAAGGGGAACCGGTTCTTGCCATGCGTTTTTACAAACGGCTTCTGCGTCAGCGTCCTGATTCGCCCAAACTGAGGCTCAAGATCGCCACTTTGTGTGACGAAGTGCTCAATGATCCTCTGGGGGCTCTTTATCACTACAACACTTATTTGAGTCTGGCGCCTGATTCTCCTGACGCTCCGGCTGTTGAAGGATACCGGCTCATGGCGCGGGCAAAGCTCCTCAGAGAGCTGAAACGGGAATCCCTGCCCAAGCCTCCGGCGGATACTTTTGATGAACAGCTGAAACAGATCACTTCTCTGCAGGAAGAAAACAGGCGTTTGAAAACCTCTCTCAGTGAAGCGCAGCGTCGAAACGATGAAATGCGCCGGTATGTTCTTTCGCTCAAAAACTATTACGAGCGTAATGCTCAGCAGAAACAGAGAGAAGATCTTTATACCGTCCGTTCCGGAGACACTCTTTCTGGGATCGCCGCCATGCATGGCGTTTCTCTGCGTTCCCTCATGCTGGCAAACGGGCTTACCGGTTCTTCGCTCCTCAGACGGGGACAGGTTCTGAAAATTCCGGAACAATGATCAATATTTCAGATAAAAGGAGTCTTCAACTGTGCAAAAAATCATATATCTGTTTTCTCTGTTTTTGATCCTGTGGGGTGGAACCGGCTGTGCCCTGATGCAGAAGCCGGATTACTCAGTGCCCACTTTTTATGATCTTTCTGCTTTGAAGGTTCCGGAAGCAATCTCCGCGCCGGTGGAGTTCCGTGCTTTTTCCGATGTGAGCGGCAACGGGGTGGGGCTTTTTTCCAGAAGTGCAGAGGGCACTGTGGAAAGTGATGATCTCAACCGTTTTACGGCGCCTCCTGTTCAACTGATCCGCCGCCGTCTCATAGAACTGTTTCCTCCGGTGCCGGTCAACAATCCTCTGAAAGTCAGCGGTACCCTCTGCCGTTTTGAGATCAGCAAGCCCCGGAAAAGCGCACTTATGGTCATGGACTATAAGTTTTCCTGTTATGGTATGAGCAAAGCGGTCCGCCACAGGATCGAAGTTAAATTGAAGGGGAACTCAGGTGTTCAAAAGGCAGAGGCATTGGAGTCCTGTGTCATCAGTTCCGCCCGGCGTCTTGCCGGAGAAGTTTCAAAATTCAGAAAAGAGTGTGACAGAAAGAGAGAGCGTAAATGAAAAAAAGCATTATTGCAGTGATCGCTTCCATCCTTCTATTGGGGAGCGGATGCGCCACATCCACTTTGAAGTGGACCCCTGCCGCGAAAGGAGAAAAAAGTTCCGGCGGCAGAAAAGTCCTCTGGGATCTTGAAGCTGTCAACAACGGCATCTACCTTTTTTATTATATCCCCATCGTCTGCGGCAGTACCAGAAGACCCAACCGCTCAGATTATCAGTTCTTTCTCCACTGGATCAACGAAAAACATGCCCACAGGCTTCTGAGCAGCCGGCTCAAACCTTTGAAGGCCGATGCCGTGGACGATGTCTCTGTGATTTACAAGTCAAACGGATGGCCCGGACTCGGTATCTTTTGGAGCCGTTCCTTTATGGCAAGAGGCAAAGCTGTGAAAAAATCGCAGAAATAACGTGAAAGTATGAGATAAATTCATAAAATCACTTGCAAAATTGGTAAAGTGATGCTATTTTTATAGGCGGAGTACTGTATTGACGCCGGAAGGCTGTCACAGTGTTATGCTTTTTAACGTAAAATTAAGGATAAAATCATGGAAAGAAAAGTTATTATCGCCGGAAACTGGAAGATGAACAAGACCGCCGCCGCCGGAAAAGAGCTGGTGGAGGCCCTGAAACCCCTCGTCGCCGATGTGACCGAGGCTGAGATTGTTGTCTGTCCTCCTTTCACCACTCTGAATGCTGTTGTCGCCGCTGCTGCCGGTTCCAACATCAAAGTGGGTGCTCAGAACGTTCACTGGGCTGAAAACGGTGCTTTCACCGGTGAAATCTCCGCTGAAATGCTGGTGACTTCCGGTGTTGAATATGTGATCATCGGCCACAGCGAGCGCCGCCAGTACTTCGGTGAGACCGACGCCACTGTCAACGCCCGTATGAAGGCTGCTCTCAAGGCCGGACTCAAGGTCATCGTCTGCGTCGGCGAAACTCTCGAAGAACGCGAAGGCAACAAGACCAGCGAAGTCATCGGCCGTCAGATCAAAGAGGGCTTTGAAGGTATTGCTGCTGCTGATATGGCAAATGTCATCGTCGCTTACGAGCCCGTCTGGGCCATCGGAACCGGCAAAACTGCCACTCCCGAAATGGCTGAAGAAACCCATAAATTCATCCGCGAAACTGTCAGCGCCATCTTCGGCGGTGATGTTGCCGGAGCTCTCCGGATCCAGTACGGCGGCAGCATGAAGCCCGAAAATGCCCGCGAGCTGGTCGCTCAGGCTGACATCGACGGCGGACTTATCGGCGGCGCCGCTCTCAAGGCTGACAGCTTTGCCAAGCTGATCACTGAAGCTATCGGCCGCTGAACAACAGAGTTTTAACAGGAGCTTGCAGCGAATGGCTGGACTTACAGTTTTTCTTTATGTGCTTGTTGTGATCGCATCAGTGCTGCTGATCGGTCTTATTCTGCTTCAGCCCGCCAAATCAGGCGGCATGGGAGCGGCTTTCGGCGGCGTCGGTGAGTCGGTTTTCGGCGGAAAGGCCAGCAACCATCTCACCAAGGCAACTGTCTATCTGACAGCGATCTTCTTTATCATCGCCCTGGCACTTGCCGCATTGATCGGTCACGGTGTCCGTATCAACGGCGCAGAGAACAGCGGTGTTGATGCTCTACTGAACGAGAAAGCTGCC
>JAFWBQ010000101.1 GCA_017507125.1 Lentisphaeria bacterium
AAGCTGTGCTAGCAGATTTACAGTCTGCCCCCTTTGGCCGCTCGGGAATCCCACCAAAGTTTTAATGGAGCGGGTAAGGGGGGTCGAACCCCTATAACCAGCTTGGAAGGCTGGTGCACAGCCGTTATGCCATACCCGCAATTTTTTACAGAATATTTTGGTGCCGTCGGGGGGAGTTGAACCCCCACTCCGGTGAAAGAACTTGGACCTGAACCAAGCGCGTCTGCCATTCCGCCACGACGGCTTCCAGATTATCTGTATCAGCTGCACGAATCTCTTCGTGTTTCATAATATAATACCAATTATCTTTTTTTTCAAGCCGATTTTTAAAATATTTTCAACTTTTTATGATTTTTACCCCCTTTTTATCCGGTTCCATGCAGAATTTTTTTTCACTTCCAAAAGTTTTTTTTCTTGAAAACAGACCTTCATGCTGTATATTATCTCACTAAGCAGCAAAATAAAGGAGCTTATTATGCCTTCAATCACTTTCGGAAACGCTTTGCAGCACTATTTCGTTTCCAGATTCAGAAACCTCAGCGCCGCAAGAAGAAAAAAATTAAACGCCATTAAAAATGACAGCGACGCCCGGAACTATGTGAAAACTGTCAGAGAGAAAATCAAATCTCTGGTACAACTCCCCACTCAATTCCCTCCCCTGGATCCCCAGATTACCGGAACGACCACGTTCCCCGGTTTCATTATGGAAAAAATCCTCTTCAAATCCAGAGAAAATTATACCGTTTCAGGGAATTTCTACCTCCCCGAAGCAGGTGTCACAAAACGCCCTGCTGTCCTGTATCTTTGCGGACACGCCCCAAACGGCAAAGGCTCCACCATGTATCAGAGCTTCTGCCAGTCCCTTGCCATGCGCGGCTTCGCCGTCCTGATCGTCGATCCCATCGGTCAGGGGGAACGGAAAATGTATCCCCCTTCATATCCCCCCACCAAACAGCATACCATCGCAGGAAAACAGCTCCTCCTCACAGGCGATGACCTCTTTTCATGGCGCATCTGCGACGCCATGCGCTCAGTAGACTATCTGCTTACACGCCCCGAAGCTGATCCGGAACGCATCTTCATCTGCGGCGAATCAGGCGGTGGGACCCTTTCCACATGGATGGCCGCATGTGAAGACCGCGCCGCAGGGTTCCTCATCTCAAGCGCCGTCACCACATGGCTCCGCAATGTGGAAAATGAAGTCGCCGTCGATATTGAACAAATCCCCCCCGGCGCCGCTGCCGCCGGATTGGACTTCGCCGACTTTCTTATTGCCGCAGCTCCCAAACCCATGCTGATCCTCGGCGGGAAAAAGGACTTCTTTGACCCCAGAGGTTTCTTTGAGATCAACGGGCAACTCAGGAAATTCTATGAACTTCTGGGCGCTCCGGAGCTTCTCGACTCCCTTATGGGTGAGGACTACCACGGCATCTACCAGCCCCTCAGAGAAAGAGGTTATGAATTTCTCTGCCGCATGGCGGGTGTTCCCAATCCATGGAAAGAGGAAAGAAATCTCCTCATCAACAAAGAAGAGGATCTCTATGCCGCCCCCGGCGGAAGTGTTTACAACATTCCGGACGAGAGAAAAATCTTTGGATTTGCCGCCGCAAAAGCTGATGAACTCAGAGTAAAACGCACTCCCCTTTCACGGAAAGCTCTCGGCGCTCAGCTGAAAAAAGTTCTGGGGATCAAAAAAGTAAACGCCCCCTCCTTCAGAAAACTTTCATACCGTTACTATACCTGTGACGGTTCCTTCCAGAACTACTCGCGCTTCGGCCTTGAAACGGAACCCGGAGAAGTCATGGCGATCATCCACCGTTCAGCTCAGAAGACCCTCTTTTACAACTTTGAAGATGTTCCGGGAGAAACAAGGTTGTATATTCCCCATGAGGACTCTGCTGATGAACTGAGAGTCAGAGAACCCGCCCCCGGAGATGCCCTTTACAGTCTGGACTGCCGGGGCGTGGGAGAAACTCTTTCAACCGCATGTGACCAGATGCCTGAACTTGATCCCTATTATTATTATGGCATCAACTATCACTTCCCCTCGCTCCACATGCTTTTCGGCGAAGATATGTGCGGCAGGCGCGTTCAGGAGATCCTGAGCGCCCTGAAGCTCATCGCCCCCCACTCCTCCACAGGGAAAGTTGTCCTTGAGGCAAAAGGACACGGATGTATCTATGCCCTTCTGACAGCGGTGATCTCACCGGATGTCTCTGAAGTCCAGCTGGAAAACTGCCCCGCAAGCTGGGAATCTCTGGTCAAAGATCCTCTGCCGCCTTGCGAAGCAACTCCCCTTTCCATTCTGCCGCGGAATATCCTTGCTGTTACAGATATCCCCGAAATGCTCCGGACTCTCAGAAAGTCAGGAATTGCCGTCACCGTAAAATAATTGAAGAGAAAAAAAACTGCTGCCGGATCTTATTTGAAATTGTGTTTTATTCTGCCAGTATCAGAGTGCCGTAGCGCTCAATATTGTGGAACCCGCCGTAGGTGGGCAGATAGCAGCTCTGCTCCCACTTTTCGGGTTCTCCGGGCATGAAGTAACGGCAGTTCCGGAAGGCGTTGAAACGGAACTCATTGACCTTCCCCGGTTGGGAAAATTTCATCTCATCAAGAGGAATGGTCAGATGACCTTCCCAATAGATCCCCCGTTTCACAGTGGAAAATTTCACCTTTGTGCTGTTCCACTTCATAGCGTTTTTCTTGGCGGGGAGAAGGTTGAAGGCATCCAGCAGGCAGTTGTCGGGACCGAGGATGAACTGATAGCTTTCATTGCCCCTTGCCAGGAAGAACTCCAGACTTTCGTAGTTCCAGAGCATGCCGTCCCGCTTCCCTGTGGAACCCGGTGCCCAGTTGACACCTGCGACCCCCGCGGGAATACGGCATTCCGCTTTCACATAAAGGTTCTTCCCGTCGTGGAGCAGACGCATGAAAGTTTCGGAATCCTGCTTGTAAACGTTGTAGCTGTCGGTGAACTCCTTGAGCAGAGCGCCTCTGCTCCAGTCGGCGGCTTTGGGGGCACCGCTGATCCGGGGCACCGTCACCTTGGAGGGATTGCTCTTTCGGCTGCCGCCGCGGAACATCCGGGAGTTGCGGTCAAAAGGCTTGTAGGCGGCAAGCATCTTTTTTGTCCGGTAGGCGTAAGGTTCTTTGTTACCTGCCAGTTTCACCGCCTCTTCAAGAAGTCCCATCATGCGGTCAACAAAGGCAGGTGGATAAAGCTCCTTCCACACCCGCTGATAGTCCCATTTGCCGGGCTGCTGTCCCTTACGTACCCAGGCAAGCTCCATCTCATTGTGGAACTGCCGGATGGGAGCGGCAGCAGGACCGAAAAATTTGGTGAAGTATTCTTCAAGAAGGGAGTCGATATCTTCGCCGGGGTTCCACATGAGTTTGCCGGCGGCGTAAAGGTTCTGGATGTCGTAGAGCCAGTCGGACCAGCCACGGACACTTTTGCCTTCAGTGTCAATGTCGCACATTTCAATGGCTCTGCCGCTGATGCGTCCGGCGTCCATGGCGTAGATCTCTTTGAGCTGCCGGGGGAAGATGGCAGGAGTGCCGTAGGTGCCTCTGCCGTAGCGGGAGCCGTTCCAGTACTCCCAGACGTAAAGTTTGGCGCCGGTGGAACCCCATTCGTCAAGGAGCTTCTTCCACATATCCTTGTAGGTGATGCTGCCCCGGGGAACGGGGTAGTAGCACAAGGTCACTGCCACATTGGGCATAAGGGGGAACTCCGGTTTCCGCAGATATCCGCCGTAGGCACAGCAGACGATGCTCTTGCCGGGAGCTTTCTGAGCGATCTCAGCTGCCACGCGGTTCACATATCCCCACACCACGTTGGAGTACAGTCCCTGATCCCCCATATCCGGACGGATCTTTTTCTGGCAGGGGGCGCATTTACAGTAAAACAGTCCGTTGCTGTCACCGGGCATCACCTTGGCGAAACTGCTGAATCTGTTGCGTTTGAACTCCGCCAGCTTGTCGGCAACGGTCCGGGTGAAAACTTCAGGATGGCTCATGCAGACATGGCCGCCGCCGGGTTCAAAGTTGACCTTGCGCGTTCCGTCTGCCTGAAGCGCCAGATATTCAGGCTTGCTTTTGGCAAAGCGGCGGATCCAATCGTTGAAGGAGTGGTTCGCCACAGGATCACCCACTGAACCCCCGAAACGGTTTCTGCGGTACCACTGTTCGCAAACGTTCAGGGTCACATCCGGATCATTTTTCACGATGGAGTAAAAGGTTTTGCGCGTGTCGTACCGGGGACCTGAAGTGGTGTAGAGCTTGTTCACCTGCAAATTTTTGATCCGGGGAACAAAGGTTCCCTGCTTTCCGGGCCAGTACCAGCGGAACCCCACACTCTTTTCAAGGAACTCGTAGACGGCATACAAGGTGCCCACAGGAACCAGGGCGCGTCCGGAAACCATTCCGGCAGGAATGGAGGGGTTGTCGCCCCCTGAGAGTACGATCACATCATCCAGACGGACCACCACCAGATTTTCAGGCGCCAGCATTCCGGGGTTGATGCCGTATTTACGGGCAATGGCCGTTTCGCCCACCATGATGGCGGGGCCGGAGCTGTATTGGGACTCTTTGATGATGGCGGGAGCGGTTCCGCAGGCGAGCTTGAAATGATCCTGAAGCTCCTTTGCGCCGTAGCGGGCGATGGGGTCAGGGGCGTCAGCAGTGACGATGACAAAGTTGATTTTGCCCTCTTTCACCAGCACCAGAGGCTTTTTCACCATGGCGGCGGCGGTTCCGGCAGAGAAGCCTTCCGGAAGTGCCGGAGCTTCTGTTTCTGCTGCCTTGTCCTTTTCAAACTCGGTAAAACGGATATCACTCAGCTCCCAGACGCACTTTTCCGTTCCTCTGCGGCGGAAATGACAGTGCATGTTGAAGTGGGCGATGTTGTCAAGGTCAGGGATGTCAAGAACGAACCCGACTGCCTCTCCGGCGCCCTTCTTTTTGTAAGGAACAGTGAAATTTTTTGTCACCCGCAGCTGGTTGCCGGGATCGGTGGAACAGCGGAATGTGATCCTCAGAGGGGAACTGCCTGTGATCTGCTTCACATTCATGCGGAACATCACCTTTTTGCCCCGGTAGTTTTTGGCGGGCTTGAAAACATAAAAGGCTTTGTGGATAATGGGGCCTTTCCGGGTTTCCGTGGAAAGAATTGCCTTTCGGGCACGGGCAATGACCTTTTCCGCCCCCGCCGGGAGCAGCAGCAGAAATGCCGCAAAAAAGATGAGGGATCGTTTCATTTTTTCTCCTTGGTTTTTTAAGTGAATTTGCATTACTTTACACGGAAAAGAGAAAAAAATCAAGGCAGAAAAAGAAAAAAAAGCCCAAAAAAAAGACTGCCGCAAATATGTTGCAGCAGCCTCTTCGCAGAAAAAACTTTTCAGCAGAAAGATTTCTTCAGAGCCCACAAGCCCAGAGCGGGATTGCTGATGTAGAAGATCTCTTCGCCGTCAACGACATTGACGCCGTCTTTGAGTTTTTCGGGATCGTATTTGGCGGACATTTCAGCCAGATCGGCGTATTCAAAACCCACGCTGCGGATCTCTTCGGCGGTGACGCCGGGACCGGGGCAGTAGATGATCTTGAATCTGCCTTCGCTGGAGCCGTGGATCAGGTGAGCGGCAGCGCCCAGACTGTCACGGAGCTCCTGGTTCTCTTCAACCATCTTCAGGGTGTTGGGAGTACCCTTGTAGCCGTATTTGCGGATGAGACGGTCATTTTCTTTGTCTTCACCGAACTCCTTGAGTCCGGGAGCAAGAATGATGAGTTCGCCGTCATCGGCAATGGCCATACGGGTGCGGTAGACCGCTTTGTTGCCCAGCCAGGTGCTCTTGAACTCTTCGGGGTCAAGGTAGACCACCACCTTTTTCAAGGGAGCATCCAGCAGCTGCAAGTTGGTCTCAACACTGAGTTTGCATGCTTCGTTGAAGACTTCAACGCCGGTGCCGGAGTAAAATCCGCGCATGGCCATCTTGCCGGTTTCATCGTCACGGGACATGACAGTCAGCATGTAGACCAGAGGCAGATCTTTTAAATATGTATCGACACCGTAGTTGAAAAGTTTGCGGACAGGGGAGTCGGCTCTGCCCATGATGGTCTCAAGTCCTGCGGCGGCGCCCAGGAAGTGGGACTTGTTGATGATGTCGGAGCCGCCCACACCCACCATCAGGTTCTTGGTGTAGTTCGCCATGCCAACCACTTCGTGAGGAACCACCTGCCCGATGCTCAGGATCAGGTCAT
The DNA here is from genome assembly GCA_017507125.1 of Lentisphaeria bacterium. Classification (GTDB taxonomy): domain Bacteria; phylum Verrucomicrobiota; class Lentisphaeria; order Victivallales; family Victivallaceae; genus UBA1784. The sequence goes on from JAFWBQ010000101.1 coordinate 6,262, forward strand.
AGTTGCCCTCAAAAAGCAGCTTGTTGACGCCGATCTTCACTTCGTAGTCCAGCTTGCCGCCGGAGATCTCTTTGATGAAGTCGGATGAGGCAATACCCAGTTCCTTCACATCGTTGCGCCAGTCGTGAACTTTGAAAAGGCTCTTGGGGATCTTGCTGCCGAACATGAGAGTCAGCTCTTTTTCACCCATGGGAGCATGAGTTCCCAGAGCGGGCATGATGTCGATGTGGCACTTGTCGCCGTAAAGTTCCCAGATGATCTCGGTGATCCTGCCCGCCTGAGAGTTCAGACGGGTGTGATCGGGAGGAAGCAGCAGGAGACGTTTGATCTCCCTGCCGCTTTTCTCCATGGTGGCGATCACCAGCTCTCTGAGTTCAGCATCTGAAATGGCGGCGGTTGCGCCGCCTTTCTGTGTATAGATAGCCATGAGAGCATCAACCTCAGACGGTGTAGGTTCCGGCGACGGTCTTGCCGCTGTTCTCGGTCCACTCGGTGTGGAAGAACTTGCCGCGCTCGGCATCCACGCGCTCGTAGGTGTGGGCGCCGAAGTAGTCGCGCTGGGCCTGGAGCAGATTGGCGGGAACCACTTCGCTGCGGTAGCCGTCGTAGTAGCTCAGAGCGCTGCTGAAAGCGGGGACGGGGATACCGGCGAGGACAGCCTGAGCGATGACTTCGCGCCATGCGGCTTCGCAGTCGGCGATAGCGGCTTTGAAGAAGTCATCCAGCAGCAGATTGGCGAGTTTGGGATCTTTGTCAAAGGCAGCTTTGATCTTGTCAAGGAAGCGGGCACGGATGATGCATCCGCCGCGCCACAAGAGAGCGATCTCACCGAAGTGGAGATCCCAGTCATATTCCTTGGCAGCCTGCTTCATGAGCTGGAAGCCCTGAGCGTAGGAGCAGATCTTGGAGGCATAGAGAGCCTTGCGGACCTTTTCGATGAATTCGGCTTTGTTGCCGGTGAAGGTGTTGCGGAGTCCGCCGATGACCTTGGAGGCGGCAACGCGCTCTTCCTTGATGGCGGAAAGGCAGCGGGCAAAGACAGCTTCGGCAACAGTGGGAGCGGCAACGCCCAGATCCAGAGCGCTCTGGCTGGTCCATTTACCGGTACCCTTCTGACCGGCGGCGTCAAGGATGATGTCAACAACGGGCTTGCCGGTTTCAGGATCGGTCTTGGTGAAGATGTTGGTGGTGATCTCAATGAGGTAGCTGTCCAGATCGCCCTTGTTCCACTCGGCGAAGACTTCGTGGAGCTCAGCAGCGGAAAGACCCAGAAGCTGCTTCATGATGAAGTAGGCTTCGCAGATCATCTGCATATCGCCGTATTCAATGCCGTTGT
>JAFWBQ010000102.1 GCA_017507125.1 Lentisphaeria bacterium
GATTGATTGCACAACAGGACACAGCAACCGAATCGTGCCCTCTCTGTTAAATTACCCTGTTTGTGCATTTTTTTATCCTTGTAAATTTAATTTTATTATTAATATAGCGCATCTCCGGTAAAAAGTCAAATATAAAATTGGGTTTTTATATGCAACTCATTACCACATATAAAACACCACTTGAACAGGTAAAATTTAAGCTGCTGGGCAGTGTAACGAACTTTCTGTGAAATGGCGTATACCGGAAGCGTTCAGGTTGGCATAGGGCACAAACATGGGAGAAAGAGTCGCTCCGCTCATCGGAGTCGGAATGTGAACAGTGGGTAATTCGGTTGAATTTCTGGAAAAACGAGATGATTTTTCTAAAAGACCCCTGAGAAAAGTCAAAAGCAAAAACGAATGACGTGAGCTGCAAAAAATATCCTGCCGCCAGAAAAGAAGAATGTTTTTGCGGGAGCGGTCTGAGTCAGATGAGTTCAGGCAGGCAGCTTATAACTTTTTTTAATAATTCACTTTCACGCTCCTGGGACCAGACAGCCATGATGTCAACAGTGGGTAAAGGTATGTCAAGAGTACGGCTTGTTAAACATGAATGTAAATCTTTAGTGCTTGATTCAGGTAACAAGGCGGCTCCGAACCCGGCTGCCGTAAGTGCCAGCATCGAACTTTTGTTCCGGGCATCCTGCCGGAAAGAAGGCGGCGCCAAATGGGGAGTCGTCAGAAGAGTGCTGAGGCGGTCATAGACGGCTGGATTTACTTCTCTTGCAAAAAGAATGATACTTTCTCCGGAAAGATCTTCAACTGTAATTTTTTCCAGTTTTGCCAGAGAATGACTTTTTTGCATGACCAGAAGATATTTTTCACAACTGACCAGTTGACTCTTTAAGCCTGAGAGATCGATTCCGTAGGGACGCATAAAGGCGATATCTATACTTCCCTCTTTTAAGGCTCGCATTTGTTCTGCTGTTTCTAATTCACGCAACTCAAGTTTGAGATTTTCATGATTGGCATGCAATGTTGAAAGCAGTTCCGGGAAAAATGTGTTGAAAGCAGTTTCATTATATCCAATTGAAAGCTGTCCACGGCTGCCGGAACGGTAATCTGCCATGGCCTGAAGTGCTTGATCTGCCCTTTTCAGAACCGCTTCTGCTTCCGGTAAGAATATTTCTCCCGCTTGAGTCAAATTCACTGTGCGGCTGGTCCTTTCAAAAAGCCGTACCTGAAGCTGTTCTTCCAATTTTTTTATTGCTGAACTTAATGGAGCCTGGGTGATGTTGAGCTTTTTTGCCGCACGGCGGAAATGCAGTTCTCTGGCAAGAGTTACAAAATATTTCAAGGTGGTCAGTTCCATTTGTTCTTTTTCTCCGGAAAGCAGATGTTTCAAAAATTACCCCATAATATAAATCATTCTTAGAAAAAATTCAATGTGTGTGCACTTTATTTCAATAAAATCTCTCTTTTCTCTTTTCTTTTTGTTTGCAGAAGTTCCCGGAAAGAATTATATTAATACATGTTTTTGATTTTTTACAGAGGTTTTATTCATGAAAAATTATAAAAGTGCTGATTTGAGAAGTGTGAGACTCTGCGATTCCGTATTTATGCCGCGGATCAAACTTGCCATGGGACCTATGCTGAAGGCTGTTACAGAGCAAACAGAATCCACCGGCAGGATCGGCGCTTTTGATCTTAATTGGAAAGAGGGCGAGCCTTTCAAACCTCATGTGTTCTGGGATTCTGATGTGGCGAAAGTCCTTGAGGGCATGGCTTATATTCTCGGCCTTGAAAATATTCCGGAACTGGAAAAACTTTATGACTCCTGGGTGGAGCGCATTGTCGCTGCCCAGCAGCCTGACGGATATCTTAATGTCTATTTTACAGTCGTAGAACCTGAAAACAGATTCAAATATTTGAATCGGGCTCATGAACTTTATTGTGCCGGTCATCTGATCGAAGCTGCCGTCGCCGGATTTGAAGTTCTCGGCAAAAGAAAATTACTTGACGCCATGTGCCGCTATGCAGATTATCTTGACGCTGTTTTCGGACTTGAGCCCGGTAAACGCCGGGGCTGGCCCGGTCATCAGGAACTGGAACTGGCGCTGATACGCCTCTACCGGGTGACCGGGGAAAAACGTTATTTGCGTCTGGCTGCCTACTTTATCAATGACAGGGGAACAGAACCCAATGTCTTTGCCGCAGAGGGCAATTCTTTTTCTGACCTTGTTGTCCGTCAGGCACATATTCCCATCAGGGAGATGCAGGAGATTTCAGGACATGCTGTGCGCGCTCTTTACATGTGTTCCGGTGCCGCCGATGTCGCTTTTGAAACGGCTGATGAAGAACTTTTTTCAGTTTGTGAAAAATTATTTGAAAATGTTGCAGAAAGGCGCAGTTATATTACCGGTGGTGTCGGTTCAACTCCCGTCGGTGAAGCCGTCACCGCCGATTGGGATCTGCCGGAATCCACCGCATACGCTGAAAGTTGTGCCGCCATTGCATTTGCGTTTTTTGCATCGCGCATGCTCAATTATACCGGCGATATCAAATACGCAGAGATCCTTGAAAGAGTGCTTTACAACAATTGTATGAGCGGCGTCGGTAATTCGGGAGATACATTTTTTTACGCGAATCCTCTTCAGATGCTCAATACCAAAAATCACTCTCAGGTTCTTAATCCCGGACAAAAAGGCGTGCGCCAGAAGTGGTTTTCATGCTCTTGCTGTCCTACAAATTATATTCGCTTTCTGCCGAAACTGGGGACTTTTGTTTGGTCCTTTGATGAAAGAAGTGCCGTCTTGCATATTCCGGCCGCGGGAGAAATTTCAACAGAGAAATTCGGTGCCGCTGTTTCAGGCTCTTATCCCGCAGAGGGCAGGATAACTGTCACCATGACAAAAAACTCACTTCTGGCGTTCCGCCTCAGGATCCCTTTGTGGGCAGAAAAATTTTCTCTCAAGGTACGGGGCGAAAACGTCGTTTGCAATGCAGGATATGTGGATCTTCCCGGTCCATGGCAGAGTGGGGATAAGGTGGAGCTTGATATTGAAATCAAAGCACATCTTGTTTTTCCCCGCACCGAAGTTGCAGACTCCGCAGGACGGGCGGCAATCATGCGGGGACCTCTGGTCTATGCTCTGGAAAGTGTTGACAATCCCCTGAATCTTCATGGATGCCGCGTTTTTTCTGATACAGAGTTTTCTGAAGTGTCTCTTCCCGCCGAACTTGATTCCATGCTCCCCGGAGTTGCATTTGAGGCAGAATACCGGAACTCAGAGGAGGAGTCCCCCCTTTATTCTTCTGTTGCTCCCAAATGGAAAAAAGGACGCTTCATGGCGATCCCCTATTATCTCTGGCAGAATCGGGGCGAAAGCGATATGAGGATTTTTATCCCTTTTGTTTGAAGAAAACTTTCTTGAGCTCTTGTAAATGAAGGGCTGTTGTTGTATCTTAAGAAAAGTAAAAAAATAAGTTGTTTACTCTCTGAAAAGGAAGAAAAATGTTTGATTTTACCAATCCGGGGTATGAGATCATAGATGCTCATGTGCACCCTTTTTCCTGTTACAGCGACCTTGATACCACCCATCTGGGGGGAGCGACCATTGATGATGACTTTGTACTTGCACTCAAAGGCGCCGGTATTTCCCGTGCGGCAGGTTCGGTCATCAAGCGGTATCCGGCAAATGAATTCACTTGGGAAGTTATTCATGGATTCAACCTTAAAGCTCTGGAAGGGCGCGACAGATTTGATAATTTTCTCATCCCCGGAATCTGTGTACATCCCTGGTATGTGAAAGAGTCTCTTGAAGAGATCGATTATATGTACCACAAGGAAAATGTCCGTTTCATCGGCGAACTTGTGGCATACATGTGTCACTACAGTAATTACGCCATCCCCGAAATGGATCCTGTCTGGGATCTTGCCAACCAGCTGGGAATGGTGGTCAATCTGCACCTTAACAATCTGGATGAAGCGCGGCTCATACTGAAAAAATTCCCCGATTTGAAGCTGGTCATCGCCCATCCCACGGCAGACAGACGGGAATATGAGGATCGTATGCGTCTGGTGGCGAAATACCCCAATGCCGCACTGGATATTTCAGGTTCAGGCCCCAATACATGGGGAATGCTCCGCCGCGGTATCAACTGGGCGGGCAAGGAAAAACTGCTTTTTGGTACAGATTTCCCCATCCGGAACCCCGGTATGTACGTGGCAGGGGTGCTCTATGAAAAGCTGACTGATGATGAAAATGTTGCCATTTTTGCCGGCAACTTCAAACGACTGATGGGTATGTGATGGAACTGCAACAGGAAACAGCAAAGAGCGCGGTGCGGCTTTTCAGGCTGCTTTTTGCCTTCCCGGGAGATGACGGGAGCATACAAACTGCTGACGACCCTTTTCTGCGCCAACTCAAAGGAATGATAGATGCCTTTGCCGGGAATGACGGTGAGGCACATTTAGCTGATTACTTCAACGGCATATACCGCCGCTGGGGAGAAAATGTCAGAAGAGAACTTCTGGCAGCCTTCTTTGATGCCTTTGTCAGTGCCGGAGTTGTTCCCGGAAATTGGAGTTGGGAAGGGGAAAATGAGCGTTTCCTTTTGAGCGAGTGCTGCTCTTTTATCAAGAAGTTGCTGCAGATCCGTGAAATGCTGCCGCAGTGCGGCGTTCTTCCCGGCGCCCGGAGGCTTTTTGAAGATTTGGAAGAATTGACCGATGCAGAGCTGCTTGCTGATGCCATTGTCGGAGCAGACCGTTTCCTTGCAGGCAGAGTCTTCCGCTTTATCGGCAGACATTTTGAATCCGTTGAGCCGGATTCAGCCAAAGATGTGTCGAAATTTTTTGGCTTTCCCGGCGTGCGGAACAGTTTTCAGGATCACTTCAAAAAGTACAGTTCCGGTATTTCAAATGTGCCTTTACTGATCCACAGTCTCCCCGGATACGGTAAAACCAGTATGACTGTTTCATACGCTCTGGCTGAGAAAAATATTGTGCTGATCCTTCCGGAACCTGAGGCGCTGGAGTCAGAGTGGAACGCCCTTATGGAGCCTCTGAAACTCAGACGGGATTTGAAATTTGTGGTCTTTTTTGATGATATCGATCCCCGGAGCGTCAACTGGTACAAGTTCCGCACCCATGTGGGAGGCGCCTTTTCGCTGCCTGACAATGTGAATGTTGTGTTGTCGGCAAATTATGAATTCCCTGCCAGCATTCTTTCACGGGGACGCCGGGTGAATTTTCCGGTGTTTGATGAGATCCGCTGTATGGAGATGGTTGAAGATTTTCTGCATGATTTCGGACTCCGTGCCATTCCCGGCAATCTGGTTCCTCTTATTGCAGCGGACTACACCGAAGAGTTCGGGCAGCACAAGTTTACTGAACTTTCACCCCGCACCCTGATGCGGTATCTCGGCATCTATCAGAAAAATCCTGTGAAACGCAGAAATATCGTGGAACTTGCCATGGGCCCCATGATCACCCGCCCTGATCCTGAACTTTTCTATGAGTTCAATATTGAACTTATGCGGACCCTCTACGGAGAAGAGTACATCAAACGGCTGCTGAAAGAGCGTCTCAATAATCTTTGAAAGGCAGAACCAACTGCTCCGGGAGCGGGGTGTCGATGGGGTGAAGCGCACTCAAACCGACTCCCGCCAGCCGGACAGGGCGAATCCCCGCCGACGTTTTCTTCAGCAGTTCCACCGCGTGAGCACCGATGAGTTCCCCATCGGCAGTCGGGCGGGGAAGCGTCACCGTGCGGGTGATGGTTTGAAAGTCTGCGTATTTGATTTTTAAGGTGATATTGAATCCAGCCCACCCCTGAGCGGCGGCCCGGCGCGCTGTTTTTCTTGCCAGAGTCCGGACAAGGATCCGCAGCTGCCGGGGATCAGTACAATCCTGAAGAAGTGTTATTTCACGGCTGATGGATTTGGGAGCTCCTGCAGACTCCACTTTCCGGTCATCAATGCCCCGGACGATGTGGTAGTAAAAAATGCCGACTTTGCCGAAAAGGATCTGCAGAGTTTCCAGATCAAGTTTTTTGAGGTCAGCTCCGGTGCGGACATTGATACTTTCCAAACGATCGGCGGTCACATTGCCGATGCCGTGAAATTTCCGGATAGGCAGACGCTCCAGAAAATAATCTGCCTCTTCCGGCGTAATGACAGTGAGACCATTGGGTTTTTGAAAGTCTGAGGCCGTTTTAGCAAGAAATTTGTTGCCCGCCACACCGGCAGAACAGGTCAAGCCTGTGCGTTCAAAAATTCTGCGGCGGATATAACGGGCAATCTCTTCCCCGGAATGAAGATCCACTTTGGATAAGGTGATATCCAGGTATGCCTCATCAATGGAAACCGGCTCCACCAGATCGGTCACTTCGTGAAATATCTCTCTGATTTGTCGTGAAACGGCACTGTATTTCCGGTGATTGGGACGGATCAAAAATGCCTGAGGACAGAGTCTGAGTGCACTTTTTGTGGGCATGGCTGAGTGGATCCCGTATTTCCTTGCCTCGTAGGAACAGGTGGAAACAACGCCGCGGCGCTCCGGAGATCCACCGACAATGATCGGTTTGTTTTTCAGCTCCGGGCGATCCCGCTGTTCGATGGAGGCAAAGAAGGCATCCATATCAACGTGGAGGATCGTCTTATGCGTCAGTTTCCCCATCGTCAGAAATTTCCGCAGGTTTGTTTTTTACCTTGCTGTAAAACTTGCTTCCAGGGCGCTCAGCATACCAGGGATATCTGGCAAGCTGTTCAGGAGTGGCATTTTCAGGGATATATTGGAACCGGCGATACATCCAGAGATATTGCTCCGGATTTTCACGGATGATCTTTTCGGATTTTTTCATCAGCTCCTGAAGGACTTCGGCATGTGAAGTGTATTCTTCAAAAGGTTTTTCCAGAGACCATGCTCTGCCTACCAGTTTTTTTTCACTGTTCCTCAAACTGCAGGCGAAAAGGATCTGGCAGGAGATCCCTTTCTGGTTGCAGTAACTCTGCATAACGGCAGGCGCTGTGCTGCTGGGAACCGGAAGTCCGAAGAAATCCACAAAGACACCTCCGTCCCTGAGCCGGGTATTCTGATCAATGAGAGTGCCGATGCTCCAGCCCTCTTTAAGCGCTTGCAGAGAAGCACGCATGGCACCTTTGGAAAAGATGATTCTGACTCCTCGGGTCGATTCTCTGTTACCGGTGTTAAGCAGATTGTTGAGATAAGGATTTTTCAAGGGTTTGGCAATGGCGGCAAGCTGTAATTTTGTATAAAAGGGAGTCATGAGACCTGATATTTCCCAACTGCCCAAATGAGGATTTACAAAGATGACCTGTTTTTTTTCTTTGACTTTCTGATGGCAGAATTTCAAAGTTTCCTCTTCAACGTAACAGCAGCGGCGTATGCGTTTTTCGTTGCCGATGCACCAGAAGTACTCCAATAGATTCCATGTCAGGTGGTCAAATGAACTCCGGGCGATGCGGTTGACCTCCCGGGGAGGAAGCTCCGGCATGGCGGCGTGGATGTTGGCACGTACCAGCTTGCGGCATCCGGGAAGCAGATGCATGAGAAATCCCAGTTGCCATGCAGAAAAGCGCATCAGCCACCAGGGCATGAAGCGCAGAGGCTGATAAATGAGCATGACAAGGAGATATTCGGCGAAGTAACGTATTTTTTTGAACATAGTTCCTCAGCTGTAATGTTTGATTTCAAGAGTATATTCACCGGGGCCGTAAAGTTCCCCACGGACAAGAGCTTCTGTATTGGCAGGAATAGTGAAGTCAAAAATATAATCCTCTCCGGAGCGGCGCCAGGCGGATGCGATCCTGCCGTAAATGGAGTCGTATGTCGCTTCGGCATGTTCAAGGAATCTGCCGAAACGGGGATCCAGTTTGAAACGTTTGAATGTGGGATCCGGCTTGATGCCGCAGATATCCTCGTAAAACCATTCTGCCACAGCGCCGTAGGCGTAGTGGTTGAAGGAGTTCATGCCGATACTGGCAAATCCTGTTTCATGGTTCCAGGAGTTCCAGCGCTCCCACATGGTGGTGGCGCCCTGGATCACAGGATAGAGCCAGGAGGGATAAGAACTTTGCAGCAGCAGCTGATAGGCTGTGTCGAGAGCCTCCACCTTGGTCAGCACCGGCAGCAGAAGGGGCGTTCCCAGAAATCCGGTTGAAAGGTGCATATTGCGTTTCTTTTCAATGTCGTGGAGCAGTGAATCCACCACCCGAGCCCAGAGATCCCGGTCATCAGGAGTCAGATCAAAGTGCAGAGCCACAAGTTTTGAAGTTTGGGATTCACCTTTGAAACGGAGATCTTCTGTGTAGAACTCCTTCATGAATGCCTCTTTGATCCATTCATATTTTGCCTGCCGTTCTTCGGCGATGCCGGGTTCACCCACCAGAGCCGCCATTTGACCGCAAAGACGGTTCATTCCGGCGAGGTACGCCGTACAGAGCAACTCTTTTGGGGTCGGATCGTCAAGGTTCAGCCAGTCACCGTATTTGGTCAGATTCACAATAGGGGAGTTTCCGCATCCTTTGACCACGTTGTCAAGGCACTCCACCATGTTGGGCAGATACTTTCTGACGATCCGGCTGTCACCGTATTTGCGGAACATCTGCCAGGGAACGATGATCCCCGCATCTCCCCAGCCGGTGGAGAAGCCGGGGATAAAATTGACTTCAGGCGCGGGCCGGTAGGGCATGGGCGCGATTTGCGGATAGACGCCGCTGATCCGGGAGCAGTTGAGATCGTTGATCCACTTTGTGTAGAATGCTGCGCTGTATGCGTTATAACTTGCAACATTGGCAAAAATCTGAGTGTCGCCGGTCCATCCCAGTCTTTCATCCCGCTGGGGGCAGTCCGTGGGGACATCGAGGAAGTTGCTGCGCTGTCCCCAGACGATATTTTCAAAGAGTTTGTTGACAAGGTGGTTTGAACAGCTGAAAGTGCCGGTTTCAGGCAGAAGTGAAGATATGACGCTGCCTTCAATGTTCTCTTCGGTGAACTCTCCCGGCCAGCCTGAAATCTCAAGGTAACGGAATCCATAAAAGGTGAAGAGCGGTTCATAGGTCTCTTCGCTTTTGCCGCAGGTGATGTATGTGGTGGTGGCTTCGGCGGTCCGCAGATTGGCAGTGTAAAGAGTTCCGTCAGAATTGAGCATTTCTCCGTGGCGGATCGTAATGACGGCTCCCCTGCCGGGATCGACAAGTTTTATTCTTTCTCTGCCCGTGAAGTTCTGACCGAAATCCACCCGGATCACGCCGTTGGGGGCGCGGGTGATGGAAACAGGTTTCAGCACTGCGATTTGGCGTACCGGGGCGCCGGACTGCCATTCAATGCGGATCTCCGGGGCAGGGAAGACCTGGGGCGAGGGCCATATTTCAGTGGATCCCTCCGGCGTTCCTGTGGGAGACATGCGGGTTCCGTCATATTTTTCACCGTCATAGATATCAGAGAATCGGTAACAGTTGCTGTAAGCGTGCCAGGTCTCATCTGTCACAAGAAGCGTTTCCCCTTTCTGACGGATCTCTGCCAGAAGCATGGGATGTTCGCCCCAGGTGGTTTTGTCCTGTGACCAGAGGCGGGAGATCCTGCCGCAGTACCAGCCTTCGCCCAGATAGACTGCTATTTCGTTTTCTCCTTCCTTGAGGAGTTCTGAAATATCATAGACCTGATACTGGACGCGCTGATAGTAATCGGTCCATCCGGGGGTGAAAAGATCTTCTGTCACCTTTTTTCCGTTGATCTCTGCCTGATAGAGTCCGAGAGCGGTAATGGCAAGGCGGGTATCTGCCGGAGAGTTGACGGTGAACTTTTTTTTGAGCAGCTGAACAGGTTTCAAGCAGGCGCTGCCGGGGTAAGTGCCGATCCATTGTGCTTTCCACGCCGTTCCCATGAAGCCAGTTTCAAAGAATGTTTCGGGGCTTTTTATTGTTTCGCCGGAGTCTGAAAGGGACTCCACCTGCCAGTAATAGCGGGTGAAGGGTTCAAGAGGAGCTCCTTCATAAGGGATCTGCACAGTGTCTGAAGTGTTCATGGGGCCGGAGTCCCAGACTTCAGTGTCTGATGCTTTTCTGACTTTGATACGGCATTGCCGCTGCATGATTTTATTTCCTTCCAGACGGTAGAAGAATCTGGGAGAATGTTCATCCATTCCCAACGGTGTTGTTTTGTATTCTGTCTGCATGCAGCTGATCTTATTCATATCGGATCCCTTTCTGTTATTGGCGTCCTTCATTTTTTTGCCTTCTTCAGAGCTTGCGACGGAGTGACGGAGGAGTAAAGAAAGAGCTTCACGCCTTTACGTCTTCCTTTCGGCATGATGTTTTTACAAAGCTGAAGTTTTTTCCCGGAGGGGAGATCTTTCGGCTTGATGGCAAGGTCGGCAGCTTCTGCTGAACGCAAAATTATAAGAACATTCTTGTTGCGGAGTGCCGGGGATCTCAACTGCTGCAGAATGTGTTTGGGAGCAGCAGATTTAAAGCGCACTGTCGGCGCGTTTGTGTAGTATTTCGTTCTGGCAAATTCATCGGAGTCGGTCATGAGCACAAGACCGGGAAGGCGTGTTTTATATTCATCTATTGTATTGAAAGTTTCTGCATATACATCCTGATTGCCTGTCAGGGCATGGTGTGCCATAAGCAACGCCCCGGCAGAAGTCCCCAGAAGAACTGCCCGGGAAATAAATTTTGCGAACCAGCGGGGCAGAAAAGTATATTTGCGGCGCAGAAGCTGCCAGCAGCTTTCTCCCCGGAGTCCGGTGAAAGCGGTCAGCATGACCGCCGGAACCACCAGCAAAAGAGCATAACGGTTGGAAATTATCCCCACGATCATGCGCCAGATGATCATAAAGAGAAGCAGCAGCCAGAAATGAAGGTAAAAAGAACCGTGATGACGCCTTTTCAGCAGAATGAAAAAGCATGCGATCAGAGTACCAATGGCAAAAATCAGCGTTACGCCATTGGTTATCTGCTGGAAGAGGGTATGGAATATTTTTGTAATTATATTTTCCATCTCACAAGAAACAAGTTCCATTTATTGAGTACATAGTTTTCAAACTGATAGTTGAAACATTTTACTCCGCCTGTTGCAACCGTGAAAACGCCCCATAACAAAATCGTACAAACCAAATATACTGTAAAGTGGACCGCCGCTTTTCTGAAAGGAGTACGCTTCTGCAGAAAATTGAGCAGCAGAATGAAAAATGCCAGGATGACAAACTCCAGTGCCTCGAAGCGGCAGCACCAGGCAAGAGCTGTGAAAACAGAACAATAAAACCAGGGCAGCAGCTTCTGTTCTTTGAGTCCCGTTATGCCGCAGATCATTATGAGCAGCGCCAGCAGGATGAAAAGACTTTCCCGGAGTGGTTCAACCGAGAAGGCCAGCAGCAGCGGATGGCCGATCAGCATAACACTTGTGTATCTGGCAAGTCTGCGGTTGCCGGAAGCCTTCAGCGCAAAGACATAAGAGGCCAGAGGAACGAACAATCCCGGCAGAAAGCTGTATATGTTACCGGCAGCTTCCGGCGAAAAACCCATCTGGAGCAGGAGCTTCATCAAAAAGCAGGGGAGAGGAGGAAAATGAAAAAGGTCATAACTGCCCTGTTCTGCCCATCGTATTGCTCCTGTCAGATATCTGACAGAATCCCGGGAAACATAAGGACACCATGAAAACGCCCAAAGATGAACGCACCCTGTCAGCAGCAGCAGTGCTGCCGCGCCGGGGAGCGGACGGCTTTTCAAAGCCGAATAAGCGTTTCGGGCAATTCGTATAAAGCTGACCATAGAATACTACATGAATTTTATGTACATAACGGGAAACTGTTAAAGCATCTCACCTTCTGGCGGAGCCTCTTAATATACTTCAAAAGGAGGTAAAAAGCAAATCCTAAAGCTGTTAAAAGTTTTTTTTCAGAAAAAAATGTATCATGTTACCAATATTCTGCTTGAAATAATACATTTGTGGATTATATTAGGAAAATGTATTTTGTACCATAACCTTGAAAGGAGCCTTCAGTAAGATGAATATATATGCCGCCAGAGTTCTTGAAAATCTCAAAAAAGACAACCCCCACGAGCCTGAATTCATACAGAGTGTGACTGAAGTTTTAGGATCTCTTTCCATGCTCCTTGACCGTCAGGGGAAATACGAAAAAAACAAGATCCTTGAGCGCATGGTTGTTCCGGAGCGTGTCATCATGTTCCAGATCCCCTGGCTGGATGACCGGGGCGATATTCAGGTCAATATCGGTTACCGGGTTCAGTTCAACAGCGCCATCGGTCCTTTCAAGGGAGGATTGCGTTTCCATCCCTCTGTGAACTTGAGCATCCTGAAGTTTCTCGGCTTTGAACAGATCTTCAAAAACAGCCTGACCACGCTCCCCATGGGGGGCGGCAAGGGCGGCGCCGACTTTGATCCCAAAGGCAAGTCTGAGCGTGAGATCATGACTTTCTGCCAGAATTTTATGCGCGAACTTTACCGCCACATCGGCCCCTCCACCGACGTTCCTGCAGGAGATATCGGTGTGGGCGGGCGTGAGATCGGATTCCTTTTCGGACAGTACAAAAAACTTGCCAACGCCTATGACAGCGTTCTCACCGGCAAAGGCATCAACTGGGGCGGAAGTCTTATCCGTCCTGAAGCCACCGGATACGGTTGTGTCTATTTCGCCGCCGAAATGCTCAAAACCAGAGATATGGATTTCCAGAAACGTTCTGTTCTTATTTCCGGTTCCGGCAATGTGGCTCAGTATGCCGCCCAGAAGGTGCAGCAGCTGGGGGGCAAGGTGATCTCCCTTTCTGACTCCAACGGTACGGTTATTGATCCCGATGGCATTGACGAGGAAAAACTTGCCTTTGTCATGGAACTGAAAAATGTCTGCAGAGGCAGGATCAGGGAATATGTCGCTAAATTCCCCACTGCCAGATATTATGAAGGCCGTCGTCCATGGCAGCTTGCAAAATGTGACATCGCACTTCCCTGTGCCACTCAGAACGAGCTTGATCTGGCTGATGCAAAAGCTCTGGTCAGCAACGGCTGCCATGCTGTCTGCGAAGGTGCCAATATGCCCACTACCCTTGAAGCTACCGCCTATTTGCAATCAGCCAAGCTGCTCTTTGCTCCCGGAAAGGCTTCAAATGCCGGCGGCGTCGCCACAAGCGGTCTGGAAATGAGTCAGAATGCCATGCGTATCGGCTGGACAAGGGAATCTGTTGACAGCCGTCTCCATGATATTATGATAAATATCCACAATGCCGCCCGCGAAGCGGCGGCGGAGTTCAACGATCCTGACAACTATGTGATGGGCGCCAATATCGCAGGATTCAGAAAAGTGGCTGACGCCATGATCGACCTGGGAATCTGATGTGAAAAATCAGATTTTCTTAGAGAAAAGGTCTTCTTTCTCCGGAACAGCTCCGGAAAGAGAAGACCTTTTTTCAGCTCCGTCTGCGGGCAAAAAAGGTGAAGATTTCTTCTGCAAGTTTTTCGCCGAGGGCGGGACATTTCTCCCGGATCTCTTCTGCTGTGAGTTTTTTCAGTGCCGCAACAGATCCGAAGGTCTGCAGAATCTGAGTCCGCCTTTTTTCTCCGATGCCGGGGATCTCATCAAGAACTGATGCCGCCAGAAGTTTTTCCCGGCGGCGGCGGTGGCGGGTGATGGAGTAACGGTGGGTCTCATCACGGACGCTCTGGAGCAGACGCAGTGCCGGATCATGACGCGAAAGCACAATAGGTTCACTTCTGCCCGGCAGAAAGATCTCCTCGTTTTTTTCTGCAAGACCAAGCACCGGAATGACGGGGCAGTTGATTTCATACAAAGTTCTGACGGCTGAACTGAGCTGTCCTTTGCCGCCGTCTATGAGCAAAAGGTCGCACAAAGGTCCCCCTTCGCTCAGTACTCTTGAAAACTGCCGCCTGACTGCTTCGGCGATCATGCTGAAGTCATCAATACCTTCCACTGTTTTGATGTTGAAGGTCCGGTAACTGGAACGGTCAGGCTTGCCGTCCCGGAATACCACCATTCCCGATACTGCCAGCGTTCCGAAAGTGTTGGAAATATCAAAACCCCAGATCAGCCGGGGGGGATTGGGGAGCTTCAGGGTTTCCTGAAGCGCCCTGACGGCGGAAATACCCGTGGGGACTCCCGGCAGTTCCGGATTTTCAAAGGCGCGGTTTTTACGCAGAAAGACCGCCCGCAGATTCTGAAGTATTTCCCGGTAGCGCGCCGCCTGTTCAAACTTCTCTTCTGCGGCGAAAGCGCGCATTTTTGACTCCAGTTCCTCCTCAAGCGGGGCGATATTGCCGTCCAGAACTTCAAGGCAGGAGCTGAGCAGTTTTCCATACTCCTCTTCCGTGATATTGCCCCGGCAGGGGGCGGAACAATCTTTCATGATCCGCTTGAGACAGCGTTTACAGCTTTCTTCATCAGGATTTTCATCCTTGCACGCACGCAGTTTGAATCTCTGGAGCAGATATTCAAGCGTGCTTTTCAGCGCTGAGCCGTGGGGGAAGGGGCCGAAATAGCGGGCATTGTCCCCTGCTTTGAAGCGGGCACAGCGCAAGGTGGGGAACTTTTCAGACATATCCAGTTTCAAAAGCAGGTAACGTTTGTCATCGCGCATGAGGATATTGTACCGGGGCGCGTATGCTTTGATCAAACGGGATTCAAGGATCAGCGCTTCATCATCACTGCGGACAACTTCAAAGTTCCACTCTGCAATGCTGTTGATAAGTGAGCGCAGCTTGGGATCGGCTGTCCGGCTCCGGGCAGGCTGAAAGTAGTTGCCCAGGCGCCGCCGCAAATTGCTTGCCTTGCCCACATAGATCACATTGCCGAAACGATCCCGGAAGACATAAACGCCCGGTTTTGCCGGGATCTCCCCCGGATGATATTCAGAAACGGTCACTTGAATTTGCCTTGCCTGAGAAGATGCAACTTACTTGCCGATGGTATCCAGCCACTCCATATTGGCTTTGAGAGCTCTGAAGAAAAAGCGGGGATCCATTTCCCGTTTCTGGGAAACAGGCGGTCTGAAGCCCGCAAAATCAATTTCGTAGATCAGAAGGAAATCCCGGTTCAGCTTGCGGATCTCTTTCATGATATTTTCCCAGTCAAGGACTCCCACACCGGGCATCCAGTGACATTCGTCAAACTCGTCGCAGTCGGAAATATGGAACGTTCTGATGTATTTGCCCAGACGGGCGATCCACTCAGGGATCTGGCGCCAGTATTCATTGGGGTGGTTCACATCAAAGCAGACGCCCACGCAGTCGGGCATATCTTTCATCACCTTTTCCATGTTTTCGGGGAGTTTGCTGATGGATCTGCGGGGGCAGAGCTCCAGATTGAGGGACATACCGTATTTTTCAACGGTGGGAACAAGATCTTCAAGTGTTTTGCGAAGAAAGGTGATGGCGCTTTCCAAGGTCTGTCCTTCGGGGGCAATTCCCGGATGGATGGTGAGATTTTTCATGCCCAGGGGGGCGGCTGTTTCAATGAAGTTGATAAAACGTCTGACGCACATATTACGTTCAAAATCATTTTCCTGAGCGGGGGCCTCGCTTGAATACCAGGCGGGCATGTGGACGCTGGGAAAACTGACGGCGCCTGACTCAATGTATGGTTTCAAAAACTCGATTCTCTGCTTGAGTTCCCGCACAGGGGGGAAAGGTCCGCAGGAGTATTCAAAGTTTTTGATGCCTGATTCGATCATCCGGTTGACCCAGAGTTCTTTGATCATTTCATCGTGGGGCACTGAAGAGGCAAATTGAAAAGCCATAATGATTTTCTCCTGATTATTGACAAAGGGTTTGTTTTAATATATATGTTCCTTTCTTTTTTTTCCACCTCTGCAAACTTTTTTTTGCAGAAAATGTTGGGGAAGCATTGTTTTTCTGCTCTCTTTCAGAAGAAGAACTTTTCTTGAACTTTTTTTCTCCGCAGTGTATATTATGCTGACAATAAAAATAAATTCCATTGAGGTGAAGCTGTGATAACCATTACCAATTTGCGCGAAGGCGCCATTTTGAACAGTCAACGGGGCATTGAGACCAATGACGGACTGCTGATCAAAGTTGAAGTTATGAACAGTTACGGAACGCCTGTCAAAGTCAACGGCGTTCCGGCTGAACAGCATGGACTTTCTTTTCAAGCTCAGATCAAACTGACTCAGAAGATCAATAAGATCGAAGCTGTGACAGTGACTCCCTACGGGGAGTTTTCCCAGAAACTGACCGTGGTCTGGGATAAAAAATCATTCCGGCGCTGCCGCTTTTACATTGATGACCACAGTTTTCTCTTTACCGAACTTGCCGGAGAACGCCCCAAAAGAGCATTTGATCACTTCTATCTGAAAAAACTCAAGGAGTTTCATGACAAATACGGCATGAAAGTCATACTCAACAGCTTTTACCGGAACGATCACGGCTCTTTTGAGCTCAAAGATATGCCCGATATCTGGAAATCTGAGTTTGCTGATAATTCAGAGTGGCTCAAATTTGCGCTTCACGCTTACAGTGAATTTCCCGACCGTCCTTATGCTGACGCTTCCCGGCGGAAATTCCTTGAGGATTATGAGCTCCTTGAAAGGGAAGTGACCCGCTTTGCCGGCGCCGCCGCTTATACGGTTCCGGCTGTGCTGCACTGGAACAACCTGAGTCCCGGTGTGGCGGATGAACTCATCAAAAAAGGATGCACCTGTTATTCTGAATCCCTGCGTCACAGGATCATGGCAACGCCCCCTGAAGATGAACTGACCGAAAAGGAACGCGCCGAAGAGTTCCGCTCTGAAGTCTATGTTTCCCCCTTTGAACCTGCGGCGCGCCACTACGGATTTGCGGAAGAAATCGACTATCTGAGCAAATACGGCGCCTTGTATGATCCCGGTCTGGGGATCTACTTTTATCACGACTGGATCGTCTGCAATCTGCTTGAGACTTGTGAGATCCCCCGGCTCTTCAAAGAGACCCTTGCCAAAGCGGAACGCTATGGTAACGATCTCTTCTCAGCCTGCGGCCACGAACAGTATTCGTTCCCCTCTTACTTCAACTACCAGAAAGATCACTTTGAAAAGCTGGAGGAGACTCTGCGCCTTATGGTGGAAGAGGCAAACTGCACCTTTGTCTTCTTTCAGGAGGGCGTGCTGGGGAACACCGCCTGGGATAAGTGAACTTACGTCACTCTTGAACGGCTGAGGTCGCTTTTTCCTCTTTAGAGGGGAGCTGAACCAGCAGCACCGCGGCAAAAAGAATGGCGCAGCCTGTGAGGTTGGCGAAAGAGTAACGTTCCCCCAGAAGCAGCCACCCCCAGATGACGGCAAAGACGGATGCCGTACTCAAGACGATGGAGGCTGTGGCAGGGTGAACATATTTCTGCGCTGCGATCTGCACCGTACAGGCAAATCCGATGGCGATCAGACCGCAGTAAAGGAGCGGTTTCGTTGTGGCAACGATACTCTGCCACGAGGTTTGTTCCCCTGCCGCCAGCGCCGCGATCCCTGAGATCACGGCGACGGTGAAAAACTGTACCGCCGCCAGCTGAAGAGCATCGGCGCGGGGCGCAAATTTGGCGATGGCGATGAACTGGAAGGCGAAAAACAACGCGCACAGTATCATGAGGGCATCACCGGTATTGCCGAAACTGTTCAAGGTGCCGTCGGAACAGAGAAGATAGCTGCCTGCCACAGAGAGCAGTGAGGCGCACCAGATCTTCCAATTGGATCTCTTTTTGATAAAGACACCGATGACCGGGATCATGATGACATAAAGAGCGGTCAGGAATCCGGCTTTTCCGGCGGAGGTGTAAAGAAGTCCGAACTGCTGCAGGATCTCGCCCCCTGCCAGACAGAATCCGCAGGCGATACCTCCCGGGATCAGGTTTTTATCCGGCTTTTTTCTCATGAAGAAGATCGCGGGCAGAAGCATGATACTTCCCAACAGATATCTGAGAAAAACGAAAAACAAAGGGGACATGGTTTTCATTGCTTCAGCCTGAGCAGAGTAGGAAAGTCCCCAGATGACCGCCGTAAGGATCAGTGCCAGTGTTGCGGCAATGGTTGATTTTTTCATATTGTGTTGAGATGTTTTTAAGGCGCGTTCCAACAGTTTTTGAAACACGCCGTGAAGTTGCAGACAAAAGATGTAACGAAAAATTACCGGATCGCTCCGGTTACAGAAGCAGGATACCAAAAGGCTTTTGTATAAACACTGCCGAATTGCTCCGAAGGAACTTCACCAGCTTTCATATAACTTACATGCCCGTCACCGAAAAGGATATTGCTGCCTCCGGCATGTCTTGCATCCATCAGCTTCTGATCGGCTGTGTAGGTGGTATCAAAGTAACTGCGGGTTCCCACTGTGGGAGTGATGGCATCAGCCATGTTGAGCAGCATTGAGGGGAAACGCCAGGTCGTTCTTTTACGCAATCCGGGTTTTGCAGAGGGATATTTAGTGACATTGGGGGAAGTGTAGTAGTCGGTAAAATAATAGTTGTAGCCGTGGGTGATGAGCATCTTGCTGTTTACCCAGTTCCATGATCTCTCCGTAGGTACGGCAGAAGGACACATCTGATTGGAAATATAGCTTTTGCCGCCTGTATCATATCTGCCGCTGTAACGCTGATTACTGTGAGTAAGTCCGGTCCAGTAATTTCTCATGGAACTCGTACTCCAGTTGGTAAGATAGCTTGCCGCATACATGGGCAGAAAATCCTGATTGTCCTCAGCGTAAGCGTTGAGAGACTTGCCGGAGGTGTTGAACTGGTTGACGCAGTTGATGGCTTTGGCACGCTCTCTTGCCTGCTGCAGGGCGGGCAGAAGCATGGCGGCAAGAATGGCGATTATGGCAATCACAACCAGCAGTTCGATGAGGGTAAATTTTTTCTTCATGTGAACACCTTATATGGAGGAAAGAGTCTGATTTCAGAACCATGAACCGGTTGTAGAAGCCGGATACCAGAAGGCTTTAAGATACTGATTAGCAGTTGGCACGGCGCCCCGTTTCAAGTATCCCACATGCCCATCGCCAAAAAGCAGATTGACACCGGCGTTGTGCCGGGCGTCCATGCATTTCTGAGTGGCTGTTGTGGGCGCATTTTCAAAGGGGGTGGTGGGACCGACCTCAGGAGTGATGGCGTCGGCCATGATCATCAGTTTGGAGGAATAACGCCATGTTGTACGTTTGCGGTAGTCGACACGCTTGCCGGGACCGGAGTACCAGCCGTCAAAGTAATAATTCAATCCATGAGAGATCAGCCACTTGCTGTTATTCCAATACCATGAACGGGGGGTCGGTTCTGCCGAAGGACAGGCATAAATATGGTGATAAGTCTTACCCCCGTCGATCACAATGCCGCTGTAACGGTGTCTTGAAGTCATGCCGATCCAGTAGTTTGCCATAATGTAACCTTTCCAGTTGGTCAGATAGCTCGTCCCCGGATAGTAAGGAATAATATCCTGATGATCATCGGCGTATTGATTGAAAATTTTGCCTGAAGTATTGAAATTGTTCACACACTGAACACTTTTTGCACGGTTCCTTGCCTGCTGCAGGGCGGGCAGAAGCATGGCGGCAAGAATGGCGATTATGGCGATGACAACCAGCAGTTCGATCAGCGTAAATCTTTTCTTCATAAATATTTCCCCTCTTGATTGAGGCAATTTCAAAACTGAAGTTTTGAAATTGCCTCGATTATTTAAACGAATCTTTTAGAATATACTCCGAAAAACACTTATTGTCAAGAAGTTTTTTTGAAAAATGCCTTTTTACATGTATATTATGCAGAAGACATGGTGAAAGAAAATTATAAAAATGAAAAAATTTGCTGAATTTGATGAAAAAGGATGTTACTCCTTTAAGAAAATATGTGTTGTAACGCTCCCCATATTGCTGAGTATGCTCATGGAGCATATTATCGGCATGACCGACACCGCATTTCTGGGGCGGGTCAGTGAGGTGGCTCTGGGGGCCGCTGCATTGGGGTCGGTTTATTTTCTTGCCTTTTTTGTACTGGGGACAGGGTTCAGCTTCGGCGCCCAGATCCTTATTGCCCGGCGCAATGGAGAAAAAGCATTCGGCAGTATCGGTGAAATCTGTTATGCCGGGGGATTTTTTCTGGTCATCCTCTCTCTGATCCTTGTGGCACTGATCAAGTTTCTTTCCCCTGTTTTCATGCCTTACATGATCAAATCTCCTGAAATATGCAAAGCCACCATCGCCTATCTTGACTGGCGGACTTACGGACTCTTTTTTGCTTTTGCGACGGCGATTTTCAGAGCCTTTTATGTGGGGATCGCCCGGACTGCCATTCTCAGTATCAGCTCTGTTGCCATGGTGCTTGCTAACATTTTCCTCAATTACGGACTGATTTTCGGGAAATACGGACTCCCTGAAATGGGCATCGCCGGAGCCGCTTTAGCCTCCAGCATTTCTGAAGCCATTGCTTTAGTCTGTTATGTGATTTACACATTGAAATGTGTGGATCTTAAAAAATACGGATTTGAAAAAGTTGCCGCTCTGCTCAATCCCGCCATATTGAAAAGTGTCTTTTCCGTTTCTTTCTGGATGATGCTCCAACCCTTTCTGGCGGTGGGCGTGTGGTTTTTCTTTTTCCTTGCCGTGGAGCATCTGGGGGAGCGTTCTCTTGCTGTCATCAATCTTGCGCGTACTTTGTCGGCACTGCCTTTCATTATCATACACGCCTTTGCCACCTCTGCCAACTCTCTGGTCAGCAACCTGATCGGCGAGGGGAAGATCCCGCTTGTGTGGCGCCTCATCAACAAACTGCTGCTTGCGGCGTTTCTTTGTGTGATGCCGCTGTTGTGTTTCTATGCCATCTTTCCTGAGCTTTCTCTGCGTCTTTTTACAGACAACCCCGATCTTATCAAGGCATCGGTCAATGTGACCTATGTTATGTGCGCTGCAAGTTTCATTCAGATCACCGCCTTTATTCTTTTCAACGCCGTTTCCGGGACGGGTGCCGTCAAGGCAACAGTCTGGATCGAATTCATCAATCTGGTGATCTACACCTTTTTTGTCTGGTTTATCATCTACCGGAGCCGTCCCACCCCTGCCGTGGCATGGTCAGTTGAAATAGGCTACCAGGCGATTACGGCGATACTCAGTCTGCTCTTTCTGCTTTACGGCCAATGGCAGCATAAAAAATTGTGACCTGAAGAAAACAGGGAAGGAGGCTCTTTTTAAGAACTGTCCTTCCCTTGCGCTCTCTTTATTACCAGGCACTTGAGGGGGCGCGGGGCGCCGGGGACACATCCTGAGGATTTTCTTTCAGATCCTTTGCCTTGTGGACCAAGGTGATGAATTCTGCCCTTTTTCCATCTTCATCGCTGTCCATGGCGCGTTTGGCTCTTTTGAGTACCGCATCGAAGCTGGCGTTACCTCTGTCCGGGGAGTTTTTCAGCAGCATGGCAAACTCCGCAGCCGCTGACGCCCACAGGAAATTGTTTCCGGAGTCCGGGTAACTTTTCAGGGTATAGACTCTGAGTTGGCTCGGCACATGAGAAGCCGGATCCTGATAGCGGAGCTTGCAAGTCAGGATCTCTTGGGAGTCCTTTGAAACCCGGCTCTGATATTTCAGAGCGTCAACGCTGCCGAGTGCCTTTGAAGTGCTTGTTGCAGGTATCACTTCATAGAGCGCTGTCACCTGATGGCCCACGCCGATTTCGCCTGAGTCTTTGGTGTCATCGTTGAAGTCCCGGGCCGCAAGTTTACGCAGTTCGTAGCCCAGGAGCCGGTAACCTTTGACCTGAGCGGGGTTGAATTCGATCTGGAACTTCACATCCCGCGCCAAAGTGAACATGCTGCCTGTAAAACACTTCTTTGCCGCTGTGCGTGCCTCTCTCAGAGAGTCCAGATAGAAGTAGTTTCCGTTGCCTTTGTTGGCAAGCATCTTGAGTTTATTGTCTTTGTAGTTGCCGCTCCCCACGCCGAAGGCACTGAGGTAAATAAAACTGGAACGCTCTTTTTCAACCATTTCCACAAGTTCAGACTCGCTGGAAACTCCCACATTGAAATCCCCGTCTGTAACAAGGATGATACGATTGTTCCCCTTTTTGATAAAGTGTTTGCGTCCGAGTGCGTAGGCTTCCCGGATTCCGCCTGAACCGTTGGTCGCCCCCCCGGCTGTCAGTTTTCTGACAGCGGCTTTGGCAACATCCTTGTTTTTTCCGCTGATACCGTCAAGCAGCACTTTCACATTGCCGCTGTAAGTGACAAGGCTGAGACGGTCACAAGGACGCATTTGATCGATCATACAGCTGAGAGCTTCGATGACAATGGGCATTTCACCGTACATGGAACCTGAATTATCCACCAGAAGCACATAGTTGGCAGGGGGAAGTTCCGCAGGAGAATATTCTTTGGCTTGAACACCGATCAAAAGCAGTTTGTGATCTTTGTTCCAGGGGGCGGGAGCCGATTCAAAAGTAACTCCGAACTTTTCCCCCTTGGCAGGTGCGGGGTAGTTGTAGCGGAATGCGTTGATGAATTCCTCAATGCGGACAGCATCCCGCGGGGGAAGCTGATTTCTGTTGATCATGCCTCTTACATTGTTATAGCTTGCAGTATCGACATCGGCCCCGAATGTGGAAAGAGGATTTTCTGAACTCCGCAGAAAAACATTTTCGGTGACAGACTTGTACTCTTCTGTATTGAAAACGGTTTGCTGCCGGGGGACAGGGATTCTTTCTTTAGCAAATCGGTGTTTTGTGAAGCGAACAGTCCGGGCAGTGCCGTGACAAGCACTGACGTATCGATCCGATGCATTTGCGCGGGCTGCACTTGCACTGGAGTGAAGTGAAGCAGAAGAACGACTTTCTAGCATCGCAGGCGCAAGACAAGCACTTGAGCCTGCGCCCAAGCTGTTAAACATCATTGTAATGTGATCTCCCAATATCCCCATACCCACAATGAGAAAGCATGCTGCTGACGAAAGGGCAAAGCCCCAAAGCACCCATCTCCGGCGGCGCGGGACGGAATTCTGCTCTGGCAGAGCATCGACCTTTTCAAAGAATTTCTTCTTGAATTCCTCAATTGACTGAAAATCTTTTTCAGGAGTACTTTTTTGTATATTTTCAAGCAACTGATCAATATCTTTCTTTTCCATGGCTTAAAATCCTTTCAATTTTTCATACAACAACTCTTTGGCGCGTGCGACTCTTCCGTACAACGTATTGACGTTGCAATTTTGCAGTTTTGCCGCCTCTTCTCCTGACAAGCCGCTGAAAAATGTAAAAGACAGAGCGTTCCGGAGTTTTTCCGGCAGTTCACTGACGGCTTTTTTGAGGACATCTATGCGCTGAGTTTCAAAAGGATCACAGCTTTCATCCGGAATGATGTTCCGGAGTTTTTTCTCTTCCCGCTGACGTTTCCGCAGCATATCGTATGCCACATTGACAGTAATACGGCAGACCCAGGTGGAAATTTTGGCACGGGATTGAAAGCTGTCGAATTTTTTCCAGGCAAGCAGAAGTGCCTCTTGAACTGCGTCATCAGCATCATCTGCATTGCCGAGGATCCTGTACGCGGTGCCGCGAAGCATCGGTAAAGATTCATCGATCAATTTTGCGAACAAATCTTTTTTCATACTCTTTCCTTGAATTATTTTGAATTTTCTATCCGGAAAACGTTTTCTGAAAATAAGACGCACAAGAATGGAAATTCTTTGAGAACAATGAAAAATTTTTCGAGGTAATTTCAAAAGTCATTCAAAAAATGGCAAAATTGCCTCTTTCAATAAAAATTAAAAAGCCCCATCCTGTTGACGGATGGGACTTTCAAAAGCAGAAAAGCGGTCTTATTTGCCGTACTTTTCAAAGTAGGGCTTCAGGGATTCACCCCAGACGGTGTAGCCCTTGACGTTGCGGGGATGGAGCAGGTCAGGCATCATGCTCTTCTCAAGGATCCCTTCGGGAGTGAGGAAGTTTTTCCGGATGTCCACCCAGATGATATCCTTGTTGTTGCAGAACTTGACGATCTCAGCGTTGACCTTTTCATTTTCAATGCGGCGGGCATTTTTGTTGTCGGCGCCCCGGGGGAAGATGGCATAGAGCAGAATGGGAGTCTTGGGATAACGCTTGCGGACAGCATCCAGAATGCTCTTGATACCGGCAACAGTGGCTCTGTAATTATAGCGGTTGTTGGTTCCGATCATGAGAGTCACCAGCTTGGGATTGATCATTTCAAGGATACCGCTTTTTTCAACGATCCAGAGGGTGTGCTGGGTACGGTCGCCGCCGCATCCGAGATTGAGGACGCCGTAAGGCTCAAGATACTTTTTCGCAGCAGGTGCAGCAGAGGCACGCTCCCACTGATGGGTGATGGAGTCGCCCAGCATCAGGATCTTGATTTTGCCTTTGTTGGCGGCGGTGTAGGCTTTCTTCTGTTCATGGCGCTTGATGTGGCGCTTGGCCTGAACAGGGGTCGTGGCAATTTTGGTCGCTTCTTCAAGAGTGAGAGCTTTGGGGGCTGTTCTCCTGGGAGCGGCTTTTTTCTTGGGAGCGGCTTTTTTGGCTTTGGCAGCAGCTTTGGCAGGAGCCTTGGCTTTTTCGGCGGGGGCAGCTTCAGCGGCGGCAACAGGAGCAACGCCGATCAGAGCGGCCAGGAAAGCGGTGAAAAGATGGGATGCTTTCATTTTTTTTATTCCTTTTTTGATATGACCGTTTTTTACGGAATTGTTTAAATATATCACCTGAACTGAAAAATTTCAATTTTCAACAGAAAACTTTTTTGCTCTTCTTTAATAAAACTTATTGAAATATGAAAGTATCCGTGCTAAGTTATGGAAAAGTTCATAAAACAATATCTAACGAGGCAGGAATAATGAAACAGAATGGCGAAACTCTGCAATTCTTAAAACATCTGGAGTCCCTTGGGATTCCTTCTATTGATTGTGTTGTGTTCCAGCATGGGAAAGAGATTTTCAGATACCGTTCAGGATTTTCGGATGAGGCAAACACCAGAAAAACGGATGGCAGTGAACGTTACAATATCTACTCCTGTTCCAAACTGATCACCTGCACTGCGGCGCTTCAGCTGGTGGAAAGGGATGTGATCCGTCTGGATGATGCCGTCTGTGAGTATCTGCCCGAGTTCAAAAATATGAAAAAGATCTCAGAGGGAAAACTTGAGGAGGTGAAAAATACCATGACGCTCCGTCATCTTTTCACCATGACCGCAGGTTTGACCTACAATGTCGCTTCTGAAAATCTCAAGCGGGGCATTGCTGAAACCAAAGGTGTCATGTCCACCCGGGACGCTATGAAATACCTTGCCTGTGATCCCCTTGTTTTTGAACCCGGTTCCTCATGGCAGTACAGCTTGTGCCACGATGTGCTGGCGGCAGTGGTCGAAACGGCTTCAGGAAAACGTTTCGGGGAGTATGTCAAAGAAAACATCTTTGATGTTGCGGGCATGAAACGCTCCACATTCCTGCTGCCCGAAGAGGAACTTTCTGAAATCGCAGCTCAATACCGTTACAACAGTGAAAAAGGCGAGTATGTTTTCTGCGGCCCTCAGATCCAGACATATAAACTGGGCAGCGCTTACGAAAGCGGCGGTGCCGGATGTATTTCAACTGCCGATGACTATATGGCTTTTCTTGAGGCGCTGCGTTCCGGTGAATCACTGCTCAAAAAAGAGACCATCGCCCGGATGACTCTTCCCCAGATCAGTCTGAGTGTGGAAAAGGTGCTCCGGAACTTTTTGCCGGATGAAAATTACTCCTACGGTCTGGGCGTCCGCTGTCCGAAACCCGGCGGCAGTGCCATGGATTACGGATGGGGCGGCGCCGCAGGAGCCTTTCTGGCGATCATTCCTGAAAAGGAACTTTCCCTCTTTTATGTGCAGCACGTTCTTTCTTCCCCGGCTCAGGCCATCCGCGGCACTCTGCGTGAAAAAGTCCTGATGGATTTGCAATAAGTTATGAATTTCTGCGGCAAAGAATATTTGCTTCAGCTCTTGAGATACCCGGCACTCCATCCCGTTCCGGCTGCAGCGGGATGTTTTCTGCTTTTTCTTGTTTTGTGGCTCTATCCCGTCAACAGCTTTGTGACAAGGGGACTCCTTTTACTGAGTCTTGCCGGGGGCGCGGGAGGTTTGCTTTTCATATTCCGGAATGTTCTGAAACGCAAAACTTTTCTTCTTGGTGCCGCTGCGGCAGGGATGATCCTGTCGGGGATATGCCTCTGTTTTTATTCACGTTCCCGTTTGGGGAATACTGAAAAATACTATGTGCAGGAATTGAGAAGTTATGCCGGCACTTCCTATCTCTGGGGCGGGGAAAATGCTCTCGGTATCGACTGTTCAGGTCTGCCACGCAAAGCCATGCGGAACGCTCTTTTCAAATCGGGCGCGAAAACATTGAATCTGCACCTCTGGAAACTTGCCTTTGAAAACTATCTTTATGATGCTTCGGCAAAGGCTCTTGCTGAAGAAACACGCAACACTCTTTTCTGCCTCGGTTTGAAAGGAAGTGTGGCATCTGCTCCTGAGCAGCAGCTCCGGCCCGGTGATCTTGCTGTCACATGTGACGGCAGACATGTGATGGTATTTCTTGCTCCCGGCGAGTGGATCTCCGCCGATCCGGGGGCGGGGAAAGTCATTATTGAAAACCCTGTCCGGTCAAAAAATCCCTGGTTCAGCGTGCCGGTGAGATTTTACCGCTTTTCGCTTTTCAAGTGACACAGAAACACTCCCCCCGTGAAAGGGGGGAGGGGACTTTTTACTTTACACAGGGCATTTCGGTCATGCGTAATTTGGTGCAGCCGTAAGGGATCAATTTTTTCTGCTCCGCAGGGGCTGTGGGGGAGGTATTTTCCGGGCAGGGGGCAGCCACATTGTCAATGCCGGGGAAGGTGGGCCACTCTATACGCTGCATGGGCGCGGAGATCCGGCAGGGGGGAGCGCTTTCTGAAAAAGGAAATTCCCCGACGGAGCCTTCTTCATAAGTGAATTCCCCCTCTGCAAAACCGTACCCCCAGGGTTCTTCGGGGAAAAGTTCGTAGTCGCAGTAGGGGAATTTCCGTTCCACCCCGTTGCGCTCATACTCATGCTTTTCCCATCTGGCGGCGATGGGTAGCGCGTAGAGCAGCGGACCTCTTCTGATACATTGCATCCCGTTGGGCCGGGGGATCTGTTGGATTTCAAAGTCAAGCTGCCATTGAAAAAGCGTTTTACCCTGCCAAACTTTGCGGCACTCCCAGTAAGTTCCGGGCTCTACCTCAACACCGTTTATTTCCGCGCGGCGCGCAAGCTCCGGGATACGGATCTTGAGGGTGAATTCAACACCTTGCTCCGGCGCTTCAACTGTCAGAGTGCCTTTATCTTTGAAAGGGTACTCCGTGTCATCTGTCAAGACAACAGTTTTTCCCCCGAACTCTGCGGTCAGAGTTCCCGGGAGCAGCAATGCCACGGTGACGGTATCTTCTTTGAGGAGAAATGTATTGGCGGCAAATTTGGGCCATCCCTGACCGAAATTGGCGGTGCAGCAGCCGTAGTTGGGTTCAAGACCGAAGAGATTGGCTTCGGCGTTGTTGGTGCTCCAGACGACTTTTTCGTTTTTGACACAGGCGATCTGGTTGGTCTGCTGGTCATACTGATGACTCCACATGTCTTCTGAACAGGTGGCTGGCAGGGCGTTATAGGCAAGATTTTCCAGATAGGTTCCCCACTGTGCATCCCCGGTTGCGGCAAGGAGCAATTCTGCTGAGAACATGGCTTCAACGATGCCGCACAACTCTGTTCCCTGTATGGGAGCGTCACCTGCAAGGCATTCATCCCCTGTGAAATGTCCATAGGAAGTACTGTGATATTTTCTGAGTTTTTCCAGCATGGCTGAAGCGAAAGCTGCGCCCTTGTTTTCATTATCCCCCAGCAGATCCTGATAAAGCAGTTCGCTGTGAAGCTCCATGGCAGTATTTACCACATGGGCCTCAAAAGTCCACTCTTTTTCCTTGCCGGTCCAGCGCCAGGAACGGAGTTTTTCCTGAAAATCCATTCCTTGACTTTTCAGAATTTCAGCAAGTTCGATGAGCCACTTTTCACCGGTTCTCTTGTAAAGAAAAGCTGTTGCGATCAACCCTTCAAACCACCGGGCCTTTCCCCAGCGGAAGAGCGGATACTCTTTCAAATGACCGGAGAGCTGCCGGAAGGCCTTGTATAAGGCAGGAAAAACCCGTTCATCGCCTGTCCGGTGTTCCCAGACCACCAGCACCTTGCCCAGCAGAAAGAGTGACCACATATCATATTCGCCCCGCTTTTCCGGAGCACAGGGACAAAGCCACCCGTCAGGCTCCTGACGTTCAAAAACAGCGTCAATATAGCGTTTGGCGCGTTTCTGCATGTCGGCGTCATCCAGCAGCCACGCAAGATCAATAAAGCCGTCCAGCCAGTAAGGGACTCTTTCCCATCCTTCAGCGTCACCGCCGATCCAGGCACTTTCTTTTACATCGCGCCAGACTTTGTCCAGATTCCCTGCCAGGCCGGCGGCTTGAATTTCAAGCTGACGTCTGACCCATCCGGAGGGGCTGAATTTTTTTCCTGAGGGCGTGTCGCCCAGTACACTTTTCAACAGCATGATCCACCTGTTTAAGATTTTTATTTTCAAGTTGCCGTGCCGCAAAAAAGATGGCGGCAGTTTAAAAATAACACTCCGGCGGTAAAAAAGCAAGTTCTGCTCCGGGAATTTTTTTTCTCTGTCAGCTCCCGGCAAAGGAGGCTTGAAAACCGGGATGGATCCGGTGCATACCGCATCTTGTAACTGTAACTCCCGGATATTTTCCATTGTTCAGAGGCTGTCAGGTAAAGTCTGTTTGCTAATTACATTTCGATGTGGTATATTATGATGATCGTAATGTCGTTTAAAGAAGGTGATTTTATTATGAAACGTCACATGAAAACAATTATCAAGGCGGCTGTGTTTGTCATAGTCACCGGAATGGGCCTCTATTTCTGGAAACTTGCTCCGGTAAGTGTGCCGACTTTTGAAGTGAAATCTTCTCCCATTGTGCAAACTGTCTTTGGAACCGGCACGCTTGAGGGCAAAAACCGCCTTTCCATCACTCCCAGAGAAACGGGGGCGATCCGTAAACTTTATGCCGATCAGGGGGATACGGTCAAAGCCGGTACTTTGCTGGTTGAAATGGATGCAGATGATATTTTTCAGCAAAAACGCATTGCTGAAGCGGAACTGGCAGTAGCGCAGGCGGCTTTACAGCGGATCGACGCTGAAATACGTTCTGCAAAGGCCAATCTGGAATACGCCGACTCCATGTTCAAGCGCAGTGAAAAACTTTTGTCCAGCAACGCGGAATCCCGTTCAACTTTCGATAAAAACCGTCAGAATATGCTGGTCGCCGCTGCTGCTTTGGAACAGGCGGAAAAACGCCGGATCGAAGCCGGATCCACCCTTGCCAAGCATCGGGCGCAAATCGCCTATTACAATACTAAATTGTCTGAAACACGCTTGACTGCGCCCTTTGATGCCCTGATCGTCCGGCGCAACCGGGAGCAGGGGGCCATCGTCAATCCGGGGGTTTCCATTATGGATATCGTGGATACTTCTCATATCTGGGCATCAGTCTGGGTGGATGAAACTCAAATCGCCCATTTGCGGAACGGTCTTGATGTGGATGTGTTTTTCAGAACTTTGCCGCAACAGCGCTTTCAGGGGAAAATTTGCCGCTTGTGGCGGGAAACCGACCGGGAAACACGGGAATACAAAGTTGACATCGCACTGGAAAAACTGCCCCGAAATTGGACACTCGGGCAAAGGTTGGAGGTCTTTATCAAGGTCAACGCACCCAAGAGATGCGTAAATATTCCTGCAAAGCTGATCTCATGGAAAAACAATTCGCCCTTTGTTTTGTGCATCGTTGATGGAAAAATTACTGAACGGCAAGTAAAATTGGGTATCCGCGGCAAAGATAAAGTTGAAATCATTTCCGGTCTGCAAGCTGACGACAGAATCGTTATGATGCCGCAGAAACATTTGCAATACACCAATCGGAAAATCAAAAAATGATGAATCTGGCTTTCCGCGATATAAAATACAACTTCGGCAGATTTTTACTGACCACAGCCGGTATCAGTCTGCTTTTGATGGTGGTGATGGGCATGGGCGGCATCTACCGCGGACTCATTCAGGAGGCAACGCTCATCATTGACCGTTCCGGAGCGGATATCTGGGTGGTTCAACGCAACACCAAAGGGCCTTTTGCGGAAGTTTCCAAACTCCCGCGCCAAATGGAATACCGTTTGGAAGCAATTGACGGTGTCGATTCCGCCGAACCCTTTGTTTCCCACACCGTACAGCGGGATTTTCAAAAGCGGGTACTGCGCCTTACCATTCAGGGATTGCCCGATAATGGCGCGTGGCTGCCGATCATTCAAGGTCGTGCATTGCAAAATGGGCACTATGAAATGCTTGCCGATAAATCCGCAAAACTTCCGGTGGGAACAACTTTGCTGCTTGGCAAAGATACTTTTACCGTGGTCGGCATTACTGACCGGATGAATTCTCCCGCCGGAGATGCCATGGTATTTGTTTCACTCAATGATGCCCTTACTATCCAGTTTGATACGCCAGCCGAAGCCATCCGCAACGAACGCAACGCCCGGTTGCGTCGATTTGATAACTCTTCTTACGGCAGTACCTCTGTCGATCACGGCGAAACGCTTTCAAGTGAAAGTGCCCGTCCCGCCGCCTTGCCGGAGCAGCAGATAAGCGCCGTTCTGCTCAAAGTCAATCCGGCTTACAGCGTTGAAGAAATTATGGCAAAGTTGAAAACTCTTCCCGATATAACTGCCTACACGTCGCAGGAACAGCGGCAGATCATGTTGAGCGGTTTTGTGGCGCGTTCACGCAAACAGCTGCTGCTTTTCCGGACGATCCTGATTACTGTTTCCACAGTAGTCATGACGCTTATACTTTACACCTTGACTCTGGATAAACTTCACTCCATCGCCATGCTCAAACTCATCGGAGCCGGAAACAGCGTGATCATCGGTATGATCATGCAGCAATCTCTTGCCATCGGCGTTCTGGCATTCGGAATCGCCCGCTTTTTCGGTCAATGGGTCTATCCCCATTTTCCCCGCCGGGTGGTGCTGGTAAGCGGTGATTTGTGGCTGCTTTTCGGAATCGTTATCGGCATATCCATTCTTGCCAGCGTCGCCGGGATCATCAAGGCAATGCGGACAAATGCCGGGGAGGTGTTATCGTGAAAAGAATCGCTTTAACTGCTGAAAACTTGTGCAAAACATACGGCAAAGACAACACGAAAGTTCACGCATTGAATGATGTATCTTTGACTTTGCACGCAGGCGAGATCGCCGCCTTGCTCGGACCATCGGGAGCAGGGAAATCCACCCTTTTGACCAGTCTGGGATTGATACAGCAGCCGGATTCCGGGAAAATCATTATTGGCGATGAAACTGTTTTTGATAATGGATATAAGACCAATATCCGTGCTTTCCGCAGAAATCACATCGGATTTGTCTTTCAGAAAGCCAATCTGCTGCCCTTTTTAAGTGCCGTCGATAATGTGCGTTTGGCGATGGAAATAAACGATGTTTCCGGCAAAGCGGCAAAGGAACGTGCAGAAGAACTGCTGGCAAAGTTTGATTTGAGTGGACGCAAAAACTTTATGCCTAAAGAACTTTCAGGCGGACAGCAGCAGCGGGTGGCGATTGCAAGAGCTTTGGCAAACACTCCCGAACTGCTCCTTGCCGATGAACCCACCGCTGCACTGGATAGTGTCATGGGACGCAAGGTCATGGAACTTTTGAAACAGGTCGCCCACGAACACAATACGGGGGTTCTGGTGGTAACGCACGATCACCGTGCCATAGATGTTTTTGACCGTATCTGGGTTATGGAAGACGGCAGAATCAAAGAGAAGTGAAAAACAAAAGTTTACTTTGTACTTTATGGGAAATAAAACAGGAGATCATGATGAAAAACGTATTACTGCTGGGAGACTCCATCAGACTGGGATATTGCGGCTTTGTCAAAAGTGAACTTGCCGGTGCGGCAGAAGTTTTTTATCCGGAGGAAAATTGTCAGTTTACCCAGTACACTCTGGTGGCATTGCCCCGGTGGATCAACGCAACGGGGATACCCAAAGAAGAGATCGATCTGATCCACTGGAACAACGGACATTGGGATGCCGCACACTTCAATCAGGAGGATGTTTCGTTGAATACCCCGGAACTGTATGGTGTCATGCTGGAACGGATTTGCCGGAAAATGCGTTCCTTATGTCCGAAAGCAGAAATTGTTTTTGCATTGACAACTCCCGTTAATCCGGCAAATATCCCCATGACCAATCCACGGAGCAACAGTGAAATCGAAAAATATAATGCCGTCGCCATCGAAGTTATGAAAAAGATGGAGGTCTCAGTCAATGATTTATATACCCTTGCCCAAGAGAACATCCCGGCTTCACTTTATGCTGATTACTGCCATTTTTCCGGGGAGGGATACCGGATCCTGGGCAATCAGGTGATCCGGACGGTCAAAGATACTCTTCATATCAAATGATCGCTGCCGACCGTCTCTACTGCAGTAAAGATTGTTAAAGGGCGCATTTCAATGGGAATGCTCCCTCAACAACTTTTCAACGACTCTCATTCTGCCTTTTTTAGCTTCAAGCCAATTCCCGAGGCGTGACGTGAGGACTGCTCCGTAAAATCCAGTTTCCGGATCGGCAAAAATGCTCTGACCGGTCCAGCCGGTGTGGTGGATCGTTTTTTCTGAAAGCCCCGCAGGACACCCGCCGGGACTCATATCCCAGCCGAAGGAACGGCAATGTCCGTCATGGGTAAATTCAGCCTTTTCAATAAGGTCATAATAAGCTGGGGGAAAATGTTGTCTTTCAATGATATCTTTCAGGTAGAGATACATATCCTTTGCCGTGGAAAAAACAGAGCCGTTCCCCAGGGGGATCCCTGCCTGAAAGCAGGTTTCATCATTGTGTTCGCCGCAGGGGCGGGTGGGGTGATGGTGCAGAACCTCAAAGGGACCTGCGCCCGGAGCGTTCCAGGTCGTGTGTGTCATACCCAGAGGCTGCCACAGCAGCTTTTCTGCCAGTGCGTTCAGATCAAGGGAGGTGACTTTGTTGAGGATCTTCCCCAGAAGAGCGTAATTCCCGCAGGAGTAAATAAAAGAGGTCCGGCGGGGATTGGCAGGCATCCAGTTGCAGATTTTTTCCATGAATTCCTTTTGATCGGCGCTGCAATAGGGTTTGGAATTGTCAAATCCGCTTGCGTGTGCCGCCAGATCCCGGATGGTGATGTTGCAATTTTTCCCCAGTTTATGTTCGGGCAGATATTCTGTAAAAGGAGCATCAATGTCGATTTTGCCCTGCAAATAAAGCAAAGCTGTGCAGGAGGCTGTGAAAACTTTCCCCACAGAGGCGATATCAAAGCGGGAATCGGCACTCATCGGGATACTTTCAGTCTGCATTCCCAGAGCAACAGGTTCTTCGTTGAAACTGGTGCAGACGACCGCTCCCTGAATAAGTCCGGAGTCGATCTGTTGTTGGAGTTCATCAGCAATACACTGGTAATTCATAAACTTATCTCCTGCAAAATTATTTTATGATTTCCCGGATGAATGGGGAAGTTTTTTCAACGCGATGAATAATGCCGTTCCCAGAATGATGGAGGTGAGAAGATAGGATGCCGGAAAATTCAGGATCAGGATCCAATATTTTTTTGAGAAAAGCGGGAAGAGACAGAAGACCCAGAAGACCCTGAAACAGCAGATCCCGAAAATGGAAATGGCTGTGGGGAGAACTGAATACCCCAGTCCCCGCAAAGTGCCGGAAAGCACATCAAGGATCATGAAAAGAAACCCCGGCAGCAGCAGAAGTGCCGCTCTGGTATGGGCAAACTCCAGCATTTCTCTGCCGGGATTCCTGACGCACCATGGCAGCCAGAGATCCAGGGTGAAAAAAGCAAGCCAGCCGAGAATGATACCGATCAAAAGGGCATAGCCCATGTTCCAGAAAAGTCCTTTCAGGATCCGGGATTTATTCCCGGCTCCGGTATTTTGTCCTGTAAATGTGATGGCTGTCTGATGCTGGGCATTGGCGATGCTGTTGATCAGCCCGCCTGCGGCAAAACCAACGACGGAGGTTGCGGCGATGGCGCCGGGGCCGAACTCATTGTTGGCGTGGACAACAAGCAGATTGGATATGGCAAAACATCCGCTCTGAAGTCCTGCGGGGAAACCGTTGTAGCAGACTTTCCCCAGAATGGAAAAATCGATCCGGAACAATTTGCCGAAAAGGAATCTGTAAGCGCCGCGGGATCTGTGAAGTGTTCCCAATACAAGGACAAGAGAGAGCAGCTGTGCCGTGACTGTGGCGTAAGCAACTCCCAGTATTTCCATGTCAAAACAAGTTACAAGAATGATGTTGAGCACCACATTGACAACTCCTGAAGTACAAAGGATCACCATTGGTACGTTGGGTTTGCCCACAGAACGCAGGACGCAGCATCCGAAAGCATAGATGACAACAGCGGGGATTCCCCAGAGAACCACCCGGAAATAGGCAAGGGTATCTTCCATGATGGATCCGGGAACACGGAGAAGTTCAAAAGCGGTTCTGCCGAAAAGAAGTCCTGTAACCAGAATAAAAACACCGCATAATAAGCCCAATACGATGGAGGAGTGGACCGTGCGGCTCACATTCTTATAATCCTTTGCCCCCATAAAACGCGAGACCACCGCACTGACGCCTGCTCCCATTCCCAGAAAGATGGTCATCAGAATACTGACAACAGGAGCGGAACTGCCGATCGCCGCCACAGCATGTTCCGCATTTCTGGCGAATCGGCCCACTACGATCACATCGGTGGTGTGAAACAGGATCTGAGTGACAAAGGTGATGGCAAGGGGAGTCATAAATTTGAAGAGCTGGAGCGGGATAGCCCCCTGCGTAAGATCCATTTTTCTGATTGCTGCCATGATATCAGCGGAAAATTCCGTCCCCGTATGTAAAATTAAGCCATGTTTTAAATGTACAGCTCTCCGACATTATTTGCAAGTACTTTTCTCAAAAAAGGGACTGTTTTATTATGATCACGCTCTGCTTTTTCCGGAAGAGGAAATTTGTTTTTTTGCATTTTGGTGGTATATTAAAAGTCTGTATCGGAAAAAAATGGATTTGTGGAAAAAACTATGATCAATGTAAATAAAGAAATCATCTCTTTCAAAGAGATCCCATCTCTTTCTGAGAGTGCCTGTAAAACTGTTCTGCTGCTGAGACACTCTTACCGTGAATCTCTGCAAAATGGCAACCTCGATCCGGGACTTACTGCGGAAGGATGGGAGTATGCCGTGGCGTGCGGCAAATTGCTTAAAGGCATGAAAAATGTGTGTTTCGGCGCTTCTCCCCGCAAGCGGACGATCCAGACTGTTCAGGCGCTCATAGAGGGGGGAGAACTCTGCGGGGAAGAGCCTTTGATTGCAACGTTTCCGCAACTTCACGATACTGCCATGTTTTCTCCTCCGGAAATGCTTGGGGTTTCTGTTGCTGACAAGACTCTTTCTCAGTTGCTCCGGACTTATTATACGACGGGCAATGCGCCGTCGATGATCGCTCTGAAAGATTTTGCCAACGATCTTGCTGATTTTCTCGCCGGCACAGAATTCGGAGCAAAGAATGTGATCCTTGCGACCCATGATATCCTTCTTGTTGCGCTCTTGAGTTTTTTCCGGGTCTACCCCTTTCACGAGGAGGACTGGTGCGGATATGTTCAGGGAGCGTGTCTCTATTCAGACAAAAACGGACAGTGGACGATCTCTTACACTGTGCCTGATAAAGAAATGCGTAAAGAATGTAAACTTTTTGTGTGAATCGTTCTTTGATAAACTGTGCATGTATTTTTTTCCTTCAAAAATGATATCGGTCATGTTATTTTAAGCAGGCATTTACAAATATTCCTGTAATTCCAAAACTGTGAGAAAAAAGAATGAAAATAATTATTTTACTTTTCTGCTGCTTCATGATGTTCTGTGCGGTTTGTGCGACGCCCGACAACTCCATGCGGAATCACCGTATTTTCGGCGAGTCTCTGCAAAATTACTATCAGGAGCTGTTTGAAGAAAATTTCCGCAAATATGAAAGCCGTATCGCCGGGGCACAGACGCGCGCTGATGCTCTGAAAATCGTGGCTGATGCAAGAAAGAGGGTCAAAAGAAGCTGGAACTTTCCCAAAGAGAGGTTTCCCCTCAATGGTAAAGTCCTCAAAAAAACTGACCTTGGAGGCGTTGTTCTTGAACATGTTATTTTTAACAGCCGGAAAAATTTTACTGTTACAGCCAATTTTTACATTCCTGCCCAACGCAAAGGGAAGGTCCCCGCTGTGCTTTTTGTGCAGGGACACGCCAACTCAGGCAAACGGAACTACACCTATGCAACCATCTGCGAAAATCTCGCCCGCAGAGGGATCGCGGTCCTTTCGATCGATCCTATCCAGCAGGGGGAGCGGGATCAGTTTTTCAACCGGATCAAAATCAACTGTGCACTGGCGCACAACCGCCTGAACCGTCAGCTGCTTGCTCTGGGAGAATCCATGTCTGACTGGCGCACTTATGACGGGATCCGTGCCGTGGATTACCTCATCAGCCGTCCGGAAGTGGATCCGGAACGTATCGGCATCAACGGTCAATCCGGCGGCGGAACCATGACAGCTCTTATTTTTGCCAACGATGAAAGGATAAAGTGTGCTGCTCCCAGCTGTTATATCACCACATTCTGTTCCAACGTGCAAAATGAACTTGCCGTTGACGCAGAACAGGTTCCAACAGGGTTTCTTGCTGACGGCGGCGAAATGGCGGATCTGATCCTTGCCCGTGCTCCCCAACCTTACCGTATCATCGCGCAAAAAGGAGATTATTTTGACATCAGGGGAACCAGAAAAACTTATCAGATGGTTAAAAAAATCTACACACTGCTGGGTAAACCTGAAAATATTTCCATGACGGAACATCCGGGAAGGCATAACTACCCTCCGGCAGGGCGGCAGAGCGCTTATGAATTTTTTACCTCTGTTTTCGGAGTGAAAAATTACAGCGCTGAGCATAAATTATCTCTCAAAACTGCTGAGTTGAATTGTCTGGATAAAAATGGAGTCAGCGGCTTGAAAGATGAAAAAAATGTTGCCGCTATCGGCAGGGAAAAGGCGTTGAAACTTCGTGATGAGCGCCGGAAAAGGCCTCTTGATAAGAAAGAACTTAAAGAAAAAATTGCGAAGCTGCTGCAGATCGGCGCCGTTCCTGAAAGACCTGTTTACCGTTCTTTGCGTATGACGGAGATTGACGGAAAACTGTTTCAGCGGGTGGGTATAGTTCCTGAAAAATATATCACTGCGACTTTATTTTACTTTGACACCGGGATCGATTTTGAACTCCGTGCCAACAAAAACGCGGTCCTCATGCTGCCGGATATTTCATCTCGGGAAGAGCTGGTGAAATATTTTGATAAATCCTCTGCCCGTTCCCTTTTTGCTCTTGATCCCCGGGGAATGGGGGAGTCTGAACCCTCTACTGTTGACCGGTTCCGCCGTATGTATTGGGATTACGGCGCCGATTATCACTTTGCTTCTCTCGGACTTTTTCTCAACAAACCTTTCGTCGGCAGAAGAGTGTACGACATTTTGTGCGCCATCAATCTGCTCCACGCCCACGGCGCGGAAAATATTACCCTTAAAGCCTTTGGACGCAGCCGCTATACGGCACTTTTCGCAGCGCTGCTTTCTGATAAAAACGTCAGGATCGAACTTGACGGTGGACTTCCTGTGACTTATGAACAGGCATTTGATGATCTGACTTCCCCCATTCCGCAATCCTGCGTGCCTTATGGAATTCTCAAGATCGCAGATATTGATGAGATCTACGCAAAGTGCAGATAAGGGGACTCCTTTTGAGTCAAAAGAAGCCCTTCCGAGTCGTTCCGTCATTTGAGGTGCATATCAAAAAAGGGGGGGGCTTCCCCCCCTTCACGGAATGTTGTCTGGATCCTTGCTCTGCAAATTGTAATGCTTTCAATATGTATGCAATTTTCCAGAAGTCAGACTCTTTTCCCTTCCTGACAGATCAGCCAGCCGGCGATGGCGTCGCCGAGCTGACATCCTCCTTCGCGGTTTGGATGCAGACCGTTATTGAAACGGATGACCTGCCGCGAGGATCGGGCATGGGCTTGTGTTTCAATGGTGACGTAACTGTCAACAGGATCGATCGCCTGATGCAGCGGGACAATGGTTATACGCTCATCACCGAGAGACCTGATAAGCTCAACGATCATTCTGTTGTAACACTGAGCATTCCGGCGGTATTGATAACGCGACTGCAGACAATTGTAATTCTCTCCGAAACCGTCCTGACCGCATCCGAGGGGACAGGTCGTGACGCCGATGACGGCATGGGGAGCCACTTTACGCACTTCGGCAAGAAGGTTCCGGGCATTTTCCATGACTTGAGCGACCTTGTCATCAAGCTCCTCCGGACGGGGCATGAAAATATCGTTTCCGCCGAGCTGGATCACAATGTAGTCGGGAGCGATGCCGCCGTTGATCTTCTGAAGCCATCCCGGAAGATCCGGAACCACCTTGCCTTCCTCAAGTTTCAGTAGAGGACTGCGGAGCCGGTATGCGTTGGATTTGGGGGTATCCACGATTCCGAGAGCGCGCATCTGTTCGGCTTCTGCTTCGTTCTGCACCTCAGGCAGCTCCTCTGCGCTGTAGCACCAGCGGTTGAGGAAACTTTTCCAGGAAAAACCGCCGTATCCGTCGTGCATCGCTTCTCCGGGAGCTGCCATTTTGCCTTGTCCGCTGTGGCTGCCCACCGGCGTGTAGTTGATAAAACCGCACTCCTTCATCACATGCAGCATGTGATCGGGATAGCGGCATCCGACGCCGGAGTCCGCCAGCAGAGAGAGTGTGAATCTGCGTGCCGGATCTTCCGGCTCTGCCGCCACGATAACCTTACATTTGCCGGAAAGGATTTTTCCGTAGTCGTTGAAAATGCTCAGTTCCAGATCAAAAGCTGCTCCGGCATCACTTTTTTCCGGAGTCCAGAACCAGCGGTGTTCTCCTTGAGTACCTCTGTCGCAGCGGACTTCACAGGCGTAATTCCTGTAAACGGCGGTATCGAGAACATTTTCAAAGTATATATTGCATTCAATGCCGGGAACTGCATAAATTATTTCCGGCAATGCAAGTTTCAGAAATGGCGGTAAGGCGCCGTTTATGGCAGAGTGATCCATATTATCTCACTATTTCTTTCAATTTGTGTTTTTTGATTTCAGTTACCGTTACACGGCTGTTCCCTCATCTTATACTAAGATATACCTTAAAGAAAGTTTTTTCAAATCTGATTTGCAGTTTTTTCACTCTATTTTCCGGTTCTTCCGGGGGATGAAACATTCTGCATGACAAATTGTATTACGGAGAATATATCATTTCGGAGATTGCAGTGAAGTGAACAAAAAGAATCAATTTATGGAACGGCTTTCCGTGAAATATGAGTTTGCAATGAAGATTTGAAAGAATTCAGCAAAAGACCGCCGCTTGCTTTTTTGAAGAAGGTAAGCGGCGGTGTCAGGACAATTATTCTGAACGCAGCACGGTGATGGGGTTCTGCTGGGCCGCCTGCCATGCAGGGTAAGTTCCGAAGATCACACCCACGATACAGGAGATGGCAAGAGCCAATACGATGCTCCACCAGGAGTAGATCGTTTCCATGCCGCTGTAATTGGTAATGATCTGTCCCAGACCGAAACCCAAAAGAATACCTGTGATACCGCCGGAAGTGGTCAGAAAGACCGTTTCGATCAGGAACTGCAGCAAAATATCCGACTTCTGGGCGCCGAGAGCCCGGCGGGTACCGATTTCCTTGCGCCGTTCGTAGACACTTGCCAACATGATGTTCATGATGCCGATACCGCCTACCACCAGAGAGATGGCAGCGATGGAACACATCACGATGGTAAAGATGTTCTGGGTACGCTCCCGCTGGCGCAGAAGTTCCAGAGGCACCACCATGCCCCAGTCTTTGGTGGCATCGTGCATCTTTTCCAGATAACCCGCAATACGTTTGGAGGTGTTGTCAATAAAAAAGGTGTCATTGACCTTCACGAGGAAAAGATCATACTCCACCCTTGTGATTTTGAACTGCCGTCCTTCCCGCAGAAACGTATAATCCTTGAAAAGAGTTTTCGCTGTGGTCATGGGGATCAAAATCATGTCGTTCTGACCGCCCACTTCAGGAAGCTGGGTGGCATAGGGATTGTCAAGGATACCGATGACCCGGAAGACATGATCCCCGATCCGCAGATTACTGCCGATGATATCCTTGTCCCCCAGGGTAAAGAGTTTGTGTTTCACATTCATGCCGATGATACACACTCTTGCATTGTTATCAAAGTCGATCCTGCTGAACCAGCGGCCGTCCACGATCCTGGCTGAAGTTTCATCCAGAAATGCTTTGTCACTGCCCACCAGTTTCAAGTCCATCCGCTGAAGACCTTTCAGGATCTTGTTGCGAGTGTCAAAAAGGGCTGTGATCTGTTCCACGTTGTCCATACGGGAAATGTGACTGCGGTCCTGTTCTGTGAGCCCGAATCGCTCCATCACGCTGGCGTTATCGCTGGAACTTTCGCTTTTTCCGTCAATAGGGGGACGGCGGGAAAAGACGATGATCTTGTCGATACCCATGGCTTCGATCTGGGCGAGAGCAGAGTGCTTGGCGCCTTCGGAAATAGCCAACATGGCGATGACACTGCCCACCCCGAAAATAACGCCCAGCGAGGTCAACAAAGAACGCATCTTGTGCAGCAGAAGATTGCGGAAAGACATGCTTATCAAATCCCGGACGAGCATCATTTTTCCACCTCCTGTTCCTGCTGTTGTTGCTGCTGACGGGCGATTTCCCACTCAAAAAGACGGTTGTCGATGCGGCCGTCCCGCAGACGGATGATTTTATCATAATGGGGACCCAGAGCCGGGTTGTGGGTCACCATGACGATGGTCACATTCTGTTCCCGGTTCAATTCGTGAAAAAGGTCCATGATTTCATTACTTGTTTTTTCGTCAAGGTTTCCGGTGGGTTCGTCTGCCAGAATAAAGGCGGGACTGTTGCTCAAAGCCCGGGCAATGGCGATACGCTGACATTCACCGCCGGAAAGCTGTGTAGGCTTGTGACCGAGACGGTGTCCGAGACCGACCCGCTTTGCCAGCTCAAGCGCCCGTTTTGAACGGACTTTTCCCGGTACTCTGGCGTAAAGCATGGGGACTTCGATGTTCTGCTCCACGGTCAGAGCGGGGAACAAATTGAAACTCTGGAAGATAAAGCCGATTTTCCGGTTGCGGATCGTTGCCTGTTCCACGTCAGAAAGACCGCTGACATCGGTCCCTTCAAGGAGATATTCGCCGGATGTGGGCACATCAAGCATTCCCAGGATATTCAACAACGTGGATTTGCCGGAACCTGACGTTCCGATAAAACCCACAAATTCCCCTCTTTCGACTTGTGCATCGATCCCTTTCAGCACGGGAACCTGCAAGTCGCCTGTGATATAGGTCTTGCGGATATCTTTCAAATGAACGATGGTCTGCGACTCTGCCATTATTTCTCATCCTGACTTTTCTGATAGGGACGATAGAGGTAAACCACATCATTTTCCTGCAGACCGGATTTGATCTGGACGAAGTTATCGTTGGACTCGCCGATTTCAACAGTGACCTCCTGGGGACCGCCCAGACCGGAACGGTAAACGAAGAAACGGTCGTTTTCTTCAAAGACAGCTTCAATGGGGACAAAGAGCACTTTGGGTATGACCTTTGTGACCACATGGATCTGAACAGACATACCATTGACCAATTTAGCAGACTGTCTATCCAGTTTCAATTTAGTCTTGTAGATCTTGGGGGAAGCGCTGTCCCACGAGACCATATTGACAGGGAGTGTGGCAATGTGTGAAATGGTGGCATCGAATTTTTCACCCGGCAGCGAGTCCGGAGTGATGGTCGCTTTGTTACCCACCTGGACTTTGGAGCGGAACTGTTCGGGCAAGTCAAAGTCAACCACCAGATTGGACATTTCAGGAATGGTGATCAGCACCTGTCCGCGGCCCACTTCGATACCCAGTTTAACATCGATATTGCCCCAGCGCCGGTCGGGGTCGCCATAGATCACGACGCCGTCTTCGGGCGCCCGCCATTCCATCATGGGCAAGTATTCTTTATAACGCTGGAGCTGCTTTGACACCCAGCGGACCCGGCGGCGCAGGTTTTCCATGGATTTT
This sequence comes from Lentisphaeria bacterium, assembly GCA_017507125.1. Classification (GTDB taxonomy): domain Bacteria; phylum Verrucomicrobiota; class Lentisphaeria; order Victivallales; family Victivallaceae; genus UBA1784. The sequence continues at coordinate 42,322 of JAFWBQ010000102.1, forward strand.
CGCTGCTGGATGGCTTTGGACTCTGTGGAGATCTTCACCTTTTGCAAGGTCAATTTGGCCTGGTCGTAAGCATTGACCAGACGGAGAAGCTGGCTGGGGTGATCATAGCGTCGGAACACTTTGAAGTTATCTTCGGCATTGGTGAGAGTGTTTTCCGCTTTGTCGATTCTGGCCTGCTGTTTATCGAGGGCGGCCTGACGGACTTCTTCGGCGTTCTGGGTGGAAGTCGCCTCATATTGCTTGTCACGGGCTTCCCGATAAGCATCTTCTTCTGTTTTGAGAGCATCTTCAGCTTCGGTGATGGCAAGTTCAAGGGAGTCGCGTTTGTTGATCCGCTCAAAGCGGCGGTATTTCCTCAGGGCGTCATCGGCCTGTGAAAGTTTTTCTTCAGCATCCTGAAGTGCAGCAGCGTTTTCACTGACGATCACGCGATAGTTTTCCTTAGCCAGATCCAGCTCTTTGGTCAGGTTGTCCAGTTCGATCTCGAAGTTTTCGATTTTTTCCAGCAGGTCATCGACTTCAAATTTGGCAAGCAGATCGCCTTTTTTGATTTTGGTGTTTTCATCAATGACCCAGATCAATTTTGTCCTGTGGTTGGCCTGTAAAGCAAGTTTGTGTTTTTTGCTGGCGTTGACATAACCGCCCTGCTGAAGTCCGATAACAAGATCATCACGGCGCACCCTGAAGGTACGGTCCATGTCGTCATTTTTTTCTGTTTTTTTGCCAGACGCTTGAATGGCATTTTTGCGGGGCAGATAGACACCGAAGTAAACACCGCAAAATCCGGCGATCAGCAGGAGTATCCCGCCGAAGATAAAAAGTTTTTTACGGGTCAGTTTCATTTTGCTGCGGCCTTTTTACCTGTTGCCTTGGGGGCGGGAGCAGCCTTGGGAGCGGGAGCAGCCTTGGAAGCTGCTTCCTTTTTGGGGGCGGGAGCAGCCTTGGGAGCTGCTTCCTTTTTGGGGACGGGAGCAGTCTTGGGAGCTGCTTCCTTTTTGGGGGCGGGAGCAGCCTTGGGGGCAGCTTCCTTTTTGGGGGCGGGAGCAGCCTTGGGGGCAGGAGAACCCTTATCTGCATTTTTGAAAGCCTGTGAAAAATCTTTGAAAAAGTCTTCCCGCTTTTCTTTCTGTTTGCCGGGGATGGTGTCCCCCATGTCTTTGAAAAGATTGATCAATGCGGACTCATGGAGCGGATTGCTCTTGGCACTCTGGAGCATATCGCCATACAGCTCGCTGGTGGTGGCTGTGTTGTAGGGGTTGTAGAGCATGCCGTTCTGATCCTTTTCCGCAGGGATGATGTGCACCTTGAGGAAGAAGATCAGCTGAGTGACTTCTTTGGTCGCATTTTTGCCTTTGAAAAGTTCTCCCAGTAAGGGCAGGTCGCCGAGGATCGGAATTTTTTCTTCTTCAAGAGCGGTACGGCTGGAGTAAAGGCCACCCATCATCACCACCTGCTTGTCGTAAAGGCGCAGGAAACTTTCGATACTGCGGACGGCAATCACAGGCACAGAATAAGCAGAACCGCCCACGGCGATCTGTTCATTTTTGGTAATGCTGGAAACCTGGGGCCAGAGGCGCAAGGTAACGCAGTCATCATTGATCATCTGGGGTTCAACTTCCAGCTTTACACCCACGCTCTTGTACTTTGTAGACATCTGCAAGGTGCTGCTGGTGGAGTTGGCTTCCTGGATAGGAATATCCTGACCGGTGACGATCCGGCTTGTTTCATTGCGTGAAAGAAGGATATTGGGGGCAGAAAGGATCTTGGCATCCTGAGCCATCTGAAGCCATTTGAAAGAGATATCCAGCTTATCCTTGCCGGTGAGGGGATTGAAGCTGCCGCCCAATCCCGAAACAGGCTGGGCCGTCGCACCCGGCACTTGAGTCGTGGCGCCGAAGGTGTTGCCGCCGGTGGTGTAGTTGATGGAAAGGTTACGGAGCGTTTCATCCTTGAAAGTGACTTCCACGACTTTTGCTTCGATCAGCAGCTGGGCACCGGGCACATCCAGACCGCGGAGGATCTCAAGATAGGTGTTGATTTCCTTGTCAGGGGCATTGAGGATCAGCATATTTTCCTCTTTGACCTGTTCGATGAGAACGGTACCAACAACCACGCCGTCAAGGGCTTTGTAGAGTCGTTCCGCCTTGCTGAAGCGGGGGCGGAAAATCAGGACGGAACGGTTGTTTTCCCCCTTGATGATCCGGTGGTAGGCGGGCTGAAGTTTGGGGCGTTTGACCAACATGGCAGGGAAGACTGCATCGGTTGAAAACATTTCAGAGAGCGAGCGGAGGACACTTTCCACATTCTTCCGGCCCTGTTCGATATCCTTCAATGTCCGGACGACGGGAGGAAGTTCGTTTGCAGATTCTTCTGCCCCGTAGGCAGGCAGGGCAAGCACAAGAGACAAAAGAACTGCACTGAAACAAAATACATGTTTTTTTAACATTTTCAAGATTTCCTTTGATTATTTCCTTATCTAACTAAAAAGTTATCTTTAAAAAATAACCTCAAAACTCTTTTATTTCAAGTGATAAAATGAAAAAAAACAGATATCTTGCAAAAATTTTCTTTTTGCCATGCCGTAAGCATAAATACTCCGAGTTTTCGGATACTGATTTTGAAAGTATTTTCCATATTGCTGCTTTAATATAGCATAGCCAAAAAAATTCAAGAGGGCAACGCCAACCTGTAAGCGAGGCGCAATAAAAAAACGACACCATTCTTACTCCCGGAGAGAGAAAACTTCACAAGTGAATGAAAATTGGTGCCATTTCACAGGTTTGTGCCCTATGCAAACTTGCACGCTTCCGGCATATGCAATTTTGCACTTGAACGGGAATATCAGGAATATCCGGAAGTGACCTGTTCCGAACAGGAAAAAGAAGAAATAAAAAAACAGCTGACAGCAAATATTGCCGAGCTTGTTTCAACCTTACTTGCAGGAGAAAATAAAAATGCTGAATGCTTATGATTTTGATATTACAGAACTCCCTCTGGTAAAAGTTCCGATTTGGAGTTTAAAAACAGAAGAACCTTTTGCGAAACTGTTCCCTATACAGGACCAGACTTTGACTGATATCATTGATGATATGAGCTTGAACAACCTTGCTCCGGACATTGTTGAAGCAATCGTGAACGGAGCAGAACCCGATGGATTATCCATCGCACAAATTATGAAAAACATTCCGGAAGAGTGGAACGAACAGCGCAAGTCTTTCGGTTTCCCGGAACGGTGATGGCGGCAAAAGCCGGATGAAGCATCCCGTTGGCATCATCCTTGCAAATTTGTTGCAAATAAAAGACAATCGCAAATTGATATTTATCTTGCTGATGCTATATTACATTGACGGTGTCTGATTTATAAATTTTTATACTTCAAGATAAAGGCGGATAATGATGAAACGGATTTTTTTATTCGCGGGCGCGATCGGCTGGGGCGTTTCCATATTGGGAGTGCTTCTGCCGTGGAGCGTTATGGATATTGTTTTGCAGAATATGGGGGC
>JAFWBQ010000103.1 GCA_017507125.1 Lentisphaeria bacterium
CATCAAAAATACTGGTGCGGGGGCAGCCGCGGAAGTCGGTGGAAACAACGGCCTCATCGGTGTAACCGAGGATACCTTTGAGCTCGCCTTCGGCAGCTTTCTTCATTGCGGCGCAGATTGCGGCATAAGCAGCATCCTTGTCAGCAGCAGGAGCATTGACCAACTCGACAGTCAGGTCGACGACGGAAACGTCGGAGGTCGGAACGCGCATGGACATACCAGTCAGTTTGCCGTTCAGTTCGGGCAGAACTTTGCCCACAGCCTTGGCAGCACCGGTGCTGGAGGGGATCATGTTTTCGAGGATACCGCGACCGCCGCGCCAGTCCTTCTTGGAGGGACCGTCAACAGTCTTCTGGGTAGCGGTAGCAGCGTGGATGGTGGTCATCAGACCGCGGACGATGCCGAACTTGTCGTTCAGAACTTTGCTGATGGGAGCCAGGCAGTTGGTGGTGCAGCTGGCGTTGGAGATAATGTCCTGACCGGCATAGGTCTTGTCGTTCACACCATAGACGAACATGGGGGTAGCGTCTTTGGAGGGAGCGGACATGATAACTTTCTTGGCACCGGCTTCGATGTGCTTGCGGGCTTTGGCATCTTCCAGGAAGAGACCGGTGGATTCAACAACCACGTCAGCGGCAACTTCGTTCCACTTCAGGTTGGCGGGATCCATTTCGGCGGTCAGACGGATCACTTTGCCGTCAACGACGAGGTTGCCGTCCTTGACCTGGATGTCGTGCTTGAAGATGCCGTGGACGGAGTCATACTTCAGCATGTAGGCAAGATAATCGGGTTCCAGGAGGTCATTGATTCCGACGACCTCGATGTCATTGGCGAAATTTTCGACAGCAGCACGGAAAACCATGCGGCCGATACGACCGAATCCGTTGATACCAACTTTGATCATTGTTGCACCTTCTTGTATTTTGTTTTAGTATTGCGGCGGAAAACACTCCGCCTGTTAAACTTTTATATAATATACAGCCATTTTGAAAAAAAGTCAAGGTGTATTCAGATATTTTTTTATCCACATGACTTTTTTTTCATTTTTCAGCCGTTGCTGCGGCTTTTTTTTACAGTATCCATACAGGAAAAGAAATTTACGGTCTTATTTTCATGAAAGCAGCGTTTCAAGATAAGCGATTCCCTCTTCTTCCGTAAAAAAAGCGCCGTCAAGCTGCGCTTCAAAGCATTGTTTCATCAGAGCACCAAGCTCTTTCCCCGGATCCACCCCGAGTTTGATCCCGTGTTTCCCGGTCAGAAGGGGTTTGGGAGCAGCTTGCCAGACACCGCACTGCTGTGCTTTTTCAGCGATTCCGGCAGCTTTCTCTTCCAAAGCTGCTGCCTGAAGCAAAAGGCAAAGCAGTTTGACACCTTCCAGACGCAGGGCAAGGCGTCTGACTCCGGAGTCATCGGGGGCGGGGCCTTTGAATTGTTCTCTAAAGGCGGCAGCAAGTGCCACGATCTTATTGATGAGTTCATTCCTGTTCCACAATCTGAGACAAAAACGCCGGGCATGCTCAGGGGAGAGTTCAGAAACCAGAGCTGCGCTCATAAAAAGGAGAGCCTGCTGCCGATCCTCAGGACGTACTCCGGCACAATTATCAAGCAGAAGCAACGTTTTGCGCCATTCTTCCTGAGAAAGATTTTCAAGCTCCGGATAAAAACTGATCCAGCGGCATTCTTTCAGAAAATCAAGCCCCCGGGAAATAAATTTTCCCTGAAGGAGCATTTTTTCCCACTCCGTCCCGATTCTTTCAACAGCCAGTTCCTCCTGACTGATCTTTGAACACAACTTGATTGTTTCAGGCGCAAAGGCAAAGCCGGTGCGGGCGGCAAACTGCATACCGCGAAGCACACGCAGAGGATCTTCAGAAAAGTGACAGCTTACATGGCGCAGGACTTTCTTTTCAAGGTCTTTCACTCCGCCGTGGGGATCAAGGATTTCATCTGACAGAGGATCATACATAATAGCATTGACGGTAAAATCCCGCCTTGCGGCAGCATCGGCAATGCTCAACTGCGGATCGACCTCAACCAGAAATCCCCGGTGCCCTTTGCCAGTCTTATTTTCTCTGCGGGGCAGAGAGATGTCCAACTCCAAATGCTTGACCTTGATGACGCCGAAACTCATGCCTACAGCATCCACTTCGCAGACACCCTGCAGAAGTTCCATGACCCGTTCAGAGCTCAGATTGTGGATCTCAAGGTCAAAATCTTTGACACTTCTGCCCAGCAGAGCATCACGGACAGCGCCCCCCACAAGAAGCGCCCTGCCCCCTGAGGCATAAAAAATTCCGGCAAGTTCCAGAACTTTCTGGAAGAGCTTGCCGGAACGCTCAGACTCAAAAAGAATCATTTTTCCTCAACGATACTGATATTGCGGATCTCAATATCAATGGGACTTCCGTTGGTAAAGAAAACAATACCGGCCTTGACTGTGCCAAGACGCCAGGCACTGGCATTACCGGGAGCAGTTTCGTTTTTCTCGCCCTGAATAACCCGGGTACTCTTGGTCCACTCATTCTGAGGTTTGGCATAGAATATGTAACGATAAGTGGCACCGGCACGCTGCTCACGAACACTGGTTCCGGCAGGATAGTCTTTGGCAAGAGGATTTTTCAAAGAAACTTCCCAAACATCTCCATTCTTCTTGATGGCAGAAATGTAGATAAAGTCATTATTTGGAAGGTCGGAAAAATCAGATTTTGCATTGAATGCAATGGCCCCCCACTGAACGAACCATTTAGCACCATTCTTGATCTTGACAACTTTGTCGCCTTTCTTGGCGGGAGCGGCAAGGACCGTTTCGGTACCTCTGATACAATACTGGCCTGTAGCACTGATTTCCTGTCCTTTCTTGTCATAGCTGATAGGAGCAAAGTAAAGACTTGCAACAGACTTGCTTCCGGGAGCCATACGGTATTCGCAGGAAATGCGGTACTTTTTCTTGAGATCAACGGGAATACTCTTTACCGATTTGTAAGAGAGATAGCGTGTTCCGGTAAAACGGATACCGTTCTCTATATTTTTTGCGCTTTTAGTATAACCGGTAAAATCAGCAACTGAAGCGGGTTTCAGAGCTTCTGCGGAAAAGAGACTTCCGGCCATAATGGCAGAAGCGGCGGCGGCAAACAAAACTTTCATTTCTCGTCAATCCTTTAATTTTATTTATTTCTGAGAGGGAATCTACCTTCATTGAGGTTAAGATAACACCTCTCAACTGAAAATGCAAGCAAAAAAAGAAAAAGAAACCATTTTTTTTGCAAAACTGTTCCTTATTTCCTAAAGCGGCGTTCACACTCCGGAGCCGTCAAAGTCAGGAATAAAAACACTGTCAGCCGACTCTTTATCCTGGATGAAACCGTCTTCAATACCGGAGTCTGTCATATAGTTGACCGCTCTTTCATATTCGGCATCAGAGACCCGCTTGTCAATTTCCGGAAACTCCCCTGCCCTGCCGTGGGGGATGTATTGCCGCATAAGGCAAAAGACAATTTCGCCCGGTTCAAAATTGGAGGCGATAAAATCGATCACCCCCTGAGTGTTGCGCCACATTCCGGGAAGCATCAGGTGGCGGACAACCACCCCTTTTGTCATAATGCCCTCAGAATCGTATTCAGGAACTCCGGTCTGCCTGAACATCTCTTTTATTGCGGCAGAGGCTCTTTCAAAATAGTCAGGTGCACTGCTGTATTTTCCGGCAGCGGCATTGTCTGAATATTTGAAATCAGGAAGATAAACTTGAGCTTTTCCCTCCCAGCGGCGCAGATTTTCCAGATCTTCATACCCGTTGGTATTGCAGACCACCGGAACAGGAAGCGGCTCTTCAAGAGATTTCAAAACTTGATCGCTGTAATGCATGGGCGTCACAAGATCAATCGTGTGGGCTCCCTGTGCAATAAGTTCAAAGTAGATCTCGCGCAGCCGCTCAACGGAAACAGCTTTTCCCTGCATACAGCTGCTGATCTCATAATTCTGGCAGTAGACGCAGCGCAAATTACATCCGGAAAAGAAAACCGTTCCGGCGCCTCTTGTGCCGCTGATGCAGGGTTCTTCCCAGAAATGGAGTCCTGCCCGTGAAAGGATCACTTCATCCCCTGCCCCACAGAATCCTCCCGGTCTGGCAGGACAATGCCGGGGGCAGTTGATGCAGTTGCTCATAATTCCTGAAAAGAAACTTTGACGTAGGATCTGGAAATTTCACCGGGCTGCAATTTTTTGAGCAGCCCCCGTTTCATCATAGCCGCCTGACCTTCGGGGAAGCAGTTGGCAGGCTCAAGTCCGCAAACGTACTCACCCTGTCCCAGCTGCTTCCACTCAACCAGATAAGGCAACTCTGCCACACGGTATTCCAAAGTGACCTGAAGTTTCAATTTGGGGTTGCTCATCACAACTTTGGCAACTCCGTTTTCATCAGCAGGGAGCTGGTGATAGAAGACTTGCTCGATCCAATTGGGATCGGGTTCACCCATGCGATTCCATTCTCCGAGTCCGGAAATGGCGATATCATTCTGGGGAACCACTTTATGTTCAGGCATGGTAAGAGTGGTGCATTCATCCACAAGGGGCCATCCGAAATTCATGTGGTAGAGCAGCATGAAGGGGGTGGGACGGAATCCCTGATTTTCCACTTCATCCTCAATGGTGATGGCATTTTCGCCCAGAGCGGTGGAAATCTTGCGTGTCATGAAGATATTTTTACCGAAAACGCGGCTGACTCTGATCTCTCCGTCAAGTTCAATGCGGTAGACGCCGTCATTGTCCCAGGCGGCCTTGGCGTTGACCTGACCGGCAGGAGTATGGGAGAGTCTGCCGTGGAGTCCGTGTTCTTCCCCCCCTGAAGCGTTGGGACCGCCCACATTCATCAAACCGCAGCCGGTGAGCAGACCGCCGCCCCAGGAGCGGAGCCAGTTGAGTCCCCCCGCATCATAGAACTGGGGTGCCACAGGACCGTTGGGGGTGATCCAGGCGACAGGGATACCTTTGAATGAGGCTTCGCCGATATCCATACCGCGGTCAGGATAGACAGTAAAATTCAATCCGCTGCCGTTGTTCACGTCAAGGATCCGCATACCGCGTCCTTTACCGTCCTCCAGTTCGGCGCGGCGGATCCCCGCCACCTGCCGCATGGAACCGATACGCTCTCTCAAGTAATTTTTGTCGTACATGAAGACTCTCCTCTTATTTGATGATTTTAGCGCCTGTGGCTTCAATCAGTTCAGGCATATCGGTAAACTTCAGCACGCCCCAGGGCATGACTGACTGAGGAACGTAGGTGATCCGGGTGCGGAGCATGGAGTCAAAGGATTCAGGGGCCTGGATCAAAGAGATCTCATCAATGTCATCAGAGAGGAGCGCGGCAAAGATGGCAGGAATGGTCCCCTGACCTTTGGCAATGATGTCGATCTTTTTGTGTCCGTTGTGCTTCATCAGCTTGACAGTACTGAGGATGTCACGGACTCTGCCGCCCAGATAGGGTTCATTGAGCATCAGTCCGATGGCGGAGTAGTCATAGTCGCAGCAATAGGAGCTGAAGAACTCACGGTTGATCGTATCAAAGCAGCTGTAAAGGGAGTCTTTACGGAAAGGATGCAGAGAGTAGGGCTGAGCATGAGCAGAGTTGTAGTTGCAGCTCAAGGGCATCAGTTCGCCGACGCCGCGGACATCAAGTCCGAAGACCTCGCCGCAGCCGTTGAAGTCGATCTCTATCATTTCATCAATGGAGTCAACGTGAGGCACGTAAATGGTGGTGTGTTCATAATCTCTGGGGAAGTGGAGCAAACTCTTCCACTGACCGGGAGCTGAGTACAAATGGAGAATGGCAAGCATATCTTCTTCTGTTTCCACACCGAAACGGGAGAAGAAACGGCAGCCCTGCATACGGTATTTCAGGTTGCGGTGATAAGGCACAGGGATGCTCTTTTCATCAATCCGAAGCATCTCCCGAACCTTTTCCTGCAGCTCTGCTTTAGAAAGTTTGGGACGGGTGGCTTTGAATTCATCAGCCATATTTCTGGCGAAATCAATGGTGATGAGTTCGCCGTCCAGATGAGCGGTCTGACCGGTGGGAGTCACCTGCAGTTCAGCGTCGGTAAAGAGCTGAACATCATCTTTCTCAACGACGGGAGCACCCATGTTCAGTTTTTCGGTAAAGAATTCATACATGGCGTCGCGGTTTTCGCGGTGGTAGCCGTGGCTGGTGGGACCGATGAAAAGCCGGATCTTGTCGCCTTCGCCCAGCATCTCGTAGAAATGCTTGACCTCTTCGTAAGTCTCTGCGGTTCCGCGGGCATCAAAGAAGTCATTTTTCTGTCCCAGCAGCAACAGGGGACGGGGGGCATTGGCAAGGAGAAGGTCGCCCATTTCGCAGCCGTGTCCGATGAAGAACTGGGGTTCCTGTTCGGCGCAGGCGGGCTCTTCGTTTTCAACGTTATGGAGCCAGGTGGTGATATAGCAGCTGGGAGCGATGGCAAAAGCACGGTCATCCACAGCGGACATGAAGGCACTCATATTGCCGCCGCCGGAGTTTCCGGTGATACAGATGCGTTTGGGATCCACTTCAGGACGGGACTCAAGATAGTCATAGCTGCGGACAGCATCCCAGATGCACCAGGAGGTGTAGAATTCACCAACAAGCAGCATCTGTTTGTTGATCATATTGTGTTCAAAAGTGGGACGGTAGGCAAACTCTTCCGCATTGGGGACATCCACCAGCTGGGCGCGCTCCCCCTGACCGGAGGGGTCGGGAGCCAGAACCACAAAACCGTTGGCAACCAGATTGAGGATAGCTCTCTGATAGGTGTCACTTGCTTTGCCGTTGACAGAGTGTCCGGCAAGGAAAAGAACAGCGGGAGCGTTGGAAGCACCTTCGGGGATATAGAGGTTGGCAGTAATGGGCAGCCGGGGGCGGCTGTGATAGATCACATTTTCCACCCGGAATCCGTCGCGCTGCAAAGTCCCGGTGATCCGGGGAGCAAGAGGAGTCTTTTCAGTGGGCAGCTGGAAAGAAAGACGGATCTTTTCTTTCAGTTCCTGCTGGTAAGCCTTGAACTGTTCCGGCGTTTTGATCTGAGCCAGCCGGGCTTTCCGCTCAGCCGCATTGGCTCTGAGTTTGCGAACATAATAATCTTGAACCTTGTCACCGAAAAGCTGTTGCATAATTTTTCTCCTTTTTGAAAACTTCAGCTTGATGTATATTGAAAATCTGTTATTGTTCAGGATCAACAGTGATGGCATTCATGGCATCTTCAACTTTCTGACGCCACTGTTCCAATGCCTCTCCGGCAATACCGGCGGGTACATATATGGGTTTCCCCAGCACAAGAGTCAATGTGGAACCGGGCTTGGGGATCTGAAATCCATCCCACCCTTTTGCGGACCAGCACCTTGAAGCATTTATGCTCAAAGGACAGATCGGAGCACCGGTGAGAGAGGCAAGCATGATGGGGCCGGGTTTCATTTTGTACCGGGGACCGCGGGGGCCGTCAGGGGTAAAAACAACATTGAGCCCCTCTTCTTTCATGACCCGCACAGAATCAAGAAGAGCATTGACGCCCCGGCGGGAAGAAGAACCGCGCACACTGCGGATCCCGAAAATGGAGATCAGATCGGCGATGTACTGACCGTCTCTTGAAGCACTGACAACGGCTGCGGTTCTTTTTCTTGCCACAGCGGGCATGATAGCCGGGAAAAAGAGCAGACGGTTATGCCAAGTCAAGCCGATGAATCCCCCTGTGGAAAAACGCAAATTATCGGGATCATCAATTTTTATACGGTAAAGGGTATGGCACAGAAGCTGCAATGTCCTTGCCGGCAGCCAATAGATCCAGCGGGGGAATTTTTTTATTTGACGGAAACGATCTTTGAACCAGCCCATAGATTATTTTTTCCTCTTATTGAAAGCACACAACCCGGCGAGAACACATTCCCCGCACAAAGGGGTGCGGGCATGACAGACGGCCCTGCCGTGGAAAATCAACAGATGCGAAAAGTTGGTCCATCTTTCAGCGGGGACGGCTCTGTTGACGATTTTTTCTATTTTCTCAGGATCATCTGTTTTGACGGCGCCCAAACGGTTGAGCAGTCTCTTTACGTGGGTATCAACGGGGAATCCGGGAGTATCAAAAGCATTCCCCAACAGCACATTGGCGCTCTTTCTGCCGATTCCCGGCAGCTGTACAAGCTCCTCCATATTTTCCGGGACCTGACCGTTGAAACGTTCAACGATCATCTGAGCCGCGCCTTTAAGATTTTTGGATTTGGCACCATACAAGCCGCAAGGTTTGATGATCTCAGCGATTTTTTCTTCTTCCAGCGCCGCCATGGAAGGCGCATCAGGAGCCGCGGCAAAAAGTTTTCCCGTCACCTGATTGACCCTTTCATCCTTGCACTGCGCCGAAAGCATCACCGCCGCCAGCAGCTGAAAGGGGGAGTCATGCACCAGGGGACAGACACAATCGCCGTAAACGGCATATAGTCTGTCATAAAGCTGCTGCCAATCCATTAATTGTTTCCTCCTGACAATGAAGCTGAGCTGATTTTTTTCGCAACAAAGAAAAAACACCGTCTAAATATAACTCTTGAAAAGAATATTTTCAACCGCAGTGAAGTAAAAAACTCAGCAAATGTGATTTTTCCGGAAAAACAGTCTGCCGGAAACGCCTCTTTGCCCAAGAGATTTTATCGTTTTCTGTGAAAATTTTTGCACAACTCAACAGCCTCGCTGAAAGAGATATTGACTTTCACCCCAAGTTCATTCATGGCTTTGGATACATCAGGAACATATATTTCGGGCACTGCTCCCGGTATCGGTTTACGACAGATCCTGCCAGAAGGAGCCGGATCAAAGTGTGTCGCCACTGCTGCTGCCAATTCAGCGATGGAAATTGCCTCAGGAGAGCCGACATTATAGGACTCTCCGGAATTTCCCCTCGCCATTATGGTAAAGAGCCACTGGACCAAATCATCAGCGTAAAGATAAGAACGCAATGGAGTACCGTCGCCTTTTATGATGATCTCCTCTCCATTCAGACAATTTCTGAGAAAGTTTCCCACGGCAAAGTGGATATTCAAATCCAACCGGGGGCCGATAAATGCAAAGCAACGTGCCGCCACGCTGGAGATCCCGGAAGAAAAAAACATATCTTCAGCTTCAAGCTTGGCGATGCCGTACTCCGTTACAGGAGCGCACGGCAAAGTTTCAACAGCCTTCAGGACACCCGAAGGCAACGGTCCATAGACAGCTCCGCTGCTGATAAAGAGAAGCCGCGGGATCTCTGCATATCGGGCAAACTCCAGAACTCTTTTACTTCCTTCAAGGATAATGTTTCTCATCTCTCCCGGCTGCAGCGTGGTCACTGCGGGAGTTGCTCCGTGGATCATGCCGTCAAACTTGCCGAAAGGAAAAACGAAGTCTCTGATATCCCCTTTTATAAAGCGTACTCTATCCATTCCGGAATATTCCGGATTCCGGCGCAAAAAAGCTTCAGGATCACGGGAAAGGATCGTAAAACAGCTTTTGCTGAGAAATCCTTTTTTCAACATATCCAGAATACTTTTTCCGAAAAAGCCGGTTCCTCCGGTCAGAAAAATATGTTTTCCATCAAAACTTTTCAACATTTTTTGCAGCTCAATCAAGTTGTTCAAACTCATTATCAGCCGGAATGATCATACACTCTTTGAACTTATCTCTGGGAAGAAAAGGCACCATATCCTCCAAAGGCGCAGAAATCATTCTCCCGTCCTTCAACCTTTTTGAAGCAGCTTTCGGTCCAAGTTTTTCCCACGGATCTGTCATAACTTCAACGATAACGGGACCGTCAAGAGCAAGGATCTCAGGCAACTCTCCGGCGGCCTCTGCGTTGTTTTTCAGCTTTCTGTAAGGGATCCCGTAAGCATTGGCGATTTTTTCAAGAGCAGGCAATATAACACCTGAGTCTGCATCAGAACCGACTTTCCGCCCCTCAAAAAAGGCACGTTGGGTCAGTTTTATGGAAAGGTACCCTTCATTGTTATAAACAAAGAGTTTAAGAGGCAGATCATAATTTTTGACCGTCTGCAGCTCTTGAATATTCATCTGCAGCGAACCGTCGCCTGTAATGCACAAAACCTCTCTGTTTTCTCCGGCCAGGGCAGCACCAATAGCGGCGGGCAGTCCGTAGCCCATGGAGGCACACGCCTCATTGGCAAACATCCTCATGCCTTTTTTCAGCGGGAAGGCTTGGAATGAACTGGTATAGGCAGTCCCGTTTCCTGTGACAACGATGGAGTCAGGTCGGCAAAATTCCGACAGCAGCTCAGGAAACACATAGCTTGATACATAATCACTTTTTTCCCGGTGCTCATCGGTGATCACAGGGAAACTGTTTTTCATCCGCCGGCAGTAGTTGAGCCACTCCTCATCAGCTTTCCAATCATCAGGAAGGAGCGTATTCAGCTTTGAAAGAAAAACGCCGGCATCGCTGCAGATCCCCAAATGGGGCTTGAAGGTGGGCTTTTTCAATTCATTTTCATCAGCATCCACCATAATGCGGAACGCGTCACGGGCGACCTTATCGTAAGCATATCCTGTGATCCGGAGCCCCATTCTGGTGCCGAGCACCAGCAGCAGATCTGAGTTCTGCATAATAAAATTGGCAGCCCTTTCCCCCATGATCCCGGGACGCCCGAAAAACAGCCTGTGACTTGAATCGACCAGATCGATACCGGAAATAGATGTCAGCAAGGGGACATTGTGTTTTCCGGCAAATTCAAGAAGTGCATCAATGCCTTTTCCGTGGCGCACGCCGATACCGGCGATGATGGCCGGACGTTTTGATTTCAGGAATGCCTTTTCGACTTCAGCGAGTTCGATTTCTGATGCTTGCGGCACCGCAAGTTCTTCCCTCTGCTCAAAATGATGCAATTTGTTTTCATCAATTTCTGCCGACTGGATATCCAACGGCACATCAAGCCACACAGGACCGGGGCGTCCGTGCTGTGCCAGATGCCATGCTTTTTCCAGTTCATATCCAACATCTTCCGCATTGCGGAGTATGACAGCATACTTGGTTATGAGCCGCACAACGTCGATGATATTGAGTTCCTGATCCCCCAGCTGCCGGAGTTTCAGTTCGGGAAAAAAGGCGGTGCATGTTTCACGCTTGATCTGTCCGGAAATCACGATCATGGGCAAAGAATCCAGCCAGGCTCCGGCGACACCGGTAATGGCATTGGTTCCGCCGGGACCGGTCGTTACACAGACGGCTCCGGGGAGACCGGTGATCCGGGCGTTTCCCTCTGCTGCCATGGCAGATGCCTGTTCGTGCAAGTTGCAGATATACTTGATCCGTTTTTCCCTGCCGGCGGCATCATTCAGGAACATAGCTCCGCCGCCTGTAACCATAAAAACATGTCTGATGCCCCAATCAGCCAACTTTTTGAAAATATAATCTGCAACTCTCATTTTCTGTAGCGTCCTTACATGCACACCATCTCAATTTTTACCTGAAAGGTAATTTCAAAAAATTGAAATTACCATCTAATATAACCTCTCTACCGAAAAAATACAATATCTGATAGAGATCTTTGAGGTAAATTATTCTTTTTTCTCCGGTTACGGCTTGCAAAGTCATTCCGGCTGTAGTATATTACGGTGTTAATATTTTTTTGAATAAAACCCCATGGAAATAAATTTATGCCCCAACGGAAACTTATAACCATAGCAGGCGGCTGTTACAACGAAGTGGAAAATTTAGAGGAACTTTACGATCGCTGCTGCGAGATGATGAAGGAGTTCCCTCAATATGACTTCGAATTCCTTTTCAGCGACAACTATTCCACCGACGGTACCCGTGATCTCATCCGCAAACTGGCGCAGAAGGACAAAAGAGTCAAAGCTATTTTCAATGCCGCCAATTACGGACATATCCGATCACCTTTTTACGGCATGCTTCAGGCAAAAGGGGATGCGGTGGTCAGTATGTGTACCGATTTGCAGGACCCCCCTGAAAAAATTGCAGAAATGATCCGTGAATGGGAAAAGGGCGCTAAAGTCGTCATCGCCGTCCGAAGTGATACGGAATGCGGGATCGTCATGGAGTCTTTGCGCCGTCTTTATTATACCATCTTGCGAAAGTCTTCACAGGAACAAAGCGTGGTGAGCGGTTTTACCGGATTCGGTCTCTACGACCGTTCTTTTATGGAGGCGCTGAAACTTTTCAAAGAGCCCTACCCCTATTTCCGGGGACTTGTTTCAGAAATAGGCTTAAAACGTGTCGAACTCCCCTTTGTGCAGCCCAAGCGGAAACACGGGGTAACGAAAAATAACTTTTTCACCCTCTACGACATGGCAATGACGGGATTTGTGAATCATACAAAGCTCCCCCTGCGTCTGGCAGTCTTTACCGGTGTTTTTATCGGTATCGCCAGTTTGCTCGTTGCCTTGGTCTACCTTGTTCTGAAGCTGTTCTACTGGAATACCTTCAGCTTCGGCATGGCGCCTTTGATGATCGGATTGTTTTTCTTCAGTGCAGTACAGCTCATATTCATCGGCATAATCGGCGAATATATCGGCGCCATTTGGACTCAGGTCAAAAACCGTCCTCTTGTCATTGAGGAGGAACGGATCAATTTTGATGATTGACAGATGCAAATTTCTGTATTTCCGGACTTGCTAATAAGGGCTTTTTGTGGTATAGTATGTAAATGACAAATCCGGGAATCGAATATGCATAAATTTCAACTGAAAACTGAGGATCTGGAACAGTATTTCCTTGAAGTGATGTCCGGCAGACGCAAGAAATGGTTTGACCGCGCCCTGCTGGCTTTGCTCTTTTTTATTTCACGTTTTTTCAGTAATGGTGCAAAGTTCCGCCTCTGGCTCTATGACAGCCGCATCATACGCCATCACGCCCTCGGTTGTCTGGTGGTCAGCATAGGCAACCTTACCTGCGGCGGCACAGGCAAGACTCCGGTAGTTGAAGTCTTCGCCCGCTCCCTGAGTCAGCAGGGGCGCAAAGTTGCCATCCTCAGCCGCGGTTACAGAAGTAAAAACCGTTCTTTCTGGGAAAAAATGCGCCAGAAATTCAACTCCGAACACAATGAGATCCCGCCCAAGGTGGTTTCAGACGGCAAAAATCTGCTGATGGATTGTGAATATGCCGGAGATGAACCCTATATGCTCGCCTCAAATCTCCCCGATGTGGCAGTTCTGGTGGATAAAGACCGGGTCAAGTCCGGAATCTATGCCATCAACCACTTTCAGACCGATGTGATCATTCTGGATGACGGCTTCCAATATCTGATGCTCCGTCCCCACATCAACATCGTGCTGGTGGACTCCACCTCCCCTTTCGGCAATGGTCACTGTCTTCCCCGGGGGATCCTGCGGGAACCCATTGAACACATCAAACGTGCCGATTACATCTTTCTGACGAAATCCACAGGAACCCGGCGCAACCGCCATCTGAAACGGTTCCTCAACCGTCACTGCCGCAAAGCAGAGATCATTGAATGCTGCCATAAACCCCAGTATCTGCAAAAACTTTTTTCTCAGGAACATATCCCGCTTGAAAGCCTCAAGGGCGTCAAGACTGCCGCCCTGAGCGCCATCGCCTGTCCTCAGAGTTTTGAAGGATTTCTGGAAAAACTCGGCGCAGAACTCGTTCTGACCGATCACTATGCTGACCACCATCGCTACACTCAGCAGGAGATCATTGACTTTATCAATCAAGCCAAAGCTGCCGGAGCAGAAATGATTGTCACCACTGAAAAGGATGCTGTACGCATTCCCAAACTGGACCGCTGCGATGTGCCTTTGTATTTCCTGCGTATTCAAATCGACATCTTGAGCGGCAGAGAAAGCTTTGAACAGTGTATTTCAAGAATTTGTTTCATTGATGAAGGAAAAAAAATATGAATGAACAACTTGTAAAAGAGTTTACCGCCCGTTTCGGAGCGGCTCCGGAAGCTGTCTCTCAGGCTCCCGGACGGTTGGAGATCCTCGGAAACCATACCGACTATAATCAGGGATTTGTCCTCTCCTGTGCCGTGGGACTCAATACTGCTTTTGCCGCCCGCCGTATTCCGGGAAGTGTTTGCACGATCCGGGATTTCCGGGACGGCTCTGAAAAAAAATTTGATCTTAACAACATTGACAAGGCTGTCAGAGGGGATTGGAGCAACTATGTCAAAGGTATGATCACTGCCCTGAGACGCCGCGGATTTACCATCGGCGCCTTTGAAGCCGGAATGAGAAGTACAGTGCCCCTTTCTGCCGGGATGTCCAGTTCCGCTGCCTTTGAAACGGCAGCCGGATTCGCGCTGCGGGAACTTTTTGATATCCGACTGACTCCTGAAGAGTGGGCGCTTGCCGGACAGGAAGTTGAAAATATCTATCTGGGGCTTAAAACCGGACTTCTGGATCAGTTCAGCTCCATCTTCGGCAAAAAAGATGCCATCATTCTCAGCGACTTCCGCAAGATCGCCGTATTGAGAACGGTCCAGCTTCCTGCCGGTTACGCCGTTGCTGTCATCAACTCCATGAAAAAGCACAATCTTGTGGACTCCGAATACAACACCCGCCGCGCCGATTGCGAAAGCGCCGCAGAAATTCTCTGCGGCATTTACTCCGGTGCCAAAACCCTCAGAGATATCAGTCTGGAACAGCTGGTCAATGCAAAGCCTGCTCTGGGTGAAAGAGAGTACCGCAGGGCGCTTCATGTGGTGGGCGAATGCACCAGAGTCCATCTGGCTGTGGAACGTCTGGAAAAAGGCGATGTGGAAGGCTTCGGGCAGCTCTGGTTTGACTCCCATGAGTCCAGCCGGATAAACTTTGAAAACAGTACCCCGGAACTGGATTATTTGATCGAACTTGCAAAATCCATCCCCGGCGCCCTCGGAGCCCGTCTTTCGGGCGGCGGTTTCGGCGGTATCACGATCCATCTGGTCAGGAAAGATCAGGCCGAGGAATATGCACGCAAAGTGTGCGCCGCCTATAAACTGCGGACCGGGATCGATGCTGAATATTACATTTGCGAGCTGGGCGATGGTGCCTGCTCTGAAAAACTTAACTGAATAAAAGGTCTGAAAAAATGAGAATTCTTACCGGGATCCAGCCTTCGGGCATTCCTCATATCGGCAACTATTTCGGCGCTATCCGCCAGACAGTTGAAATGCAGAACAAAGGAGAAAACTTTCTCTTCATTGCCGACTATCACGCTCTGACCACCTACCCCAAAGCGGAAGATCTGAGAAGCAATGTGATGAATCTTGCCCTGAGCTGGCTTGCCTGCGGCGTTGATCCTGACCGCACCGTATTCTTCCGTCAGTCTGACATTCCTGAAGTGTGCGAACTTTCATGGATCCTTTCAACCTTCTCCCCCGTGGGGCTGATGGAACGCGCTCACAGCTACAAAGACAAAGTTGCCAAAGGTTTTGAGGCAAACTGCGGTCTTTTCACCTATCCCATCCTTATGTCTGCTGACATTCTGCTCTACCGCGCCAATCTGGTTCCTGTGGGCAAAGATCAGAAACAGCATCTGGAAATTGCCCGTGACCTTGCACTTAAATTCAACAACCGTTTCGGCGACATTCTGACGATCCCCGAAGAGATGATCCCCGAAGAGGTGGCTGTTGTCCCCGGCATTGACGGGCAGAAGATGTCCAAAAGCTACAACAATACCATTCCCATCTTTGATAAAGAAAAGGCGCTCCGCAAAGTGATCATG
This sequence comes from Lentisphaeria bacterium, assembly GCA_017507125.1. Classification (GTDB taxonomy): domain Bacteria; phylum Verrucomicrobiota; class Lentisphaeria; order Victivallales; family Victivallaceae; genus UBA1784. Next base: position 15,708 of record JAFWBQ010000103.1, read on the forward strand.
AGTGTTGTCACCGACTCCAAGGGACTTGAAGAGCCCAAAGATCCTGACACATGCAATGTCTATGCCCTCTACAAACTTGTGGCAACACCGGAGGAACTTCAGGAAATGCGCGAAAAGATGCTTGCCGGAAACTACGGCTACGGACACGCAAAACAGGCCCTCTTTGAGAAACTCTGGGCATACTTTGAACCCATGCGTAAACGGCGCGAAGAGTTGGAAAACAACCTTGATTATGTCCGGGATCTGCTGAAGCGCAACGGCGAAAAAGCACGCAATGAAGCAGCTATCCTGCTTGACAAAGTCCGTGAAGCCGTCGGTCTGCGTTAAAAAGGAAGGAAGATCTCTCATGAAACTTTGCTGTGTTACAAGTTATTGCGGACACACAGGTGACTTTGCTTCCAGACTCTATGAACTTGCAGAAGCAGGTTTTGAATACTGTTCCTGGGGGCACCAGTGGTGCACTGATTTTCTCTACACCAAGCCTGAGATCACCGAGATCCGCCGCGTTCTGAAAGATGCTGGGATAAAAATTCTGGACATCCACGGCAGCAAAGGAGCAGAAAAGTGCTGGTTTTCTCCCACTGAATACATCCGCCTTGCGGGTGTTGAACTGGTGCGGAACCGCATTGAAATGCTCGCCGAACTGGGCGGCGAAGGGGGAGCGGTGGTGCTTCACGGTCCCAATACAAAATTTTCCCATGAATCGGTTCCTGCGGAAAAAACGGAACGGATGACCAGAGACGCTCTGATCCAGATCGACTATGCTTTCCGAACTCTGGATGAGCTGATGCCTGTTCTTGAAAAGTGCAATGTAAAAATCGCCATTGAGAATCTGATCTGGGATGACTGGGGTCTTGTGAACCGTTATCTTGAGCGCTACCCTGCGGAGCGTCTGGGAGTCTGTTTCGATGCGGGACATGCCAATCTGCTGGGCAACCGCATGAACGAAATGGAGCAGCGCAAATCCCGTATTGTCGCCACCCATCTTCACGATAATGATGGTGAGCACGATCTTCACAAGCCTCTTTTTACAGAAACAATGGACTGCGAAGCTCTGGCAAAGCTCATTGCCACTTCATCCTACAAGGATCGGGTGCCCTGCTTTGAGCTTTCCATGCGGAACACGCCTTACTGGGATGAAGGTTTTGAATATCCCTGGGAGCAATCAGAAGCAAACCGCAAGGCATTCCTCAAAGAAGCCTATGAAAGCTGTGCCAGATTCGGCGCCATGATCGAAGCGGCCAAATAAGCGTCTTTTCTTCTCAAATAAAAACTCTCCGGCAAAGTCGATTTCGCCGGAGAGTTTTTTTGTGGAAAGTTTATCAGGCAAGCATGCCGCTGTTTTTGTCTTCAAAGATCTTTTCGCTTGCGGCGTCGGCAAAGGCTCCTGCGGGCAAGGAGGCATCGCTGCCGAAGCGGAGCGTCACGTTGACACACCCGGACACGCTGACAGAGTTGACGCCGTCAGAGTAGGTCAAACTTTCAGCGTTCCAGTTGGCTTCTGAACCGCCAGCAAACCACAAGGTGACGGAGCCGTCAGCAAGCTGTTCGATGGTGTCATTGCCCCAGGCGCCGCCGAAAGTGAAGATGTCACTTCCGCCGCCGCCGTGCATGGAGTCGTTTCCGCTGCCGCCTGCAAGGATATCATTGCCTGAAGCGCCCACCAGACGGTCATTCCCGGCATCGCCGAAAAGGGTATTGCTGCCCTTATTCGCCCAGATGGTATCATTTCCGAGCCCGCCATAAACTTTCACGCCGTCACCGGCGTAGGCATAGCGCTGGCTTGTCATATCAACAATATCATCCCCTGCACCGGCTCTGATCTCGTCGATTTGTGCAAGCCGTGCCTGATCGCCGAGAGCGGTGTAGACATCATCCACAAAGAGCGCATCGCCGTTAGCGTCATCGGTCAGAACAAGGATATTGGCATCTCTGGAGCCTTCAAAGATATCTGCGATCTTGTTTTTGCCTTGAAGCAAGACTTTTTCTCCGGTACCGTTCCAGAACTCTGTTCCAAGGTGCTGTGCGCCGTATTGAGCGTTCCAGGTGCCATCGGCTGCGGCAAAGAAAAGATCATTGTGACCGTTGGTTACGGGACGGAACTCTTGAGCGGAGCCCGACTGATTTTGAGATTGGAAAGCTTTGCCATTCTGCCAGGAGGAACCGTTGTCATTGCTGACGCGCCATTGCCATTCCCCGGCGGGAAGACCGAAAGTGTCGAGGGAGCCGGTAGGCATTTGCACTTTCAGAGCGGTGTCAAAGTTGTCAGTGGAATATTCCACGTATGTCAGGGCGCCCTGAGCATCGGCCCAGTAAATGCCGTTGATGGAGCCTTCGGGAGGTGTCACGACATGTTTTTCGATGGTGATATAAAGATCGCCGTTGGTCAGATCGAGGGAGTAACGTTTGTCGCCGACGATCCGGGCATCGCCATTGACAGAGAGGACTCTGTCGTGACCGATGCTGATGGTGGTCGAGAATCCGGAGCCGACACCGTCAGCGAGTTTGTATACCCCTTCACGCAAAGTGGAGTCATCCACTTGCAGATAAAGTTCTTCAAGATCGTTGCTGAAGGGAAGGATCTCCTGCAATGCTTCAAGACTTTTCTGTGTAAGGTAGCAGTTGAGATAGCCCTGGAAGACGGCTTCGCCCATGTGGAAGTAGTAGTCGGCATCCCGGTCGATGGTCAAATCTCTGACTACGCCGTGGATTCCCACGGCGCCGCCGCTTGAGACGGTGATATTTTCGCCGTAGCCATCGTATTCGACAACGAGGATACCGCCGGAGTTGACTTGCGTGTCAAACACTTCGCCGCCTGCGAGGACGTATTGGAACGCATCTTTGCCGACAACGGTCTTGGACGCACTGCCGCCGAAATCAACAGTCTGGATGGCTCCGGAGCTCAACACGGTATCGTGTGCCAATCCTCCTTCAAGGATCGCCTGACTGCCGTTATAGCCGAACCAGTAGACTGTTTGCACTGTGGAAGAGTAATCCACCCAGCCGTCGTGGATCATGTGACGGGAGCCGCCGGAGTTGTACCAGTAAACGTAGTCGGCGGCATAATCAAACCTTGAAACGATGGCGCTGGAAAAGGTCTGGAACGTTCCATAAACTTCTGTTGCCGAAGCGAAACCGCCGGAAGAGACGTACTGACTGCCGTATGAGACTTCAGTATTGAAAACCTTACCGTCGGAATAAACGTGCTGGTAGCCTCTGTCGATGAGTGTTTCGAGGGCGTAGCCGCCGCTGGAAACATGCTGCCATCCCCCGGCGAGGACGAAAGCGCTGTTTGCCACGCCGCCGGAAAGGGTCTGGGAGCCGCCGGAACTGACAAAAGCACTGATGGCCTGACCGTTTGAAAAGATCTGCTGATCGCCGCCTTTATGGATGGTCGTTGAGTCGGCGATACCGTCTGCAAAGACACGCTGTGTGCCCAGATTGACAGTCCTCCATGAGGAGCCGCCGTTCCAGACATTTTCCACGCCTGAAGCCGCGTTGGTATTGAGAACGAGCATTCCGCCCTGAGAGATATTGACAACGCCTGTGTTGGTCATACTGCGCAAGTTGGCATTGTTGCCGATATCGACAGTTCCGGCGTTGTCGATCTTGGTTGCAGAAGCTCCGGAGTCAAAGCTCATTCTGCCCCCCTCGCGGACGTAAGTTTCTTTGAACTGGATGGGGGTGCCCACACGCCAATGGAGCCCAGATCCTGCCACAAAGTTGCTGAAACCGGAAAAGATGCGTGTACTGGTATACTGCTGATCCTGTATCTGTCCTGCGACACCGGAAGCGACAAAGGTATTTGAAGTCAACTCAAACACGCCATCCCCGGCAAGAACAGCTCCGGTATAAGCGGAAAGTCCCTCAACAACGCCCGCTGAGTTATAAAGCATACCGCCATTTCTGACAATGGCATTTGAAATTCTGCCGCTTTCATACACCAAAGCGGAATTACCGGAAGTGATTTCAAGATTTGACACAGAGCTGTATGTGCTGAGAAGCCCCGCTGCACTGTTACCGTACCAAACCCCGGAGTAGATATAAGAAAAATTTGCCCCGGCAGCAGAAGTAATGCTGCCCCCCCAGGGGTTAAAGACAACGGAAGCAGTACCGCCAGAGGAAACGTAAAGAGTACCTCCGGCATTCACAACAGCAGAATTCATGATACCGCCAGCATACACCAAAGCGGAATTACCGGAAGTGATTTCAAGATTTGACACAGAACTGTAATTGCCAAGAAGCCCCGCTGCACTGTTACC
>JAFWBQ010000104.1 GCA_017507125.1 Lentisphaeria bacterium
AAAATGGCAAAGATGTCATTCGCAAAGAGCTGTAAAGGGTAGTTTGAGGCTGCTACCTGCAAGGTAACAGCCGAAAACGCTCCCTTTATCAGATCGAAGCGAGGGCGCTTTGACAATTTTGAGGAGTTTTGAAATTGCCTCAAATATCTCAAAAAATTATTTTTGGCTCAAATCATTTGCAAATGTTCAAATCGCGTTGTATATTAATAAATATAATACTTTATATATGAATATACAACTATATACACAATGAATATCCTGATTTCTTTTTTGGGTCTGACTCTTGACCGCCGGGGCGGCTATGGACCGGGACGCAGAGGGGTATGGCGCCCCTCAGTGGCGCTTGCCATGCAGAAAAATATCACTTTTGATAAATATTATCTGATTTATCAGACTCCTTTTGAAAGTTTGAGAGATCAGGTCATTGCAGACATCCATGAAGTTTCACCTCAGACAGAGGTGATCCCGGAGATCATAGAACTGACAGACCCATGGGACTTTGAAGAGGTCTATACCAAACTTTACGACTTCAGCCGCAGTCATGATTTTTCAGATGAAGAGCACGATTACTATATCCACATCACCACCGGGACCCATGTGGCGCAGATCTGTCTCTTTCTGCTCACCGAATCACGCCACCTGCCGGGGAAACTGATCCAGAGCAATCCCTCCCCCGACGGGAACGCCGCCGGAACCTGTTCCATCATCGACCTTGACCTTTCCCGTTACGACATGCTGGCGCGCCGTTTTGAAATGGAAAGAAAAAACGATCTTGACTTTCTCAAATCAGGCATTCCGACAAAAAACAAACAGTTCAACGAACTTATTGAGACCATTGAAAGGGTCGCCATCCGCTCTAAAGATCCCATACTGCTCACGGGCCCCACAGGGGCGGGCAAATCCCAGCTCGCCGGGAAGATCTATGAACTCAAAAAGCTCAACGGACAAATCAAAGGGGAGTTTGTCAGCGTCAACTGTGCCACTTTGCGGGGGGATCAGGCCATGAGTATCCTTTTCGGCCACCGCAAGGGCGCCTTCACCGGAGCCGCCTCTGACCGTGCCGGACTTCTTAAAACCGCTGACAAGGGACTCCTTTTTCTGGATGAAATAGGCGAACTCGGCCTTGATGAACAGGCCATGCTGCTTCACGCCATTGAAGAAAAACGCTTCTTCCCTCTGGGAGCGGATGTGGAAACTGAAAGCGATTTTGAACTGATATGCGGAACCAACCGTGATCTTGAATCCGCCGCTGAGCGGGGGGAGTTCCGTTCCGATCTGCTGGCGCGCATCAACTTGTGGGACTTCACCCTGCCCGGACTTGCCGACCGCAGAGAGGATATTGAACCCAATTTGGAGTATGAACTTTCACGCTTCAGCGCAAAAAGCGGCAAACACATCACTTTCAACAAAGAGGCGCGTGAAGCATTTTTGAAGTTTGCCCTTGATCCGGAGCAGTTGTGGAAAGGAAACTTCAGAGATTTGAATGGCTCCATCACCCGCATGGCGACCTTGAGTTCAGGCGGACGCATCGACATGGCGTGTGTCGATCAGGAGATCCGCCGTTCCAGGAAAAAGAGCGCTCTGCCCCCCGGAAATGCGCTTCTTGCCACTCTTCTGGGAGCGGATTACAAGGAAAAATATGATCTCTTTGAGCTTGCCCAGCTGGAAAAGGTCATTGAAGTCTGCCGGAACTCCCGCAGCCGCGCAGAAGCCGGGAAAAAACTTTTTGCCGTCTCAAGGCAGGAAAAGAGCAGCAGCAACGATTCAGACCGTCTGGGCAAATACCTTGCCCGTTTCGGAATTGAATTCAGCTCACTGAAAGAGTGATTTTTGTAATTTTTGTTCAAAATAAAGAAGTATGAATACATCATCAGGAGAAACGTCACCATGAAAATCCATCACGTCTGCTTTCCTGTCAAAGAGAAAGCCGAACTTCAGGAAAAAGAGATCGCAGATACCCTTACAGAAACTCAAGTGCTGGTCAAGTCCCATTACAGCCTTATCAGCGCAGGTACCGAACTTGCCAATTTCCACGCTCTGCCCAATACCTACGCTCAGGGAAAGGATAAAGACGGATTCCCCCGTTACCCCGGATACAGCGCCTCAGGGATCGTTCAGAAAGTGGGCGCCGAAGTGACCCGCTTCAAGGTCGGAGACAAGGTGGTCTGCCCCTGGATGAACCACCGTTCTTATTATCTTGCTGATGAAACAAAGTTTTATCCTGTCCCCGAAGATGTGGATCTGGCAACTGCCGCTGCAGCTCATGTCTGCTCTTTCCCCATGCTGGGTGTGCGGAGACTTCAGCTGCAGATGGGCGAATCAGTCATGGTCGCCGGTCTGGGACTTCTGGGGCAGTTTGCCGTGCAGCTGGCACGGAACAACGGCGCCGCCCCGGTGCTGGCGTGTGATTACTCACCCGAAAGACGCGCTCTCGCCTTGAAACTTGGCGCCGACCATGTTCTTGATCCCCGGGAGCCTGATTTCGTGAAAAAAGTTCTTGATCTGACCGACGGCAGGGGCGTTGACGGCACTGTGGAGGTCACGGGTTACATTCCCGCCCTGCAGCAGGCTTTGGAGTACGCCGCCTTCCACGGACGCATCTCTCTTTTGGGCTGCACCCGCATTTCGGATCAGCCCATTGACTTTTACCGATATGTCCATTGCCGCGGCATTTCGCTTCTGGGGGCTCACACCATGGTGCGCCCCAAATCAGAGTCCCGCCCCAACGGCGAATGGACAGAGTTTGACGATTACCGGACCTTTTTCCGCTATATCCGCTCCGGCAGACTTCAAGTCGCCCCCATTATTTCACGCACGGTCTCGCCCCGTGATGCGGAAAAGGTCTATCAGCAGCTGGGATTTGAAAAGAATCCCCCCCTGGGAGTCCTCTTTGACTGGCGTGACATCGACGCTTGAAGAACTTTCCGCTCCCTTTCAGGGCAAAAAAAATCCCCGTCTGCAAACGGGGATTTTTTTGTGTCGGCTTCTTATTTGAGTCTGCCGGTGTAGGCATCAGTTCCTTTGTCGCTGACCTTGGCTGCAAAGAATTTGTTCACCGCCTTGCGCCATGCGGCATCCCAGGGACGGGGGGAGCCGTTGAGCTGAACAACCCACAGCTGAAGCTGCTTTTTCCGCCAGTTGACGGTGCAGCGCGTTCCCCATGCGCCGCCATGGCCCATGGTTCCCGCCTTGAAGTTGGCGGCAAGTCCCATGGAGTAGCCGCCGAATTTTCCGGGGCGGGTGGAAGTTGCAAGGAGCTTTTTCACAGTTTCTTCCTTGAGGATCCGGACGCCGTTGTCTCCTTTGCCGAGATTCATCAGCATCCGGTAAAACTTGACCTGATCGGCGGCAGTTGTCCAGAGTCCGGCTCCGGCGGAGGGGTGAACATCTGCGCCGTTGTGGGGCAGAGGCATCCAGCGGTTGAAGGAGATAAACTTGGGTTTTCTGTTTTTACTGACCCCATGGAGCACGATGGCGCGTGACAGCTGTTCGGCGTTGGGCTTAAAGGAGGTGTCCACCATGCCCAGAGGATCAAGGACCCGTTCTTTGAGGAACACATCCCACTTTTTCCCGGTGATGACCTCAACGACAGCAGCGCCGATGTCAATGCCGGTGTTGGAGTAAAGAACCTTTGTTCCGGGTTCAAAGCGCAGAGGCGCTGCCGCAGCTTCCCGGGCAGAATCCCGCAAAGAAGCTCTGTTCCAACCTTTCTTGCTCTTGGTGACAGTTTCAAAGGGGAATCCGCCGGTATGATTCATCACCATACGCACGGTCAGCACATTTTTGGCAGGGACATTTTTGACTTTTCCGTCTTTGCCCTTGACGGCAACTTTCAGATTTTTGAACTCCGGCAGGTATTTGGAAACAGGATCATCAAGAGAAAGTTTCCCCTCTTCCACAAGAATGGCGACGGTCACACCGCAAAATCCCTTGGTCTGGGAACACTGCATGTAGGTGCTTTTCAAAGTGACAGGCTGTTTTTTGGCTGTGTCTGCCCAGCCCACACAGGCGGTTTCCTGCACGTCGCCTTTGCTCAGAATACTGATGGCTCCGGGAAGAGCTCCGGATTCCACAAAAGGTTTCAGTGCATCGGCAGCAAAGGTGGTGTTGCTGGATTTGACGGGGGATTGAGCCTGAGTTGCGGCACAGCCGCCTGCCAACAGCAGGACTCCCAGAAGGGCGGAAATTCTTTCCAATTTCATTTTTTGTTTTCCTTATATTTGATTTGAAATTCTTCCACTGAGGAATTTTTGTTTTCAAGGGTCAGGAAAGCGGTATCGCCTTTGATCTTCAGACGGGGATCACTTTCCAATGAACAGTTGTCCGGAACAAAGAAGGTCAGCTTTATCTCGTTGCGCCCTTTGAACCGTACTTTTCCGGAAATGATTTGTTTTTCACGGTCACAGGAGTACTCTTCAAGCTCCGTCACCCCCTGAAGCAGATGGCAGGAAGTGCCCATGAGACAGGGAAGATCCTGAAGAGGTGTCAAACGCAGCACGGCACAGCCTCCGGGGGGGAGTTCCAGAGAAATTTCTTCTGATATGATCCCTTTGAATGATTGTTCCCAGAACTCAAAAACCGCGTATTTCCCACCGGGAAGTGAGTCAAGACTCAAGGTACAGCTTTGTTTTTCTTCCGTCAGATTGAAAACCCCCGCCACATACCAATTCCCCCAGGGACGCGCTGCGGTCAGCAGGACACTTGCTGTGTCGCCGCTGAAATCCTTGCGGCACATTTCCTGAGGCTTGACACACACAGTAGGCATGGCACACTTGAGAGCTTCAATACGCTTTTCGTCCAGATCGCAGATGGCATCTCCCAGAGTGAACTGGAGTCCAGTCAGAGAGAAAAGAGAGATCCGGGACTTTGCCTGTTCAAAAGTGCTGTACTCCTTACGCAGCACAAGGGTGTCCGGGTCAAGGAAAATGGAGGTATTGTGAAACGGGAAATAGGAGAAAAGCGGGATCACCGCATGATTTTTAAAATCCTCCCAGCTGAAAACATCGCTCCCGATACGGCAGGCATCAAAGATATCCATCGCCTCCATGGTGGCGCGTTCCATGCCGGTACAGCCCAACAGATAGAAGTTTTCACCGACAACTTTCCGGCCGGCGGCAACCACACGGTGCATGGCTTCGTTTGTACTCATATCTGCTCTGCGGCGCTTCTCCCTGAACTGGTCATTATAGCGCATGGTATTGAGCAGACAATCCCATTTGATCGCCTCATATCCCCAGTCAAGCAGATTTTTGAAAACGGCAGGGATATACTCATTCTGCACCCCGGGGTGGCTCAAATCAGCCCAGTAACGTCCCGGCCAGTTGAGCACATCGCACAAGCAGTAATCAGGATGTTTCTGAAAATATTCATTCATGTTTCCTTCGCAGGTCGCCCCTGTCCACACGGCAGGGACAAGTCCCTGTTTTTTGATTTCGTCAGAAACAAATTTCATGCCGCGGGGATAGGCCTCTTTCCGCGCATGGAACGCATCAACTCCCTCTTCACTGTGGTAACGCATGGAGTTGTGGCACCACTCCCAATCCACCCAGATAACGATTTTGTCGTTGTAATTGCCGAAATGCTTTTTCATGGCGGCGGTATTTTCAAGGACGATTTTTTCATTGGCGTCAAACCGGACCGAATACCAGGTCATCCACCCCACAGGGGGTGTGGTGAATCCATGAGAGTAAGAGATGCCTTTCCAGCTTTTGAGGTGGAACTTATTCCGGGCAAAACTTTTCTCAAAGCGGATCTCAAGGGGGGATTTGGAAGAAATTTCCGCCTCAAGGCAGTATTTTTTCTTTTTCCAGTCATAGGCAAGAAATGCTTTCCCCTTGAAACTGACGGCATTGTCTGTCCGTCTGCAATAGAGCAGATCTGCCCCCTGCGGAACAGCGGGACCGGCAGCCGCAAGAAGAGTCTCTCTCTGCGGAGAACTTTTCATGGCAAGCAGATCTTCATTTTTCTCCCTGCCCTGTTTCAGAAAACACTTGAGTTTGAGAGAACCTTTTTTGACGGCGAGCTTTACGCAGGAGTCACAGATGATGCACTCGGCAATGGCTTTTTCTTTCCGGTTCTTTGCATCTTTGAAGGTAAAACGGTAAAGCCAGAAAAGATTTTCAAGTTTCCCTGTAAAAAAAGGGTCCGGAGCGCTTTCCCAGGTGTCAATAAAGAGTTTCCTGCCGTCAGCTGAAAAGAAAGTTCCCTCAGTGAGAATGGATATAAGTTTTCCGCAACTGTCAGCGGCAAGGACTTTGAGAGTGTTCTTTTTATCGCAGCACTCCAAAGCGTAGTTTCTGAATTCAATATAGTCCATGATCGTGTTCCCTTTGCGGTACCTCGGAAGATTGCATTTAATATACAGCCTTGATCATGCAAAAACAAGCCTTAAAAAGCAGTAAACACCTTGAAATATTCAAATCAGGCAATTATTTTATATTATCATCACCCGGAAAGGATCTTTTTTCATGAAGTACGAAAACAAATACCGCCTTGATATACACGTCCACTGCGACAGCGGGAATCCTGCGCTGCTGGAAACTCTGGCAGAAATTTGCCGTTCACGGAACACCATCATTTGCCTCTCAGGAGGAGTGCGTTACGGCGGACACGATTTTCTGCCCAATGATGATGTGATCTCCATCTGCAAAAGATACCCGGACTGCTTTCTGCCCCTTGCCAAACTGGATCTGTGGGAAACAGCTGACCCGGCGGAAGTTTATCACTACGCCGAAAAAGGGGTGAAAGGCTTCAAGTGCATCTATCCTTATTACGAATATGACCACGACATCTACATGCCTGTCTATGAAGCCGCCGCCAAATGCGGACTGCCCCTTTTGTTCCACACCGGCAATTACCGTCCCAGCCCTGCGGATGAGATCTACCGCCGTCCCATGCTGAAAAACATGCACCCCATCCATCTGGACCGCATTGCCCGCTCTTTTCAGAAACTCAATATCGTCATGGCCCACATGGGGACAAGGATCTTTCAGGATGAAGCAAGTCAGTATATCAAGATGCTCCCCAATCTCTACGCCGATCTGGGGGGCTGCGGCCAGTGGCTCAGGATGCAGCCTGCCGACCTTGCAGAGATGCTCAAGCCGGATACGGTTGAATGCGACTGCACTATGGGGAATTTCCGCAAGCTGGTTCTGGGATCAGATGCTTATGTCACCCATCCCCACATCATCAGCGAAGGTGCCGACCACTATCTGCGTCTGCTCCGCCGCATTGGAGTTCCACAAGCCGTTATCAATGATGTCATGGGTAAAACCGTGGCATCGTGGATGGGTATTGAACTGGATGAACCGGCTCAACTCTGACCGTTCACATTAAGAGCTTCAAAAGTTCAGCTTCTTTCCCCAGTACCCCCGGAACATCCCTGCGTACTTGACCGCAAGAGGCAGGAAAAAGCGGAGCATTTCACTCAGCTTCAGTTGTTTTGACGCGCATTTCCCCACGCTGCCGAAACGCTTCCGCAGTTCCGGGTGTTCGCAATGGAGCGTACCGATGCCGCGGCCGCGGCTGAAAAGTTCAGAAAAGCTGCTGTTGTGTTCGTGGATACATCTGCTTTCGGCACAATAGACGATTTTTTCCCCTTCGAGAATCAGTTTCGAGCCCAGAAGCATATCTTCTCCGAACTCTGTTTCCGGAAACCCTCCGGCTGCCATGATCTTTTTCAGATCCCACGCGGCAAGGGTGTCTGAGCAAAAAGGGGTCATCAATCCCAGTTCCGGAATATCCTCACGGCTTTTGACCCGGGATCGCGGCGGATAATTCCTGAGTCTGAAAAAGCCATCCATGCTTCTCTCATTCAAAGGCATCTGCCGGGCGTATGCCGCCGCCGCCTGATTCTCCTGAAGCGCATTGACCAGCACCTGAAGTGTATTTTCTTCTGCAAGGAGCACATCCTGAGTACACATGATGACACATTCAAATCCCCGGGCAAAAAAGTACTCTGCCGCCTGCTGGCGGGTCACTCCGTGATTGAACGAATTCTTCTCAATGCGCCGGATCTCCCAATTGAAAGTCTCAGCTCTTTCCACTGTTCCGTCAGAAGAACCGCTGTCAATAAGCAGCCGTGCATCAGGCACAAAGGATTGAGCAGCGTGACTCTGCAGCACCTTTTCAAAATACTCACCTGCATTCAGTGAAAGTATGACAACTGCTGTTTTCACAAGATCATCCTTCAAGTGTTTCTGCATCCCCGGTCTGACTGATAGGGGCTTTTTCCCAGTCAATGAGTTTTTTGTGCCCTTTTTCGTCAACTGCCACAAAGGTGCACTCCGCCTGAAAGCGGATCTCACACCCCACCACCACGAGGACCTTGAAAGAAAAACTTGTTTTTCCTTTCCGGGGTTCCACGCAGTTGAAAACCAGCAGTTCACCGGTATGGATAGGTTTGTTGAAGACAGCTTCTGAAATGCGCCGGGTGACGATCCGCTTTTCGCCTGTTGCCCAAATGGCGTAAACGGAGGCGGCTTCATCAAGCCAGTACATGAGCTGACCGCCGAAAAGGTTGCCGCTGACACCCAGATCAAGGGTTTTGCAAATATGGGTCGTGATCTTCATATCTTTTTATTTCTCTTCTTCCTGAAGTGCACCGTTGCTGTTTTTTTTCTCAGGCGCTTTGTAATTTTTATACTTTCTGAACATTTCAATAACAAAGAGCAGTCCGATACCCCACGCTGTAAGGGGGGCAGCCCAGATGGCGGGATCAGTTGCTGTATGGTGATAAGGCCCGTTCATCAGAAGGGAAAATGGTGATATCCAGATCTGCGCCACCTTGATATCGCTGTTGGCGGCGGCAGAGAGGGGGATGATCCCCAGCACAAAGGCAATGACCAGCATCCAGCCCCATCCCGGCATGGCAGGGACCTTGCGGTTCAAGAGAATTGCGATCTCGCAGTAGCAGATGATGTAACCTGCAATGCCGAAAGTAATAAGAGACACTGATTCTTTCATCCGGGAGGCGACCAGTAATGATATTGCGCCGTAAAGGAGCAGAATGATCAGGGTAAAGATCACTCCACCGCAGCGGTTGCTGGAAAAGAGATAATGTAAAAATCTTCCCGCCGGATTCCGGGGAACCTGAGCCAATACCCTGCCCCCCGGTTCGTCCCGGTCGCAGACCGCAAGAAATCCGGCAAAAGATACAGCTCCCATGGTCATGAAAAGAATCAGATACTGAGCTTCTTCTTCAGGAAAAAATTTCATAAAAAACGCTGTTGTCAGCAGAGGAACAAGTATGATGCAGAGCAGGATCCGCAAAGGCATCATCCGGTTGGAAAAAGGGGGCGTTATCATGGCAATGGTGGCGGCAAGGAGTATGGCAAAAAGTATCAGCCATCCTCCCTGAAAGATACAGAAGTTGGCAAATCCGAAGCTGCGGTGGTCAAGCATGGACGCCAGACTGACGATGATCAGAGGCCCGATCACCTGAAGAATGAAGTAAACCAAAAGCACCGACACCCATTTCTTCCCCATGGTTCCGCAAAAAAGCGCCGCCTGTATCAGAACCAGCGTCGGCATGACACCTGCGCCTAATAACATGAAGATATCGCCCAGAGTCACGTTTCTGAAAAAGTAGGCAACTGTCATGAAAGGGAGACATAAAGCGACGATCAGTCCCCAGACGACCAGAGCACTTGCAAGTTTGCCGCCTACGATCTGCCACGGCGAAAGGAGAGTGATGTTGGAAAAAATCAAGCTCTTTGGAACTGCGTTCCGCAATAAACCGCTGCATGGGACTCCAAACTGCCACTGCCAGCACACACAGATACATCAAAACCGTATCAATGGCGATAAATATGGTACCGGCCTCAGATGACTCGTTCCACTCGGAAAAGGTAAGATTGAAAATAAAAAGAGTGAAGAGCTGTATCCCCAGCAATCCACCTGCCAGAGCGAGAATGAATTTGTTGTGAAAAAACTGCCGTATCTCTTTGACCAGAACCGGATTCAGGTAGTCGTCCCAGTATTTTTTGTTTTCGTTCATTTTACTGTACCTTTCCCTCTGTTACGCGCATAAAAAGTTCTTCCAGACTCATTTTTTCCCGGGTGAATCCGGTAATGGGGAATCCGGCATTGAAAAGTTGAGCCATCAGAGGCGTCAGATTTTCCTCCTCATCTTTCAAGTTGAAGTGGAGTTTTCCGTCTGCATATTCCTCAACATCAGAAACTGCCGGATGTTCAAGGAGTTTGAGTTTCAACTCGTCACTCCGTTTGAAACATTCAATAATGATGGCGGTCGATTTTTTCTCATCTTTGAGAGCTTCTTTGTTCTCAATTTCCTTTGACATGTCGTTGATGAATCCGGCAGAAAGGACCTTTCCTCTTTCAATAATGACAGCGCCGTTGCAGATATCCTGCAACTCAGAGAGGATGTGACTGCTCAAAAGGATGGCTTTTTTCTGTGAGGCGAGGATCTTGAGCAGATTTCTCAACTCAAGTCTTGCTCTGGGGTCAAGTCCGGCTGCGGGTTCATCCATGATCAGCACCTGGGGGTCGTGGATCAGAGCTCTGGCAAGACTGACCCGCTGTTTCATGCCTTTGGAGAGGGAGTTCAAAAATTTGTTTCTCATTTCACCGAGTTCAGTGAACTCCTCCACATCGGCAAGGCGTTTTTTCCGCAAAGAGCCTGTCAATCCGAATCCCCGGGCGCAGAAATCAAGGTACTCCCACACCTGAACATCCCTGTAATCAGGGAGTGAGTCCGGCATGTAGCCCACGATTTTCCGTGCCTCCTCAGGATAGAGCGTAACTGAAATGCCGTCATAAAACACATCCCCTGCGGTGGGGAGATCCAATGTAGCCATCATGCGGATCGTGGTGGTCTTTCCCGCTCCGTTGGGACCGATAAAGCCGAAAATATCTCCGGAGCTGAATTGAAAATTCACATCTTCAACAGCTTTGATATACCCGAAATGCCGGGTCAGATTCTGAACTTTGATCTCCATTTTCTTCACCTCCAGCGGCCGTAAACTGTCTGCCGGTGTTCATACTTGTCGATCTTCCCTCCGGGTGTGATGAAAAAAGGTTCAGCAACAGTGGCGCGGTAGCAGCCTTTTTCAATTTCCTTCGCCCCGCCGGGAAGTCTTGGAATACTTTTGAGAAGAGCCCTTCCTCCGGGTACAAGAGGGGCGGCAAGTTTGAAAAATCCCCCCCCGGCGGCGCGCAGGTAAAAAGAACTCACAGGAACGCCCAGACCGTTGACGATCTCAAATTGTCCATTTTTCTCTGTGACGGCGATTTTTTCACTGATAAAACCTGAACGGGCGGCGGAGTAACTGAAGTTCATCCTTGCCCGGACAAGAGCTCCGCTGTAAATATAGTCATTTTTCGTCACTTCGCCCCGGACTTTGCCGGGGTTATCAAAGTAAAGAAGATCATCAGGCGAAAAACGGAACTCACCCACGCCGCCGGGGGCGTAGACGGCAAATCCCCCGCGGGAAGCGGCAAGACCGCTTCTCTGATCCAGAAGCGTTTCAACTTCACCTTTGCCGTGAGAAGAAAATCCCTCAAATATGAAGACACATCCGATGACGACCCCCGTAAAGAGAAGTGACAGCAAGGGGATCGTCACGATCCCCCACAGTTCGGCATGATGCTTTTTAAGAACCAGCAGATTGACAGGACCGATAATGATGACAAAGCAGACCATAATAAGGGTCAGACGCCCAATGGGGATGGGGGGCTGAGGCAGTTTTACTTTACAGATCCAATCATTATTTCTTTTATCCAAAGTCAGATAACGCATCAGCAGTTTTTCCTGCCACTTAAAATTGGTATAGCCGGCTCTGTATTTCCCCCCCTGGGCAAGATGGTGTTTCTGTTTGACGAATTTCTTCCAGTCAGGATTATTTTCAGTTGCAAAAGTCCTCAACACCACCCAGGAGCCGAAACCGATCTTCTCTTCAAAAGCCTTCCCATTTTTTTCAGTGCCTGCGTATGAGGGCCACGGATCATCCCCCATGACCAGAACCAGCACCCGGCTGCCCCGTGCGGCGGCAAGGCGCAGCGCCTCTCTGAGAGCAGGCGTAAGAGGATCTTCGGAGTTCAGCACAATAAGGCTGTTCCCGGCATAAGCGCGGCTGTCAGTTGACCACTCTTTCACCGGCTGCGGCGTTTTATCAATACCTTCGCCAAAAAGATATTCAAAAAAATCCGGTTTGAAAGAGGGGGACGCAATTCCGTAATGCCGCCATGAGGTGTAAGTGTAAGAACCGGCGTTGCTCTTGACTCTGATGCCGTTGCCCGCCCGGACTTTGAAACCGATCTGGTTGTTCAGATTGATTATATTCGGAACCAGCACCGCCCCTTCACTTGTGGAAAGGGGCAGCAGCAAAAGAGGATAGACGATTTCACAACGTTCTTTGGTGCTGTATCCTTTTTCCTCAATGATGATTTCTATCTTTTGAGGTGTCAGGGTATGGTTGGTACAGCGGAAAATCTTAAAAACAGGGCCTTTATTAAAGTTGTCCGGACCAGCTGAGGGAAGCACATTCACCGTTATATGGGGTAGCTGATTTTTAACCTTGACTGTTTCAGCGGCATTGAGAAAAAGAGCTGCCGCAGAAAATATGAGAAGCAGAAAATATTTCATCATCTTTTTACTCCTTTTCAAAAGCGAGAGTGCCGGGAAGTCCCGGATCGGCACATTCAACGCGTTTCAACAGTTCCGCCACCAGCTCTGAAGAGCTTTTCTTTTCCAGTTTTGCGTTGTAGTTGAGGATGATCCTGTGGTTCAGCACCGGGGACGCCACAAGTTTGACATCCTCAAAGCTGACAGCAGCATGCCCTCTGAGCAGCGCCGCCGCCCTTGCGGACTCCGCCATAGCGATGGCGGCGCGTGGGGAAGGTCCGCAGGAAACAAAGCGCGTCACCTCTTTCACCTCCTCCGGATTCCCCGGATGCGCCGCCCCCACCAGACGGGCGATATATGATGCCACAGGACGGCTCAGGTGGATCTCTTCCATAATATCAAAGCACTTTTGCAGTTCCTCTCTGCTCAGGGTGAACTTCGGCTTTACGGCTTCTCCACGGCGCCTTGAAGCGATGATCTCAGTCAAAGTTGCCACATCCACCTGAGTCACGTTGAGTTTGAAAAGGAAACGGTCAAGCTGGGCTTCAGGGATGGGATAGGTTCCCTCAAGCTCAATGGGGTTCTGGGAGGCAAGAACGAAAAAGGGATCAGGCAGCACATACGCCGTGCCGCCGCAGGTCACCTGACGCTCCTGCATGGCCTCTAACATGGCGGACTGAGTCTTGGGTGAGGCGCGGTTGATCTCATCGGCAAGGAGTATATTGGTAAACACAGGACCTTTCTGAAACTCAAATTTTTTTGATCCGTCAGGAGCAGTCTGGAGTATGCTGCCCCCTGTAATATCTCCCGGCAGCAGATCAGGGGTGAACTGGACGCGGGAAAATTGCAGCGAAAGGATCTCGCCCAGAGATTTCACAAGAGCGGTCTTGCCCACACCTGGAAGTCCTTCAAGAAGAATGTGTCCCCGGCTGAGTATGCCGATCATCACCAGCTGATGCAGTTCATGCTGACCTAATAGGATCTTATCCAGCTGTTCCACAGCCCGGAGCAGTTTTTCCTGCCCCTCTCTGACAACGTCTTCACTCAAGAGTTTCTGTGTCATGGTCTTTTATTTCCTTTTTCAAAATATCTTCTGACCGCCCTGCGGTGGGCGGGATGGAGATTTGACTCCTGAAATCCGGCGTATCCGGTATTTGTCCTCAAATGACCGCCTTTGACGGTATACGTTTCCTCTTTCTGCTCACTCTCTGAAACAAAGCGCCCCAGCCGTGTGGCCTCATCCCGTGTTCCCGTCATCTGAGCGCGGACTTTCTGATCCATTCTTCTGGCGCCATAGTCAGGCGTAAAACCTGAAAACTCAAGGACAGCATCGCCTCTGCCTTTTGCGGGCGCCCCGGAACCGCCCTCCCCCTGAGAGTCTCCGGGAGTGCTCATGCCGGAGCACTCTCCTGGCTCATTCTCTCTGTTGGTCAGGGCTTCAATAAGATCGTCGCATCCCGGAACATTTTCTTTTATGAACTGTTCAAGCTCCTCGGCGGCGGCCCGGAGTTCATCGGAACTTTTCTGAGGATCTTTTTCAAGATACCGGCTCATCCCCTGAAGAGAACTTTTCAGACGCTCAGCTTCACTTCCCAGAGTACGGGCAAGTTCCTTCAACTGTTCAGCACTGAGCCGGGAACCGTCAAAGCCCCCCTTTTTCAAGGCTTCGGCAAGTGCCTTATCCTTTTGAGCCAAAGCCTTGAGCACATCCGAAAAGGCGCGGGCGTGGTCACTCATTTTTCCGGAACGCTCAAGTTTTTTGAAAGATTCCTGAAGCGCCGTTGCCTGACTGAGAAGGCGGGAATTCCGGATGCTTTCGGCGGCAAGTTCATGCTGAAGCCTTTTATTCAATTCGTGGAGCAGTTCATAGCTTCTCCCCGGATGAGCGGGATCTGCATTCAGAACTGTTTCCTCAAGTTCCTTCTGCAAAGGCAGTGCCTTTTGCGCCCCTTCCGGGCTGCTGCGGCGCAAAGAGTCCAAAGCGGCATTCAACCTTTCGCTCTCGTCTTTCAGATCAAGCCCCTGATACACCTGAGAAGGGAGCGTTTTTTTCAACGGAAGATACAACGCCCCGGCTGCAAACGACATCCCGGCCAGCAGCATACCGAGAAAAAGGGGCAGTTTCACAAATTTGATACGGGGCAGCGGCGGCAAGGGAGGGCGTGAATACTCTTCTACGCCGCATTCGGCTGCAGAAAGGATCACACCGCCCCCCGGAACAAGAGAACTCAGATAGACAACAAGCCTCTCTCTGTCAGGCAAACGGAACCGGGCATGGAGCAGCGAAGCGATCAAAGCAGCTCCAACTGCCGCCGCAGCAGCAAATAAAAAACATCCTGTTTCTGCCGCACCGCTCAGACGCAGAAAGAGAAATACAGCTCCTGACACAAAAAAAGCTGCGCTCCCATACCGGCACATCTCCATGAGCCAGATAGCTCTGAAGAGGCGGCGGCGGTAGAGATCCGCACCATTATGCCAGGCACTTTTCAGTTTTCCGTTCTCCTTTTGCGGGTGCTTTTCAGGAGTTCTTCCCGGAAGAGTTCAAATCCCGGTTCAGCATCGTATGTCCCCTGAACCACCCCTGCCCGGAAGAGTATAACCTTGCCGTTGCGGCTTCCGGCGATCCCCAGATCGGCATCCCGCGCCTCTCCGGGGCCGTTTACGGGACATCCCATGACGGCAACTTTATTCAGTGAAGATTCAACTCCTTTTTCTTCAATTTCTTTCAGAAGCTGCTCCACTTTCCCGGTCAATCCGAAAAGGTCGAACTCCGTCCTGCCGCAGCTGGGACAGGAAACCAGTTCCGGCGCCGCCTTACGCAGTCCGCAGGCGGCAAGGAGCTTTTTCCCGGCAATGATCTCCTCCTCCGGAGGAGCAGTCAAACTGATGCGGACCGTATCCCCGATCCCCTCCATAAGGAGTACGCTCAATGCCGCACTGGACTTTATGATCCCGTAGGAGGGAGGGCCTGATTCAGTCAAACCCAGATGGAGAGGATAATCGGTTTCAGCGGCAAAGCGTCTGTAACTTGCCAGAGTCACAGGGATGCTTGAACTTTTCAGCGCCACTTTGATGTTCCGGACACCATTTGCCTCAAGCATTTCACATTGCTCTCTGGCGCTGCGGCAAAGAAGATCTGCCATGGCCTCTTCAAAAGAGGGAAACTTTTCAAGATTCTTTGCAAGCGCTTCGGGATTGACACTGCCGCCATTGGCTCCCACCCGGATGCAGGTATCGTGCTCTGCAGCCAGCTGAGCTATGGGACGGAGTTTTTTTTCATCCCGGATCAAACCGGGATTGAGTCTGACTCCCGCAACCCCCGCCTTGATCGCCGCAAGAGCAGACTCCCAATGGAACTGAATATCCGCAATCAGGGGGATGGGAGAATTTTTCACAACTTCTCCCAGGGCTCTTTCTGCTTTTTCATCATCAACAGCGGCGCGGATCAAATCACAGCCCAAAGCGGCGCAGCGTTCAATCTGGTCAAGTGTTCCTCTGATGTCGCTCAGAGGAACATTGGTCATGGTCTGAAGCGTTACGGGAAACTCTGAGCCGACTCCGATCAGACCTGCTTTAACGGGTCGTGTCTGCCTTCTTGCCACTTTCACTGCCTTTCGATTCAACGGGAACATTTTCACTTTTTTCGATCTGTTCTTTTTTCTCCGGCAGGAATCCCCGCACCAGACGTCTTCCATCAGCAAAGGTCACAAAGACCATAAGACCGATGAGCAAGGTCACAAAAATGATGGAAAGTCCCTTGATGACGACGGTGGGCAGAGGTCTGCGGAAAATAATCTCAATAACGCCGAAAAGGATGTGTCCTCCATCCAGCACCGGGAAGGGAAGCAGATTGAAAATGGCAAGAGCAAAAGAGACCACCACCATAAAGTAGATCCCCGTCATCAGAGAAGAACGGTAAACGGAGTTGAAAAGAGTGGTACCGATGCCCAGAGGTCCGGACATGTGGCTGGGTTTCAGAGAACTCTGACGCTCTGTCCACCCCAGTTTCTGACCGATGCCGACGCAGATGCCCCGGAGAGATTTCCAACTCATGTCAATGGTGGAAACAAACAATTCCCAGGGAGAGGGATAGTCGTAAACCGCCACACTGACACCAATGGTACGGGGAACCACTTTGAGAGAAGTAATGGAAATTTGTTCCTTCTTGCCATTGCGTTCAAAGTGGATCACGAAAGGGGTATCCTTGAAAGAACGGATCGTTTTGATGAACTCGGAAACATCTTTGATGGGTTCAGGCGTTTTGACGCCGGGAAGAGCGGCACTGATCAGCAGATCCCCTTTCTGCAGTCCGGCTTTGAAGGCAGGGGATGAAAAGACGGCACTTTCGACGACAACCCCGGCGCGGGTCTGAGCGAGGTTGGCTCCGATCATATAACGGGTAAAATCCTCAGGCAGCCCCGGAATGACTTCGGAACGCACTTTCACAGAGTATTCTTTGTCGCCGCGTATCATCGAGAGCGCCAGTTCGGAGTCTCCGGCAATATCCAGCAGATGCTGGAACTCTGCGGGACTTTGAAGAGGAACGCCATTGACAGCGGCAATGATATCTCCCCGTTTGATGCCGGCTTTGGCAGCAACGGAGCCTTTTTCCGGAATAACCTCAACAGGTATCCTGACTGTAAAATAGGGCCATGCGAGACCTTCTGCTTTAAGAGAACCCGGAGCGGCGGGGTTGACCTTGGGAATATAAGAGATCTCCATTCTCTTACCGTCGCGGATCACTTCAAGGCGCACCGGATCAACGGTAAAAAGGATCTCTTTCACAAAGTGCGCCCAGCTGAGATTGAAACTTTTTCCGTTGAGCTTTACGATTTTGTCCCCGACCCGGAGTCCGGCGGCATATTCAGGACCTTTCTCATCTACATGATTGACGGTCATCTCCCGCATTTTGGCGGTATCAGAGTGCATACCTGCAAAGTAGATAAAAGTTCCCACAACAAATCCGAAGATGATGTTGAAAAGGGGACCTGCTGCGGCAGTGATGACCCGGTCAAGAGCCTTGGCGCGGGGGAGTTCCCTGCCGTCGGCACTTTTGGGGACCTCATCGGTGGCGTCGATCTGAGGAAGCTCCACATATCCGCCGAAGGGCAGATAGCCCAGACGGTACTCCACGCCGTTGATCTTTTTGCGCCAGAAAGGTTTGAACCCCAGAGAAAAGGCGTCAATATGAAGTTTCCGCCATTTTCCGGCGAGAAAATGCCCCAGCTCATGGGAAAAGATACAAAGTCCGATCGCAACAAAAACAAACACCAGCGAACCGATGATACTCAGGATGTTCAACAATGATTCCATAAAACTGCTTCGTTCCTTAAAAAATTTACGTTGTACTCTTCAGAGTATATAACATAACACATCTGCCGGTGTTTTTCAAGGGAAAAATCATTTTCCCTGCAAAACTGCTGAGATCCGGGCGGTTCCTCTGGTGCAGGGAGCACCGCCGTGGGTTCCGCCGGGGAAGACGTGAAGATCTTTTTTCTTTGCCGCCAGATTGTTGTAGAACATATAAACACCCGCAGGGGAGCAGCTCATATCCACAAGACCTGCGGTCATATAGGTTTCACATTTGATTCGTCTTGCGAAGAAAACATTGTCATAATAGGCCGTTGCGTCAACAACTTTCTGATCCGGTTTGGCACGGCGGCCGTCGTAGAACTTGGGCCAGCCGGGACGCCGGGGGAAAGCGGCGATGGAACCGGCATGATCCCCGATGGCGGGAACTCCGGCAACGCACAGGGTGACCCGGGGATCAAGAGCCGCCGCGGCAATAGCCTGTCCGCCGCCCTGACTTGCTCCGTATACCACAAGCACTTTGCCGTTCCACTCAGGCAGAGACTTCACATAATCCAGTGCGCGCATCAACCGCAGATACATACCTTTGAAATAGACTGTTTCTCTCTTGTCCATTCCGGAAAAACGGTAATTTTTCAAAGAGTTATTTCTCAGCTCATCATAAAAACTTTTGGGTTTGCCGTTGGGGATGCCGTGGGCATTGATGTCCAGATGAATGGATCTGCCGTAGGCTGAAGCAGAAGCGCTGCGGACTCCGGCACCGTGGAATGTGACGATGGCGGGAAGACTTTTGGGTTTGGCTCCGGCAGGGATGCAGAGATATCCTGAAACGGGCATTCCTCCGGCACAGTCGATCTGCACATCCCAGAAGTTGTTGCCTTTGTACGCCGCAGGAGCGGGAACAGAAGTGCGTTTTGCCTTCAGGGGGACTTTGTCAAGAAGAGCGCGCTGAGCTTTCCAGAATGCGTCAAAATCCTTGGGTTCAGGCTGTCCGGGAATGATCTTCTCAGGTTCATAGAGGACGCCGATACCCTTTTCAAGCATGACTTTGCGGTTCTTTTTCTGAATAAAGGTGGGACGGCCGTTCTGCTCCCGGACAATGAAGTTGATGCAGAGCCAGCCGGGACCGTTGATGGAGGAAACAACTGTAAAAGGCTTCTCCCCGGTCACAAACTGCTTTTTCACATTTTTCATGCCGCCGTCACCCATGATCTCATAGGTCACTTTACGGCCCTTGACCACCTGAAAAGGCGACTTTTTATCCTCTCTTGAACGCAGCACAAAAGAAAAGGTCACCTTTTCCCCGGCTTTGAGCGCCCAGTGTTTTTTATCGGTCTTGACCTCAAGGTCATATTCAACTGCTGAAACGCAGAAAGCGAAAAGCAGTACAACAGAAGAGAGCAGATATTTCATGATACATCACTTCCCGGCAATAACTTCTCTGAGACGTTTATACCCCTTTGTGGTGGGACATCCGTTGTGTTCGCCGCAGGGGAAGACATCAAGATCCTTTTTGGCGCTTTTCAGGTTCATATAATAGAGATAAACGCTTGTGGGGGGACAGGTACGGTCAATGAGTCCGGTGGTGAGAAAGACTTCGCATTTGACCCGGCGGGCAAAGAAGATGTTGTCATAATAGCTTGTGGCTTTGGTGACTTCAGGCGCAGCGGTTTTGGCATAGTAGAATTGGGGCCAGCCGGGACGGCGGGGGATCTTGGCAAGATTGCCGCCGTGGTCACCGATGGCGGGGACTCCCGCCACCACCAGAGTCACCTGAGGATCAAGTGCAGCAGCGGCAATGGATTGTCCGCCGCCCATGCTGCCGCCCGTAACGACAAGGACCTTGCCGTTCCATTCGGGGCGGGATTTCACATAATCAAGGCTGCGGAGCATCCGCAGGAACATGCCCCTGAAATAGATCGTATCGCGGCTTTCTTTGCCGATGCGGGGATAATTTTTAAGGGCGCCGAAACGCATCTTCTCGTAATATTCTTTGGACTGTCCGTTGGGGATGCCGTGGGCGTTGACGTTGAAAAGGATCGCATTGTGCCCGGCGCAGATATAGGAACTGCGGACACCTGCGGCATGGTAATAAACAATGGCAGGCAGACTCTTGGGTTTGGCGTTGCGGGGAATGCTCATATAAGCTGACACAGGACGGGTGCCGGGGCAGTTGATCTGCACATCCCACACATTGTAATTTTTCGCCACAGAGGCAGAGGGTTTGGCAGGGGTCAGAACCGGTTTCATAGGGGTCTTGTCAAGCAATTCTCTCTGGGATTTCCAGAAAGCGTCAAAATCCGCAGGCTCTTCAACGCCGATCTGAAGTTTTTCAGGTTCAACCAGAGCGCCGATACCGCCGATGATCTGGCGCATTGCACCATAGCGGTCTTTCTGAGTGGCGATCTTTTTGCCGTCATAAAGAGTGCATCTCAGCTGGATCCAGCCGGGGATATCCATTTTCGCCTTGTATTCAAAAGGTTTTTCACCGGTGGTGAAGAAACCTTTATTTTTGGTCACATCATTTTCAGAATAAAGGAATCCGACTTTGCGGCCGGTAACGACCTTGAAAGGCTCCTTTTTATTTTCCCGGGCAAGGAGCTGCACAGTAAAAGTCGCCGTTTCACCGGCTTTCATTTTCCAGTGCTTATCACTTTTGATTTCAAACTTATATTCCGTTGCTCCGAGAGCAAGAAATGCCGCCGTAAAAAGAAAAAGTACGATCTTTTTCATAAAACATCCTTTTTTGTGACCAATTTTGTCTTTTCAGCAAAACTGCTGCCTTTTGAAAAAAGCAGCAGTCTTGAAGGGTAAATACTCAACAATTATTTGCCGGCGATGACATCTCTCATCCTGGCATATCCCTTTTTGGCAGGCGCACCGCTGTGGCTGGCAGCGGGAACGATGTCAATATATTTTTTCTTAGCGGCAAGATTGTTGAAAACCGTATAAACACTGGAGGGTGAACAGGTGGTATCAAAGAGACCTGTGGTCAGCCATGTTTCGCATTTGATACGGCGGGCAAAGTACGCATTGTCGTAATAGGCAACAGCATCAACCACTTTGGGATCGGCCTTTCTGCTGCCGGAAGCATTGTAGAACTGGGGCCAGCCGGGCTGACGGTTGGCTAAGGAGCCGGAGTGATCGCTCATAGCAGGAACCGCTGCGATGCAGAGTGTGACCTGAGGATCAAGTCCGGCAGCGGCGATAGCCTGTCCGCCGCCCTGGCTGGAACCGGAAACGATCAGGGTCTTGCCGTCCCACTCAGGGCGGGACTTCATATAGTCAAGAGAACGCATCACCCGCAGATACATGCCGTGGAAGTAGATTTTCTCACGGTCATTTTTGCCCTGATGATAGTAACCTTTGAGGGTGGTTTTGCCAAGATTCTGATAGAAAGAACCCGGTTTGCCGTTGGGAATACCATGAGCATTGATATTCATGGTGATAGCGCCCTTGTTGCAGCTGACCCAGCTGGAGCTGACACCTGCCCCCTGATAACTCAGCACAGCAGGCAGACTCTTGGGCTTGGCACCCACAGGAACGCAGAGATAGCCGGACATGGGCATGCCGTCGGCGCAATCGACCTGAACGTCATAGAGTTTGAAACCTCTGGGAGCTTTGGGGAGCTCAGTAACTTTGGCATTAAGAGGGATCTTATCCAGCATGGCACGGCGGGATTTCCAGAAGGCGTCGAAGTCTTTGGGCTCCTCTTTGCCGACCTTGAATTTCTCAGGTTCGACCAGAGTTCCGATACCGCCGTAGACAGAACTCATTTTACCGCCCCGGCCCTTGACTTTGAGATCTTTGCCATTTGCGTCAAGCAGATTACAGCGCAGATAGATCCATCCGGGCTGAGCCAGTTTTCCGGTGACGGTGAAAGGCTTGTCAGAAGTCACGACGGTGTTGCGGGCAACCTGAGTTTTTTCAGCAAAAACGCGGTAAAGAACTTTCATTCCTTTGACGGGAGCAAAAGCGGCTTTTGCATTTTCACGAGAGAGCACGAGAACAGACCAGGTGATCTCCTCCCCGGCTTTCACGATGTTGGGTTTGTTGCTTTTGAATTCAAATTTGTACTCAACGGCACCGGCAGTCAGAGCCAACACTGCAACAGCGAGAGCAAAAAGTTTTTTCATCCTGATACTCCTTGAAATTTTGCAGGATACTTCAAGCGGAAACTTAAAAAATTATTCAAACCAGTAGATTTTGGTGGGACCGTGGTCACCCATTTCAAAATCTCTGGTCACAAAAGGAATAAAGCAGATCACCCAGTTGGTGTAGATGGAACTGCTGATGGCAGGACCGACAACTCTGGCCTGTTTGTTGGTTTTGGCTTCAAGAATCTCAACAGCAAGTTTGCAGTGACCGTAGCGGTTGATACGCTTGAACAAAGGCAGTTCAGGGATGACAAGACTCAGACTCATATCCGGAATGGGCACAGGCAGCTGGGGAGTACCGAACATGATCTTGCTGTCTTCGGTGGCAAGAGTGGCGCACACAGGACGCAGCACATATTTGGCCTCATCAGCTTTGAGGGCGATAATGGCACCGGCTGCGGCAACGCGGGCCTCAAGAATCGCCTGAACGTAGTTTTTCTCGGTCTGAGGAGCCAGATTGCTGTAATCGATCCGGATCTTTTCACCGGCAAGCATACGGAAATCCAGTTTGCTCACAGAGCGGTCAACAGCGTTGGTCAGCAGCAGCTGCTCAACAGCATTTCTGCCGGTATTGGTGATCCGGGGATCGGCACAACCGCTGACCAGGAAACAAACGGCAGCGGCACAACAGATGATGGAAACAAACACTTTTTTCATTTTTTTCGATCCTTTTTTTTACGGAAAACTTAAAAGGTGACACCTGGTTCTGTACCGAAGTCACCACTTCATAATAGTGAAAACTTACTCTCTTTCAGCCTTTTTCAACCTTTCAACATCGGCTGCGGCATAGTTGATGACATCTTTGAAACGTTCAGCATTGGCATCGTCTGCCTCCACCAGTTTCCGATGTGCCTCTTCAACGGTTTCGGCAGTGGTCAGCATATCAGCCTTGCCTCCGGCAGCGCTGCCGGAGTCCCCCGGCGAGCCTTCGCAGTAGGAAAAAAGTTCATCAACGCCAAGATCCGTAAGAAGCCGTTTCAAGGTGTCTGAAGCATTGAATATCTCAAATCTGGTACCATTGTCCTCTGCTTTAAGCGCCCCCATGGAAAGGACTCCCATAAAGGTGCTGTCCATAGCGGTGCAATCTTTGAGATCAAGGCGGATATTTTTTTTGCCTTCGTTACTGTTGACCAGTTCACGGATGGGAACAGCATACTCAAAGTTGGCGCGTCCCACAGCAGTGATCACAAAGGCCTCCTGGTTCTCACCGATTTTTAAATCGTTTTCATTCATATTCTGAAGCTCCTTACGCTCCGGGAGTTATGCAAAAGAAATCATTTACCTTCGATCACGGCCTTGATACGGCGCACCCCCTGACTGGAGCTTTCTTCCTTGAGGATGCGGAACTTGCCCAGTTCAGAAGTCCTTGCAGCGTGGGGACCGCCGCAGATCTCGCAGCTTACATCCCCCATGGTGTAGACTTTGACTCTTTCGCCGTACTTGTCACCGAAAAGTCCCATGGCGCCCCGGCTGCGGGCGGATTCAAGATCCATCTCTTCGCAAACGATCTCAAGATCTCTTGCGATGGCATCGTTGACCAGATCTTCCACCACCTTGAGCTGTTCGGGAGTGACCTTTTCGGGATGAGAAAAGTCAAAGCGCAGCCGTTCAGCGGTGATGTTGGAGCCTCTCTGGCAGACATGGTCGCCCAGAGTCTTGCGGAGCGCAGCCTGAAGCAGATGAGTGGCACTGTGAAGCCTGGCAGTCTGCTCAGAAGCGTCAGCAAGACCGCCTTTGAACTTCTGTTCAGCTCCGGCGCGGGACATTTCCTGATGCTTCTTATAGGCAGCTTCATAGCCTTCCATATCAACTTCAAAGTTCTGTTCCTTTGCCATTTCAACGGTCAGCTCAATGGGGAAGCCGTAAGTTTCAAAAAGGTTGAAGGCATTTTTGCCGGAAATCACCTTTCTGGCGATGTGGGCAGGAACTCTGTCAATGAGTTTCTGGAATTCTTTGGTTCCCTTTTCAAGAGCGGAAGCAAACTGCTTTTCCTCTTTCTCAAGAGCGCCGAGGATCACGTCGCGCCGTTCAGTCAGTTCAGGATAAATCTCCTTGAACATGGTGATGACAGCGTCGGCGACCTGAGCGCAGAAGCACTCTTCGATACCCAATTTTTTGCCTTCACGCACAGCACGGCGGATCAGACGGCGCAGAACGTAAGCCTGATCGGTACGTCCGGGGGTGATGCCGTCGCCGATGATGAAGCATGAAGCTCTCAGGTGGTCGGCAATGATACGCTCAGAGGCGCAGCGATCGGCAGGATCGACCCAATCCACGCCGCGGACGGAGTCCAGAGCGGCAAAGATGGGGGCAAAGATCTCGGTTTCGTAGCAGCTCTTTTTCCCCTGAAGCACAGCGGTGATACGTTCAAGTCCCATACCGGTGTCCACATTGCGCTGTGAGAGGGGTTCATATTTGCCCTCGGCGTTTTTATTGTACTGCATGAAAACGTCGTTCCAGATCTCGACCCAGCGCTTGTCTTCGGGGTCAAATTTTTCGGGAGCCGGCAGAGGACCTGTCCAGTAGAACATTTCAGTATCCGGGCCGCAGGGGCCGGTCACGCCGGCGGGACCCCACCAGTTGTCTTTCTTGGGCAGCTTGGCGATGCGGGATTCAGCAACCCCAAGAGAGCGCCAGAGCTGGAACGCTTCATCATCAAAGGGGCAGTCCTCATCACCGGCAAAGACAGTGAAGCCCAGCATATTGAGGGGAAGATTCAGGTTGTTTTCCCCGGTCAGAAATTCAAAGCTGAAACGGATCGCCTCTTCCTTGAAGTAATCGCCGAGAGACCAGTTTCCCAGCATTTCAAAGAAGGTCAGATGTACGGGATCCCCCACTTCGTCGATGTCGCCGGTACGGACGCACTTCTGATAGTCGGTCAAACGGGTGCCGGAGGGGTGTTTTGCCCCCTGAAGATAAGGCACCAGAGGATGCATACCTGCGGTGGTAAAAAGACAGGTGGGGTCGTTTTCAGGGATAAGAGAGGCGCTGCGGATCTCAGCATGGCCCTTGCTCTTGAAAAATTCAATATATCTGCGCCGGATTTCTTCAGCTTTCATTTCAGGACTCCTTTAGATAAGATAATAAAGACAAATACTATTTCCATAACATACACCCAAAGAGCCGATTTTACAAGAAGAGAGCTGTAAAATTAAAGAAAAAAGTCCCCTGCCCTTTATGTGGGGCAGAAGACTTTGAAAGTGCAAATAAAACAGCGCTGCCGTTTTTTTTACATTCAGTTGATGAATGCAGCCGGAACCAGAAAGAGCGGGTAATCCCCGGTGGGCAGATCATCTATCCGCACCCGGGAAGCGCCCCATTTTTCCTCTCTGGTGATCCGCTCCGGACGCCACAGCTCCTGAGTCACAGGATCAAGGAGCAGAGGATCAAGGAAAAGCTCCGCGTCTTTCCCCTCGATCAGCATGGTGCTCAGGAACATTTCCTCAGGCCGGTGGGGATTCACCGGGCGGTGCCATGCGATGATGGGTGTTCCGCCGTTGACAAAAGCAAAGCGCTGGATGGAAACGCGCAAGGCATCGATCCCGGCGCTCTCTTCAATGGTTATTTCACTGCGCTGGGCATTGGTTTTGTGCAGAGAAAAGATCAATTCATCATTCAGCTCAACTCTTCCGGCAAAAAGACGGCAGAGGCTCTGATAAGCGTAAAAAGCGGGTCGCTTTTTGTAATCAGGATGGGAAAGCAGTCCGTAGTGGCAGGGGCCGAACTCTCCTCCTCCGTAAACATAGGTAAAGTCAGAAAGCATGAACCATGAACTTATCTCTGCGCCGCTGCGCAAGTCGCAGAGAATGTTCCGCACCAGATGCCGCGCCTGCTTCGCCTCGTTCCACGGATGTTTTGAAAGAGCATTATCCTTCTGCCATGCAGCGGGACACCCCCCCTCCCCCTGCCACAAAGGAAGATTTTCAAGACCGTGACGCTTCAACACCCGCCGGAACGCCGCCTCTTCCGGAGCCTGAACCAGTTCGGGGAAGACATCATAAGAGTGATAACTGTAAGCGTTGATATGCTCTTTGACGCCGGAGCCGAAGAAGAGATCCGCCAGAGCAAAACCGCCGTACCGGGTGGTGTTGCGCAATCCGCACGCCATGGAGCCGCCGATGATAAATGCCTCCCCATTTCCCCGGCGCAGCGCCCGGGAGGAAAGTTTGACAAATTCAGCATAAAGGTACTTGCCGTCAAGCTGCGTTTCCTGCCAGGTGAGATCGGGTTCGTTCCAGATCTCAAAGTGCTCCACCCGTCCTTTGAAGTGGGCGGCGAGTTTTTCAAGGTAACGCTCCCAGGCGGCAGTGATCTCAGGAGAAAGCATCATGGGGCAGGTACGCACCCATGTTTCGCTCCCGTAATAGGCAGGATTCCCGAAACAGACGCACATCCAGGGGCGGATCCCGATGGAAAGCAGCTGCTCCACAATGTGATCCAGCCACTTGAAATCATAGACGCCGGGGCTCTTTTCGCACTTTGCCCAGCCGGACTGGATCCGCGCCCAGCCGGGGTTGAGTTCTTTCAAAGCCTCAAATCCCCGGTCAAACTCCCAGTAATCCCGGTCCAGCGTCTCACAGCCGATGGAAAGACGCTCTGCTCCGGGCAGTTCTGAGGAATGCCGCAGCTTTCCCGCAGACTCAAGGGCGGCTCCGGGAAATCTCCGGGGCAGAGGTGGAAACTCCTGAAACATTTTATCTCCTTTTCAACCGTCACTTTTTGGAAGGAATTTCAACAAGTTCCATGTGATCCAGCCACACTTTTCCTGAAGCATTACGCAAGATATAGTGGTGGTAGACACTGTTGTTTGTACCCAGCTTTTTGGGACCGGTTTTGAAGGTGTATTCCCAGCGGGTCCAGGGAATGGAGCCGAAGAAAGAGTGCTGGGGGAAATAACGGACCACTCCGTTGCCGTCATCAATGCGGATGTAGAAACCGCCCCCCTGAGGGCCTTTTCCGGGGAGAAGTTTCACATTCTCCTGACGAATGAAGAAACTCAACCGGTAGGTGGTATTGGGCTTGAGAGTACTCAGCTTGTGAAGAATGGCGTTGCGCTTGCCGGGACCTTCAAGGCGGATGGAAACACCCGCTGTCCGGAAGATCTTTTCATCACGGGCGGGCATGGGGCCCCAGTTGATCCATGAGCTGCCCACACCTCTTTTGATGCCGGTGACTTTGAAATCACCGTCGGTGTAGAGGTTCTTTTCAGGGAGTTCGCCAAGATAGAGCACACCGAAGTTGGGCAGATCGCCGAAGGAACGGGCATAGGGGCTCCAGGTGTAGTAGGGGTGGACTTTCATGCCGTTGATGGTTCTGTGACGGTTGAAGTTGGCAACAATGGGGGTATTTTTCAGAGCGCCCAGAGATTTGCGGGGTACTTTCACCTCAACGAACCATCCTTTGCCGGGAATAACACTGGATTTGGCCTGAGCTTTGCTGTTCCATTTCCAGTCACAGGCAAGTTTGCCGGGGGTGTATTTCAAATCGGCGACACTGCCATGGCTGTCAACCATGATCTGAAAGGCCTGCTGACGCTTGCCCGCAGGGTCAAGATGGATCTCAACAGCGTTGTCTTCCCACATATTCACATCATCAAAGGGACGTTTGGTCTGACGCATTTTTGCGGTCAGGGGTTCACGGCAGTCAAAGAGGAAGTAGAAGTTCTCTTTGTCCGCCATGAGCTTGACAAAGGTGTGGACCTCAACTTCATTTTTCTGCAAGGGCAGCAGGGCGATGGAAGGAGCATCTTTCCATACCGCATCATCGCCTTTTCCGTCAATGAGAACTTTTTCATTTGCGTTGAGGAGTTTCACAGGGGTGCGCCACATATCCACGGCGGAAGCCTTGCGGAAATAGTCACCGGAAGCCTTGACCAGAGGTCCCCAGAGACTCTTGCGGACGATCTTGATCCTTTCGACGGCACTCTTGTCAGCAGAGGCAAGTTTTGCCGCCTTGTCAAACAGAGCGCTGATGTATTTGATATCTTTGGGTGAGTAGATGGTATGCCAGAGCTTATATTCGGAAGGGGGAGTCGTCACAGGACCGATATCCGTTTCAACCGTGTTGCCGATGATCCGGGCAAGCCATTTTTCCTCAAGGATATCCATGATCTCTTTCATGGGAGCGGCACCTTTGCCGAACATCCGTTCCCGGTACTCGTCAAGAAGCGCGTCAACATCGGTTTGAGTGTTCCACATGACTTTGGAAAAGACATAGAAGTTCAAATGACCGAAGAACCAGCAGTCGGACTCTGCTTCAAGGAATGTTCCGAAGATATAGGGAGCCACCTTCTTGTAATATCTCCCCACGGCCTTGGGGGTGAAGTTAGGCACAGCAGGCACATGGCGGACAGTAAGTTTGGTGGCATAGTTCCACAAATAGACTTTGGAATTGATCTTTTTGACCCATGCTTTCAAATTGTCATCATCTTTTTTCTGCTCTTCTGTTTTCCGTTCCTTCCAGGGACCGGTCAATGCGACCTGCATGACCACGTTGTCAGGAATGGGCTCTTCGGGAACATAACGGCAGAGATCGTATGCCATCATGGTGACGAAACCTGGTACATTTTCCTTTTTCAGGCGGTTGGGAACGGCAAGAAGTTTTTTCCAGAGAAAATCAGCACCTTTCTGAGTGTATCCTTTGTTCGGGACAAAGATCCTGATGCATTTTTCACAGCGGCAGCGCGCCATGGAGTCGTTGGGCATAAGGTTGAAAAAGGTGTGGGTGTGGGACCACCTGGAGTAAAGTCCTTTGATTTTTCGTTTTTCCACAGCCTTGGGACCGGAAAGGATGGCTTTGGCATCCTGATAGATCTCTTCCATGATGTTGGAGCTGAAACAGAGCTGTCCCATGGCGTCGCTGGGGACACGCACAAGAGAACCGTCAGCACGGTTGCCGTCGGGCTTCACCGCAAAGTATTCAGGGTTGCTTTTGGCAAAACGTTTGACATAGTTCAGATAGGCAAGTCCGTGGCAGTTGGGCATGAGCAAAGTGGAGTGACGGAGCCGGTTCTGCTGCAGGGCTTCGCCGGTTTTCTGACTGACATCGGTATCAAACCAGAATCTGCCGCCGTAATCCAGAGCTTTCCAGTAGATCTTGCGGTACTGGTTGTCGGGGCGGTCATAAAGGGTCATGGCGGGAACCTGCCAATTCTTTTTGCGGGGGAGCAGAGTACCGAGTTTGCCGGGGAAATAGAATCTTGCACCGGCGAAACGTTCAAGGAACTCATATCCTCCGAAAAGGGTTCCCAGACCGAATTCGGCATCCAGTGCATCGCCGCCTGCAATCAGGATCTGATTGCCTTTGGCGGTAATAACATAACCGTCGCGGTCAAGTTTTTTCAGATCGATCCCGGAGGCGGCGGCAAAAGAGGGATCCCCCAGACGGATGACCGTCATTGTTTTATCTGCGGGGAGTTTACTGACGGTTTTCACAGCTGTCCCTGAAATCTCTGAAAGCAGAGAACTCAGCTCAGCGGCAGCGGCTCTGATGGTTTTATTGGTATTCCGCGGCACATACAGGAGAAACCTGACCTTGCCCTTTTCAATCAGAGTCACCTTGCCCTGCGCCTCCTTGTAAGAACGGGGGCTGATGGGTCTGGGGGCAAACTGAGGAGCCGCCTCTAAAGCCAGAAACGGCAAAACAGCAAACACGAATAATTTCCAAAACTTCATTTTTATATCCTTTTGACTTGTTACCAGTTATCCCTGATCTTGCTCAAGGAACCAATATCCTTGCAGTAGTTCCAAAATGTTTCTTTATAGTTGGTAGCATCCCGCACCTCAAGGGGGACACGGTTGCGGTCCACAAGGGCGCAGTGACCGTCCAGAAAGAGGACATTGGAACTGCCGGCACCGGAACCCAGCTGAGGTGCAGTCAGCTGATCCTCAGGATTGGGATTATTGTGGGGGAAAGCCGGACGGCGGGCATTGTTTTTGAACCAGACATATCCGGTACAATCCGCCATTCTCGCTTCCATGGCGTAGCAGCTGCGTGAAGGACGGTAAAAACAGGCTGCGTTGACCTTGGCATGACTTTTTCCGCCGCCGCCATTATCCCAGAACGCTGAATTGATCCCCACAGCACTCAGGGTGCTGACACCTGCTCCATTGGGGGAACTTTTAGCATCCGGCCGTTCAATTTCACGGGTGGGGCAAAGAAGGGGGTTGCGGGTATAAACGCCCGTGTTGACATTATAACGGGCAGAACCGATTTCAGCCGTCCCGCTGTAACCGATGTATTTATTCAGACAGATCGCCCAGTGGGCATTTTCCGCCCAGCTGCTCCGGTTGTAATAAGGATTGATACAGTCTTTGTTGTCCTGCATGTACCCCATCAAAGCCTTGCCCATCTGATTGAAATTGCTGACACAGGCAATGGTCTTGGCACGGTTGCGCGCCTGCTGCAAAGCGGGCAGCAGCATGGCGGCAAGTATAGCGATGATGGCGATAACAACAAGCAGTTCGATCAAGGTGAACACCGCATGTTTTGCTGATACCTTTTTCATTTCCGATCTCCTTTTTTTATTGCCGGTAAAGTTTGTAGGTTTTGGAGGGATCTGAGATGTTATCTCTGAAACACCAGTGCCACGAAGTCCAATAGCTGGCGGTGCGGTAGGTGGTGGGAAATTCACTGCGTTTGCGGTAAGAAACGTGTCCGTCAGCATGAAGGAAGTTGGAGCCTCCGGAGTGACGCAGAGAAATGGTCTCGCCATTGGTTTTCTGAGTGATATCGCTGTCATAACTCAGATAACGTCCGCCGTTGCTGTCAGCCATAAAGAAAAGCTGAGAGGGATAGCGGATCATATTCAGTTTGGGATACCCCACCTGCTGCGTCTTGCCGCGGGTAATGAAAGCATGACAGACGGCGATGGAATTGAAAAAGAGTTCATCACTGCTGATAAGTCCCTGCGCCGCAAGAGCTGCAAGTTCATTAAGAGATGATCCCGGGCAGATAAAACGCCCTTTGTACCACTTTTTCTCTCTGTTGTTCCTGTCCCATCCCCCCAGATGTTCCTCAACACTCAAAGTATGGTGGGGGAAAAGTGAAGGGTCATAGCGGTAAAGAACCGATTTGTACCGCCGGAGAGGGCCGCCCTTTTCCACCTGATGCGGCATGAAGCCGGAGTTGCTCTCTGCATATTGCTGAGCAACCATCCCCAGCTGCTTGAAGTTGTTCACGCAAGCGCCGGTCTGGGCGCGCATACGCGCCTGCTGCAAAGCGGGCAGCAGCATGGCGGCAAGAATGGCGATAATGGCGATAACGACCAATAGCTCGATCAGCGTGAACGCTGATCGAATGAAGCACGGCTCCGCCGTATGAAGCATTTTCCTGCGGAAAATATGAAGCGCCCCGTTGGGGCATGAAGCGCTTTCTTCGCAAGCATAATAAGGCATTTTTTTGTTCTCTTTTTTCAGG
>JAFWBQ010000105.1 GCA_017507125.1 Lentisphaeria bacterium
GTGGAACATCGCCGCAACCGGAGATTTCAACGGCGACGGCAGAGATGATCTCATCCTCAAGCACGATGCCGGATTCGCCGGAACATGGCTTACTCAGGAGAACGGTTCTGTCAAATGGGCTGACCTTGACACCCTTTCAGGAGCTCTTGAAATCATCGGCAGCGGAGACTTCAACGGCGACGGCACAGATGATGTGCTGCTCCGCAAAGGAAACTGGGTCGGCGCATGGCTGGTGGAAGAGGGACGCGTTGACAGCTTCATGGGCATCAAAAACAATCTGACCAGCACCGTTGAAGATATCGCCGACTTTGACGGAGACGGTATCGACGACTTGCGGGTCCGTGAGGGCAGTAACATCGGCGTCCTCTACGTCAAGGGTGCTGACACGACTCAGTGGCAGTACTTCAAGAGCGTAGGCTCCGAATGGAGCACCGCCTTTGACGCTCAGGTCGTTTGATCCTGACTCAAGCAAACACAAGGGGGCTGTTGCAAAACCCGATGTTTTGCTGTCCCCTCTGTTTTTTGCACCTGCGGCACACCAATAAAGTCCGACTTGTCCGACATGTCTGACATGTCCGACCAAGTGCCGCACCAGACACTCATGCAAAATCAGACGGCTTGCCAGTACTCAGGGGCTGAGTGTGTGACTAAACCTTTTGTTTGGTCATACTTGACAACGAAAACGCCCGCAGACTGCCAACCGGCTCGTGGGTAAAAGAAACCCCCGTGGCGTTGAACACGGGGGAATGGTGGTTCCGGTCTGTAGACCAGACATTATCGGCAACTGATGTTTTGCAACAGCCCCGTTTATTACAACAAATCAATATTACCAGTTGAAGCTCATCACAAACTCCGCTTTTGCACCCGGATCAAGTTTGATGCGGTTGAAAACCGGTTCCATGGTGGAAAAAGTTCCCCCATCCCAGAAAATGACTCCGTAAGGCACTGCCCCCCCCAGAGCAACATTGACTTCAGGCAGTCCGGGGGCACGAAGAGAGAATTTCTTTTCCGGCGCCGCAATGAACTGATTGACCTTAAACATCTTGTCTATAACAGAATCCTCTTTCCCGAAACGGGCGATCTTAAGAGATTGTTCTCTGAAAAAGGAGGCTTTGCCGAAGAAAACCTTGCCGGAATTCCCCGCAAGGTGGTTGGGAATATTGTGAAAGCGGAACGCAAACTCCACAGGCACTGCCGCCGTGTTGGTCAAAACGCTTTTCACTGAAACGCCCTTGCTGTTGAATTGCCAGATTTTAGTAATTTTCACCCCGGCAAGAGCTGACTTTTCACGGGCACTGATGGTTCGGGCCAATTCAACGCGGATGCCGTTTCCGCTCTTATCCATGCCGGTTATCTTGAAACCTTTGACGACGTTGAAAGAAACCTTTTTCGGGGCCCAGAATCCATCAGCACCGAACCCGAGAGAATGAACAAGCTCCCTGCCCCCGATTTTGAGAGAAGCAAGGCGTCCGGCAGCTCCCGGATCAAGGAGTGCCGTGTAACCGGCTCCGGAAAGCCGGAGATAATCTTTTCCATTCTCTTTCACAGCTTTCAAATTGACACCGGCGTTGTTGAGTTCATACACAGCTTTGAAGTCATTGACCGGATTGTCAGCGGATTCTTCATCCTGCATTTTTTTGAAGTAGTTCTTTTCCCATTCAAGGCTCTTTTTGATGGCAGGCAGACGTTTTTTCATCATACCGGCAATGGCACTTTGAGAAATGACTTCACCTTTTGTCTTCGCTCCGGGCTGGATGGCAAGGATATTCCAACGCAAAGCGCCCACATGCAGAAGGATACCGCCGGCAAGTTCTTCACCGGAAAAAATCCCCAGAGAGTAGTTTTCAGAAGAATTGACCGTATACCTGACCTTTTTATCCACTCCTCTGACTGAAACTTTTACAAAAACTTCACCTTTCTGCCAGAAATTGCCCACTGCAACGGCAACATTTTTTCCATTGCGGAAGCTCTTCAGCTGCACCATTTCGGCTTTTGCAAGTCCGGGCAAACGCTTTTTGAAATTACCCCCCTCGCTCCAGTAGGCAGGGAAGAAAGGACGGGGCACAGGTGTCTCAACCTTACAGGAAGCACCTTTGAGTTCTTCCCCCTTCATCACGATTTCCTCAAAGTCTGCAATGACAGAGTTCGCCCGCGCCAGAGCGTTCCAGTAACGATGATCGTAGCCTTTAGGGAAATAATATCCGAAAGATCCTTCCCACCCCTGGAGGAAGAAACACAAAGTCTCAAAGGCAAAAGCCTCAGGTTCAGTCACCCATGTGCCGCACTGGAATCCGTGAGGCAAGGCAATGAGTTTGGGATACTTTGCCGGATCCTTGATGTAGCGTTTGAGAAAGGCTTTATTGTCATGTGCAGCAGTATAGGTGATAAGGTGTATACCGGGATAATAGTTGTATTTTTCTGTAAAACTGCTGAAAATATAAGGTCCCCAGGGTTCGAGCCATGGCAGTTCAGCCATATAATCCAGAGGAGAATACTGTCCGAATCCCTTTTTATCAGACTCAACAAGCTGGCTCCAGGCGATTTCAGGCATAAAATGCGAATCCTTGCCTGCCTTTTTCCCCAGAGCATTGATATCTTTTTCCAGTGTAACACAAAGTCTGCCGTGCTGCCATGAGCGGAATTTAATCCACTCATCTTTGAAGGTGTCAATGATCTGCCGGGGCCATCTGGCGCGGACCGCTTCCTCTTTCGCCTTCCCTTTCATCCAGTGAATAAACTCTTCGCGGCAGCGATCGCAAAAACAGCCTTTAAAATCCAGATAGTAAGGCTCCCAGTTCGGCATGATCTGGTCAGCGGTATCACCTGTGACCAGAATCTGTTCCAGCATGGTCAACACCTGACTCCTGTAAAATTTGCCGCGTTTATAAACTTCAACCGGACAGGTTTTCACCATGCCGCGCTTGAAAGGTTTCCCATCCACCTGGCGGAAGTAGGATTCTTCAGTCCGGTTTGCGGCACCGCCTATACGGTATCCGTTGCAAAGCACATGGGGTTGAGCATAACGGGCAAGACCGATGTTTTTCACACTCTTTCTCAGCAGATCGCTGCCGCCGTGGATGGCATTGAGTCCGGCTCTGTCCAGAAAGTCACGGATCTCAGGGAGTTTCTCTGCAGGCAGATTGAATTCATGCACCAGCTGTACACCGGAAACAAAGTGTTTAGGTCTCCTGCCCTGCAAAGGTTCAATGACCTTGAGATAAAGTTTTTTCACCTCACCCTGCCATTCGCCCTCAGAGAGAGAGTATTCAAGGGGAAAGCGTTTCCCGGATTTTGCCATTTGGGGAATCAGAGTCACGCTGGGCGCTGACCACATGCCATAACCATCCTTTTTCATACCGGGGACAAAGCGCTGCACGTTGAAAACAGCGGTGGTGCTGCCGTCGGGATTTTTCTTTTCAGAAACAAGGATATTGTTTACATTGCCTGAATGGAGTTTGAATCCGGCAGGGATCTTGAGAGTGAGGCAGAGCTTTTTATACTTGACGCCCTGCTCGTTCTGCATTTCAAAAACCACCGTTCCCGGCTGTTTTTCGCCGATACAGTAGGTATTGTCAAGAAAGCTCCATGGAGTCACATACACATTGGCTCCCTTTTTCATCTCAATTTTGACCAGCTGCACATCGTCAAGAAAAACTGTTCCCTGACCATACAGAGTGAAACTGATATCCAGGCGCCTGGTGTGCGGCGGCGCCATGAATGTAAGTGACCGCATTTCATAATCTTTAGGCAGAGAAACAGCGTGATTTATGACGGCGCGAGTCCGCTTTAAATTTTTGTAAACTCCGGGAAGCTGATCGTAAAAGTGGACAAATACCCGCAAACTGTTGATTCCCGCGTTTTTTCCAGTAAAGCCTTTGGTCTTGAAAAGAAGAGCATATTTGACAGGAACATTTGAATCAGGCAGTGGGATGCGCTGGGAAAAGCTGTTGCTCATCCACGGATTTCCGTCACGATTCTGTTCGGCAGCCAGTTTCTCAGGAGTCAGGATCACGGCACAGGCGGAACCGTTGACACCTCCTTTGGGGTCAATAAATCTCCGGTGTCCGCTTACGATACGCTGTTTATGCGCCTTGTCTTTGAGTCCGTTGCTCCAGACGTAGCTGCCGCCGCTCCAGGAGGCAGTTCCCGTATTGAAAACATTTTTTCCTTCAAAATCGCCGCATTTCATAAGATTCACGGCATTTTTGCCAACATCAGCACCGCCTTTCAGCACAGAAAGATCGACCGACACACCGCCCGGCTCAAGGGCAAAAGTACCCAGCGCCAGAAGTGCAGCACCTGCTGCCAACATTTTTTTCATCTCTTATTCCTTTTTGTTTAGTTCTGAAATAGAAAGAAGAGAGCTTTTAACAGCTCTCTCCGGATTTTATCAGCCAAGCATTTTCGTGCCGATATTGAGAAGCATTCCCCCCTGATAGACGATAAAGGAAACGGTGTAAGCCAAAGCAAACATGGCACATCCCTCAATGAGCGCCATTTTCCAGGAGTTCAGCTCCTTTCTGATAATGGCAAGCGTTGCCAGACAGGGGATGGAAAGCAAACAGAAAAGCATCATGCAGAAAGCCTGAAGAGGCGTATAAGTCCGGACCAGGATCGTCCGCAGGGAGTGAGAATTTTCATCCGCTTCGCCCTGAGAGAAAAGGATCCCCAGCTGGGAAACAAAGACCTCTTTTGCCGCAAGTGCTCCAATGGTGGCAGTCGTCGCATGCCAATCAAAACCGATGGGACGCATGAGAGGAACAAGAGCATGACCGATCCTGCCTGAGATGGTCCATGCCATCGCCTCAGCTTTCCTGGCATTCTCAAGGGCCTTCACAGCATCGTTTGTTTCGGATGCGCTCTGCACAAGTTTCTTCTGGAGCAGCGACAATTTTTTCATATCAACAGCTTCAAGAAGCTCAGGCGTAAGGTGCCGTTCCTTTTTAACTTCGGCGATCTGTTCTTTTGAAAGTCCGGGCAAATTTTCAGCCAGAGAAAGCCGGACCGGGCCGAAAGCATTCTTTTCTCTGACTGAAGCGATTTCCGCATCATAGTTTCTGCTGAACTCTTCAGCCTTTTTCTGCGGGA
Source organism: Lentisphaeria bacterium (assembly GCA_017507125.1). Classification (GTDB taxonomy): domain Bacteria; phylum Verrucomicrobiota; class Lentisphaeria; order Victivallales; family Victivallaceae; genus UBA1784. The sequence continues at coordinate 5,089 of JAFWBQ010000105.1, forward strand.
AAGTGTTGCAGATATAAAGAATGATGCTGGCAGCAAGGATCACGGTACCCGCTTTGTGAAGATACATCCTGCTTCTATCCCACATGTGAAGCAACAGACTTTTCAAAGTCGGCATCCGGTAGGGAGGAAGCTCCATCAGGTAGACTTCACCGTCTCCTTTGAAAAGGGTATTTTTCATCACCAGCGCCGCCACCAGCGCCGCAATGATGCCAATCACATAAATCAGAAACATCACTGTCGCCTGACAGCCGGCAAAAAACGCCGGGATCAAAAGGGCATAGATGGGCAGCCGGGCGCTGCAGCTCATAAGGGGCAGAACCATAATGGTCACAGCCCGGTCACGGTCGGATTCAATGGTTCTCGTCGCCATAATGGCGGGAACGGTACATCCGAATCCCAGAACCAAAGGTACAAATGAACGTCCCTGAAGTCCGAAGGTTCTCATGATGCCGTCCATAATAAAAGCTGCTCTCGACATATAGCCGGAGTCTTCAAGGATGGCAATGGCGAAAAAGAGGAAAAGAATGTTGGGCAAAAAAACGATGACGCCGCCCACGCCGCCGATGACACCGTCAATGATCATGGAGCGCAGGAAAGGTACTTTTTCCGGACTCCAGGTCTTCCCGATGGAATCAGCCAGAAATCCGAAAAAAGTCTCAATATAACCCATCAGAGGCTCGGAGCAGGTAAAAGTGAACCAGAACGTAACGTACATAATGAGTAAAAATATGGGCAGTCCCAGATAGCGGTTGGTCAGCACCAGATCGATCTTATCTGAGATTTCGCGCCGCCGTTCCTGAGTCATTGAAATGGTATCACGGCAGGCTCCGGCAAGCATGGCATAACGGCGGTCTGCCATAAAGGTATCGGCGTTGATGGCATGTTTTTCCCAGAGATGTTTGATTTGTTCCTCAACTTCCTCAAAAACGGACTCAAACTCCGGAATACGCATGGCAGCGCTGTCATGTTCCAGCAGCTTAATGGCGAAAAAGCGGGCGGGAACGTGCCGGAGCCGCTCCACGTTCAGAGCTTCTATTTTTTCAGCCACGGCATTGATGGCATCGTCAATATCTGCGCCGTATGTCAACATGGGAACCCCATGGTCTTCCAACTCACTGAGAGTCTGGACCAGACGGTCCAGAAGCCCCCGGACACCACCGGTCTGACTTGCCACTGTCTGCACGATAGGAGAGCCGAAATACTTTTCCAGACGGGGGATATTGTATTTCATCCCTTTTTTGCGGGCATCATCACTCATATTGAAGGCAAGAAGCATGGGAATATGAAGTTCAGCCAGCTGAGTGGTGAGATAAAGGCTGCGCTGCGGAATGGTGGAGTCCACCACGTTGATGATAAGATCGATACCGGGAGCAGTCAGTTCGTTGAAAGCGACCTCCTCTTCGGGGGAACTGGAAGAAAGAGAGTAGACGCCGGGAAGATCGATCAATTCAATTTCAATATTTTCAAAAGTAAAGGTTCCGGATTTGCTTTCGACAGTCACTCCGGGATAATTGCCCACATGCTGACGGGTGCCGGTGAGGGCGTTAAAAATACAGGTTTTTCCGCAATTGGGATTTCCTGCGAGAGCAACGCGGTACTTATTTTTCATCACGCGTCCCCTGTTCGATCACGAAATTGGCGGCATCATCCTTATGCAGAGCCATGCTGGTTTCCATAACTTTCACCCGGATCAGACTGCCCAGAGGCGCATGTGCCTCCATCAGAAGTTCAGATCCCACCACCAAGCCCACGTCAGCAAACTTTTTGCGTCCGCGGATCTTAGGCATCACTTTTACAATAGTGGCAGTTGTCCCTACAGGAAGTTCCGCCAAAGTCATTTGTTTCCCCAGAGATTCTTCCTGACAACAGCAGGAAGAACAGCATTTCTTTTTTTCCGTCATTTGCAGCCTCTTGCGATGTTTATTAGTCAAGCCTAATAAATGCAGCATCAAAAAACTGCACCTAACCGGCTTCTTTTTGATTAATATACACCGCGTTTATCGCTTTTGCAATTGAATCAGGGAATAAAAACTGAAGAAATCCCACACACGGACAGAGGCTGGAGAAAAAATAGTGCTTTCACGGCACAGCGGGACAGTGGACTCACTCTCCGGAAACCGGAAGAGAGGTGACGCGAATAAGCCAGAGAGGACGTTTTGCGGCAGCAGAACACCACTCGCTGCGATCACCTTTGGGAACGATCTCACCAAGGTGCACGGCAGCGCGTTCCGCTTCAGAACGCTCCACAGCCGGTTTGGAACTGCGTCCGGAACCAAGCAGCAGCAGCATTGAAAGCAGCAGTATGATCAAACACATATTACGCAAAAACCGTTCCATCGTCAAATCTCATTCAACTCCCTGTCAAACTCCCGTTCCCGTTTAAGTTCCTCCCGCTGTCGGGCGGCTTCCATTTCTTTGCGGAACCTGCCGGCCTCCCAAATTTCCACACCGATTTCCACACCGACGACCACGGCTTCCGTACCGGAACCGAGATGGGCATGTTCTCTGAGAAGTTCGGGAATAGTAATACGTCCCTGGCGGCTGATGGTCTCTGAACATGTCAGAGCGCCGAAACGCCGCATGGAACTGCGCATGGAAAAACTTGAACCGAGCTGCTCAGGAGTGTTCAGTGCGGGCGCGCGCATGCGTTTCCATACAGATTCCGGATAAAGGGCGATACACCCCTCCGGCAATCCGTACATAACGATTTCGGAGTTACCTTCTCTCAGAAAGTCCTCCACCACGCGCTGAGTCAGACGCACACGACCGTTGGCATCTACCAGGCAATTGTCCAGTCCGCAAAATGACAACATAAGCGTTTTTTATTTTCCAGAAAATTCCACACATTCCCAATTTACACCAACTTTTTCCAAATTTCAAGTATTTTTTTCAAAAAAAGTCAATTTTTTTCTCACGACAGAACCGGCATCACTCCTCTTCAACCGCCGAAGATGCAAAATAGCAGAAATTGCACAAAAAAACTGTTCAGGGACTGGAAATTTCAATAATATGTTGGTATAGTATAAGAAAGACATTATTGCTTTTATGAAAGGGAGTCGTTATGCGTCAAAAAATGTTGCTTCTGCTGGCTGTGATTTTCGGTCTGCTGGCATTTATGCTGACTTACAAACAGCTTGAACACGAAAAAGCAAAGATCCGGGGCACTTCTGAGGAACGGATCCTTATTCAGGTCAAAAACAGCATGGTCGAAGGTCAGGAGATCAAACTTGCCGATATTGCTCCCCACCGGGTGCGCCGTGAAAGGGACAGTTTCAACCGCAGCCGTGAGATCCCCTGGGAAGAACGCTCCAGAGTCATCGGCAGACGCCTTGAGGTCACTGTGATCCCCGGTCAGCTGCTGCAGTACTCAGACCTGAAACCCGTAACATTACGCAACGGCTTTTCCTCCAATATCAAGGATCAATGCCGCGCTGTCAGTATTCCCGTCGATCCTGTTTCTTCGGTCAACAACCTTGTACAGCCCAACGACAACGTTGATGTGCTGGGAACGTTCCGTTTCCCCGATTTGCGGGGTGACAACTCCCTTGACACAGTGACCATCACCATTCTGCAGAATGTCAAAGTCCTTGCCGTCGGCAACCGCTGGGGAGAAAATTATGCATCAGACACTATGAACGGCCAGCGTTCTTACTCCACAGTAACGCTGCAGCTTTACCCCGATGAGGTGGAAATGGTTATCTTCGCATCGCAAAAAGGTAAACTTACCCTTTCTCTGAGGAACTTTGAAGACAAACGTATTTCCAAAGATATTGAAGCCCGCAGCGTCAACTTCAAGTCTCTTGAAAGAGAGATCCCAAAATACAACAAGCGCCGCGAAGAACGCGGAGGGATCCGGTAAAGATGACCGACCTTACTGTCCGTCTGCCGGGAGTTCCGGAAGCTGGTGCCACACTGGGTAACGGCACCTATCTTATCGGCTCTGGCGAAGAGTGTCATATCCGTCTGCCCCGCCCTGATATTTCCCGGCGTCATGCCCAGCTGATCATCAGTGACCGTAGTGTAACGATTATGGATATGGGCAGCAGCAACGGGACAATGCTCAGTGATGGTACCATGCTCTACCCGCATCAACCCTGCCAGCTTGAAGGGGACGTCAACCTCATCAGGATAAGCAAAGCTGAACTTGTCATTTCCAGACGCGAAGAAAGAAGACGAGCCTCCCTGTCAGATGATTATTCTTCTTTGAGCAAGGGAGAAATTCCTCTTCTTGAGATTTCCGGTATCCCCGCCCGGTTCCGTCCCATGGCAAGAGAGATCAAAAGGCAGGCACATCAGGAAATGCTTGCCCGGCTCAATCTTAAAAAGATGGTGCTTTCGGGTATTTCAGCTGAAGCACTTCGGGAACAGGCTGTTGCCGCAGCCAAGGAGATCCTGGGGCAGCTGACGATTGAACTCCCCAAAGAGCTTTCCATTGATATCATCGAAAAAGAACTTGTCAACGAAGCCATCGGTCTGGGGCCCCTGGAATCCCTGATCGCAGTTGATGAGATTTCAGAAATCATGGTCAACGGCCCTAATCAGATCTTCGTGGAAAAAAAGGGTATCCTTTACAAAACCGATGCCTCTTTTGCCGATGACAATCAGGTGCTCTCTGCCATCGAACGTATCGTTGCGCCTCTCGGCAGACGTATTGATGAAAGTTCCCCCATGGTGGACGCCCGTCTGCCTGACGGTTCCCGTGTCAATGCGATCATTCCGCCTCTTTCACTGGTAGGGCCCTCCATCACAATCCGGAAATTTTCAAAGACCCCTCTTGAAGCGAAAGATCTTGTCAACTTCGGCTCCATCTCTCCTGAAATGGTCAGATTCCTCGCAACGTGCGTGGCTGTCAGAAAAAACATTCTGATTTCAGGAGGTACCGGTTCCGGTAAAACCACTCTGCTCAATGTGCTGAGCAGCTTTCTTCCCAACAAAGAACGTATCGTCACAATTGAAGATGCGGCCGAACTTCAGCTGCGGCAGGAACATCTTGTCCGTCTGGAGTCCCGTCCTCCAAACATTGAGGGAAAAGGTGCCATTACGATCCGTGATCTTGTCCGCAACAGTCTGCGTATGCGTCCCGACCGGATCGTGGTTGGTGAGTGCCGCGGCGGTGAGGCACTGGATATGCTTCAGGCCATGAACACCGGTCATGACGGCAGTTTGACCACGATCCACGCCAATACCCCCCGGGATGCCCTTGCACGTCTGGAAACACTTGTGCTGATGGCAGGATTTGATCTGCCCCTGAGAGCGATCCGTGAACAAATCGCTTCAGCCATCCATCTGGTGGTTCAGATTTCCCGAGAAAGAGACGGCAGCAGAAAAGTCATCAACATCAGCGAGATCACCAAAATGGAGGGTGATATCATTACCATGCAGGATATCTTTGTATTCCGCCAGACAGGATGGAGTGCTGACAATAAAATTGAAGGTGTCTATGAGCCTACGGGCAGTATTCCCACCTTTATGGAAGAAATAGAACGTGCAAAACTTGACCTCGATGTGTCAATTTTTTCTAAAAAACACTAACATAAGGAGTTTTTAACATGATAAACGCAGCTGTTATCGGTGTGTCCGGCTTCGGTGCCGTCCACTGCGGAGACCTTTTCCGGGAACATGAAGCCGGAAGAGTCAACTTCGCTGCCGCCGTCATCCACCAGAACCAGGTTTCACCTGAATACCTTGAACGTCTGAAAGCACTCAATGTTGAGATTTTTACTGATTATCCCTCCATGCTTGCCAAACATGCGGGTAAACTGGATCTCTGCTGTATTCCCACCGGCATCGCGCTCCACCGCCCCATGACTGAAGCTGCTCTTGCCGCCGGTGCCAACGTCTTTGTGGAAAAGCCTGTGGCCCCGGTTCTCGCAGACGCCGAAGCAATGGAAGCTGCCGCCAGAAAAGCCGGAAAATTTGTCGCTGTCGGATATCAGACCATCTATCAGCCTGAAACCCGCCGCATCAAGGAAATGCTCCTTTCCGGAAAGCTCGGTAAAGTCAAACGTCTGAAATGTTACGCTCTCTGGCCCCGCAAGAACGCCTATTACGGACGCAACGGTTGGGCCGGCGCACTTTTCAATCAGGCCGGTGAACCGGTGCTGGACTCCCCCTTCACCAATGCGGTGGCCCACTATCTGAACCTGCTTCTTTTCTATGCGGGCAACACCTTTGAAGGCACCGCCGATGTGAAGTCCGTGGAAGCCGGTATGTTCCGGGTCAATCCCATCTCAAGCTGCGACACAGCAGATATCCGGGTGCTGACCAGAGATGACAAGGAAATTCTTTTCTATGTCTCTCACGCGATCCCTGCCACAGAAGGTCCCATCTCAGACATTGAATGTGAAAAGGGAACGATCCACTACACCCAGCAGGAAACCATTGTTACCGATCTGCAGGGCAACGAAATCGAACGTTTTGCCTCTGCAGCCGGTGGCGACATTCGGAAAAATGTGTGGAATGGTCTGCTGAACCGTCTGAGTGATCCCAACGGTTTTATCTGCACTGTGAAACTTGCCTCAAAAGCTGTGCTGGTAAGCAATGCCGTCTTTGACTCCGCTCCCATTGTGGATCTGCCCGCCTCTCTTATGGATATCGCCGTTGACGATGACCGCAATACTCTGCGGATCATTCGTCCCATGGAAGAACTCATCAAGCGCTGCTATCAGGAAAACCGCCTGATCTCAAGTGCCGATCTTCCCGGCGCCGCTCCCACAGTGCCTTTCGATCTGGAAAATTACAAAGGCTTCACCAAGGCCCTTTACCGCTGATAAATCAAACTTTCGCACCCGATCCGGAAAAGATGATCCTTCTCTTTTCCGGATTTTTTTGTTTACCGGCACAAAAAAAACTCCACCCGGAAGTGGAGTTGGAGTAAAAACAGTTCTGAACTCAGGGACGACTGTACGCCCAATCCAGCAGACGGCGGCAAAAACGGTCGCGCTCCCTGGAGGATTTGAAGCCGGTCACACATCCCATAATGCGCCGCTGATTCCGAACGGCACTGAAGGTCAGACAGGAACCGGCCGCCCGAATGTAACCGGTTTTGAGACCATCCACCCCCGGATACCGGGGATTGACCAGCTTGTTGGTATTGACAAATACAGTCTTGCCGTCTCTGATAGAAGAAGATTTGAGATTGCACCACTGCATCAGCAAAGGATACTGAAGAAGTTGCTCTCCAAGCATGACCATATCTGCCGCGCTGCCCAGTGAGTTGCGCTTGTTTTCGGGCAAGCCGCAGGGATTGATAAAAGTGGTATTCTGCAGCCGCAACTGAAGAGCCTTGTCATTCATCATCTTCACAAAGAGAGGCACGGAGCCTCCGAAATACTCAGCCAGCAAAGTGGCAGCGTCATTGGCACTTTTCACAGCCGTGGCGATCATCAGCTCCTGAACAGTAAAGGACTCACCCGGAGCCAAAAACAAAACCCCTGTCCGGGGAACGTTCCGCGCCGTCTTTGTCACGGGAACAGGCGTACTGACACTGATATCAGTACGCTTTTCAAGCTGTTCCATCACAAGGAGCATAGTCATCATTTTTGCCATACTGGCAATGGGGACTGCACGGGAGGAATTCTTTTCCCACAAAACTTTCCGTGTATCCATATCCACAATGATGCCGCTGCGGGCACCGGCACTGCCGGGAACCATTTTCTCCGGAAGGTTTCCACGAATGGAACCGGAGTAGTCAAGAGCTCTTCCGAACCGTGGATTTTTTGAAGGGACGAAATAACGGCCGACCGGTGTTTTCACCGGAGCGGCAACAACAGGTTCCGGCGTTTTCCCTGAAAACTTTTTATCTTCAGCCTCAGTTTTTGCCCCGCCGAAAACAAAGATCTTTATAAGGATCAAATGCACAAGAACTACTATAACGGCAAGTCCTGTCAGTACTTTGATCCTTGTTTTTGTCACTTCGTCCATTGAAAAGTACCCCGGAGTTTACTGCATCACCGGTTCACCGAGTCTGCCTGCGGCAGCAGCACGGTTCAAAGCGCAGATCAATGCGTGGATAACAGCCTTGTCAATGTTGGTATGCTCCCCTGCCCCGTAAACCAGATCAGAGGATTCTTCTGAAACTCTCAACCCGACAAAGGCGATAGCACGGGCATCGGCATCGGTACCGAGGGTATGCTCCGCATAATCCTCAACCTTGAAGAAAGGCATCTTACCGGAGCCTTTCAGTGCCCGAACCACTGCAGAAAGCAATCCGTTGCCCTGACCGGTCAGCTGATACTTCTCCTCGCCGATAAACCAGTCAAAACCGGCGCCGGAGTGTTCGCCGGCTGAGGCGCGGCTGTAATTTTCCATCCGGTAGATACCGTCGCAGTTGACAAAACATTCGTAGAAGATCTCACGGAGCTTTGCAGAATCAATCTCTCCACCGGAAGCATCCACATAGTGCTGCACAGCAGCTCCGATAGCGGGGTGCATGGATTTGGGAGGACAGATGCCGAACTCTTTTTCAAGGACGTAAACAACCCCGCCCTTGCCGGACTGGCTGTTGATACGGATCAACCTCTCATACTGACGCCCCAAATCTGCGGGGTCGATGTGGAGATAGGGCATCTTCCATCCCTGATTGAAAAATTCAGAGATGTCGCCACGGCGCTCAAATCCCTTGCGGATGGCATCCTGATGAGAACCGGAAAAGGCAGTGAAGACCAAATCTCCGGCGTAAGGATGCCGGGGATGGACCTCTATACCGGAATTGCGTTCAACGGTACGGACAATCTCAGGCATGTTGCTGAAATCAAGCCCGGTATCAATGCCCATGGATTCCAGATTCAAAGCCAACACAGAAATATCGAGGTTGCCGGTTCTTTCACCGTGACCGAAAACAGTTCCCTCAACTCTATCCGCACCGGCAAGGATCGCCAATTCAGAAGCTGCCACGGCACATCCCTGATCGTTATGGGAGTGCAGACTGATCCGGGTGGTGTCGCAGAAGGGGTACTTGCGGCAAAAAAGCTCTATCATATCCGCATAGTGGTTGGGAGGACGACGTTCCACAGTCGCGGGCAGATTGAGAATGAAGTTATCTTTAGAAACAGGTCCCATTTTTGCCCACTCATCTCTGACGGCACAGCAGAGTTCGACCACATAGTCAATGTCACTGTCCGTAAACTCTTCAGGAGAAAATTCATAGCCGATACGTCCTTCAAGTCCGTTGGCTACAATGGCATCGCAAACCATCTTTGTTCCGTCGATGGCCATCTGCAGTGCCTTCTGACGGTCGCCGCCGAAAACAAAACGGTTGTGAAGGTCACTGGTCGCCACATAGCAGTGAGCAATGGCACGATGGACGCCTTTAAGAGACTCAAGAGTACGGTCGATGAGATGTTTGCGCGCCTGAGTCAGCACAGAAATACGCACATCTTCGGGGATATGCCCCTCTTCGATAAGCCTGCGGACAAAGTTGAAGTCATCCTCACTGGCAGAAGGGAAGGATACCTCGATCTCCTTGAATCCGATTTTTTTGAGCATGTTGAAATACTCAAGTTTCTGATCAGGATTCATAGGCTCAGGCAATGCCTGATTTCCGTCACGCAAGTCAACGGAAGTCCAGACAGGAGGAACTGTAAAAACGCGGTCAGGCCACTGGCGGTTCTCAATAGCCACGGCTGCGGGATAGGTATATTTGGGGTTCATTGTGAACAACTTCCTTATATGTAAGTTAAAACAGACAAACTTGAAAAAAAATTAAGGAGCAGTTTTATTTACCGCGACCGTATATCGGAAACTCCGGAACCGATGTTCTGCGAAAGGAACCATCATCAACATGACGACACGGCCGCGCCGCGCAGTCGGAGACTGAGCAGAAGCAGCCGCTCACCAAGCAAAATTGTTCCGTAAGTATACATGATGGAAAATATACCACCATTTCACTCAAATATCAAGTTTTTTTGCAATAATTTACACGTTTTTTCCCGTTTCCTCTCTCAGGAGGAGTTTCCGGCATGCAGACCGGGTGTTTTCACAAAAGCTGCCGTTCTTTACCGTACCTGATAAAGATCCGGCGTATACCGGTATTGCTCAAGGGCTTCTGCCACAGGCGGAGCGGCAGCAAAAAGTCCTTTCATAGCGCCGATCTTGCTCCCGGGAAGGGGAATTTTTGAAATAAAAGTCACCTTGATCCCCCCTTCCCCCGGCGGGAAAGAGAGCTTCTTCAGAATATTCTCGTTGGGATTCAGCAATGCTGCCGGCCGGAATATTTTTTCCCACACCGGTGAAACATAACCGAAATGAGTGCAGCAAAGTCCAAGAGCATAGCTTTGCAAGTCAGCAGTTGCAGCGGCTGCCTCGGCATATCCGGCTGCAATGCGTGCCTCAACTTCCGGAGAATCGGGTGATTGTTCGATCAAGGTCGCCAGTCCCGGCAAAGGAAGTCCGGAAATGCGTTCCGGCGCTATACCTGAGTCAATGAGCATATTTTTGTAGCATCCGGAGTTGACTGTTTCAGCGGTCCCTAGAATAAGGAGTTTTTTTCCGGGATTGTTCCTCAGAAAAGTGCCGCACACATCAACAGCGGCGTCCACGATATCCAGAACAGGACAGCGCAGATCCCCGGCACGTCCGCTCCTGCGGTGAACCACAGACAAAGTATTACATCCAATGACAAGCAAGTCAGGAGCATATTCCATTATACCGTCAAAGGCGCGCTCCCAGACCTGAACTCTTTCTTCAGGACTCATCTTGCCGAATCCCCGATCAACTTCGGGCCAGACATTGAAATAGATCAGTTCGCCAGTTCCTCCTTTTTTCCAGAGACGGGCGGCGATATCAAGTCCCCCAAGTCCGGAGTCGCAAACGGCAATTCTCACTTTGAAACCTCTGTTGTAAAATATATCTCAGCAAGTTTTTTTGCCCACTCCGGCGCCTTGGAGATCTCTCCGGAAACAATACGGGTCAATCCGTCGTTCCAGTGATGAAGATGCTGCAAAGTCATGACCCGGTTGCGGAGCATGGCGGCACCTTTACCGGCATCATCAGTCATCTCTTTAAGAATCCTCTGCAGCTCATCAATGTATCCCTCAACGCCGTAGTAGCTCAGGAAACCGTTCCACGCTTCGACCACGTTTTCTCTTTTTTCCAGACATCCGGAAATTGCATCAAGGATCCCGTCAAACTGCACCGGATCAAAACGTTTTGCTCCCTCTTCTGTAAGCTGATAAGGAAGAACCTCTACTGAGGTGATCCCATTTTCATTGACACCCACATGAAGATGATATCCGAGTTTCCGGTAGGCAAGTTGTTTGGGTTGATAGAAGATAAAGTTGCCGAGACTGAAGAAAACAGGCTTTCCGCGCAGAAATGTCATTCCCTGAGGTACATGCGGATGATGCCCCACCACCAGATCGGCTCCGGCGGCGGCAAGACGGTCAAAGCAGTCATACACATAAGGCGGCGGAGTGGGAACATACTCCAGACCGCAGTGCACAACAGCAATAACGGCGTGGAACTTTTCCCGTGCCTGCCAGATGGCACTTTCCATGGCTTCGATCTCCCATCCGGCGACACCGGGGGTATTTTCCCCTGCCGCCATGCGATCCTCGCCCTCGGAAAAGTTGAAAACGGCGATCTTCACATTTTTTATTTCGACTTCCAGGGGTTTCAGTGCCTCGTTCTTATTCATTCCTGCGCCGCAGTATGCGATCTTGTTTTCATTGAGGAGTTCAACTGTCTTCTTAAACCCTTCGACACCGCAGTCAAAGGTATGATTATTGCCCAGAGTGACCGCATCAAACGGAACCTGAGTCAAAGCTGAAAGACGTTTTTCCTCTCCGTGAAAAGCAGCGCCGCTTTTCACAATGAGTTTTCCCGGCGTCAGCGGTGCTTCAAGATTGGTGATCCGCCAATCCGCTTTACGGAGCTCCGGCAGCAGATCACCATAGACACTCAGGGGATCGGAGTCCATCAGTTCTCCGTAGTGACGGATGGGCGCCCAATCTCCTGAAATATCCAACAGCGCCTGACGGGAGGATTTATTAAAAGGATTCTCCCAAATCATCAGAAGACGATCTCCAGCTGTTTGTCAGCAGGGATCTCCGCAACATGGCAATCGGTCATGTAGCAGCGCTCAGGAAGCACGATCATAACGTTGACATTTTTGTCATTAGGGGTGAAAGCAGCATGATGCCACACACCGGGACGCAGAGAAAGCAAAGTTCCCTGAGGCACATAAAAGACTTCGATATCATCAACGGGCACCTCTTCTCCGGCTCCGGCAGGAGCGACCCACACAATGGCATCGTTGTCAAGAGGCATACTCACTTCACAGGTAAAATCATGGTATTCACCCACATTGATGACCATGGGACGGGGACGCATGAAACAGGTGGAAAAAGAGGGGGAGTCAGAAAGCGTCTGCTGCACCATATCCCTGAAAAAGACGATTTCAGCATCTTTGGGACCGGTGGCATCACTTGCAGGATCGATCATCTTGGCATAGGTGCCGTAGCGGTGAAACTTTTCAACACTGAGCTGCTGGATCTTAACGGTTTTCATAGTAGTATTCCTTTCGTTTATGATGAGAAAATTCAATTGATTTCGCGCAAAGAGTAGCTGCGTGTTCCCATTCCCATCTCTTCAAGGAGTCTGACAACAGCGTAGGGATTCTTGCCGTGTACTCTTTCAAAGAGATGTTTGGAGTCATCTGCATCGTACTTCCACCCCGGGGGAAGAGCTTCTCTGATAAATGTTGCCTTTGCCACAAGATCAAGAGAGGCCTGTTCAATGGCAACGATATCCCGTCCTGCCAGGATCCCGATATCCGGAACGAGTGCCGGAGTCGTCATGCCCCAGCAGTCACAGAAAAGGGTGATATCCATGAGCATGTTGATATAAAGCTGCCGGTCGGCAAAATGAGTCAGCAATTTGGCAGTTGTCATAGCCATTGCCTGTTGAAAGTCTACATAGTGTCCACGGTCGATACGGATCGCCTGCTGCGGACAGATCAACATACAGTGGCGGCAATATTTGCAATTGTGGAAAAATATCTTCAATTTACCATCTTTGAAAGTCATTGCCTTGTCGGGACAGTTGTTCACACACTTGCCGCATTTGTTGCACTTGGCGCTGTCCCACTCAAGCCCCCCCTCCTGAGCGTGAAGCAGCTGCCGCATGGCATTGGTCACTGCGCCCATGGAAAGATTCTTTGAGGCGCCGCCGAAGCCGCAGACGCCGTGTCCCTTGACATGAGAAAAATCAAGCAGCACATCTGCATCAAGAATGGGCTTTGAAAGTTCTATCCGATCCATTGTCTTGAAGGGCGGTTCAACAGGAAAAGAAACAAATTCGGACTCATCCCCGCCGCACACGGGAACAATGGGACATCCGCACACCTCTTCGGTATATCCCCGGTCAATGGCGGTCTCAACGTCCCTTTTCAAATCGGTAATAAAAATACTTTCGGCGCCGGCTGCTTTAAGTGCCTTCACCAGTTTGCGGACAAAGAAGGGATGTATGGTGGAAAATCCATTTCCTCCGCCCAGATGCATCTTGATGACAACACGGCGGTTTTCCACACTTTTTTTCAGTTCGAATGCCTCAAGCAGACGGTCGAATTTGGCACCGATACATTGATCGGGAGCCATGCTTTCAGGAGCATAAGGTGCAAAAAGAAGTTCGCTTGTCATAATTTATTCCTTTATCGATTGCTGAAGCAGTTTTTGAAGTTCCGGCATCTTTTTTTCAGAATGCTTTAAAAAAAGTTTTCCCAACTCAGAACTGAGCGTTCCATCCACCTTCGCTTTTTTTCTGCCTGCCGGAGTTTTATAAAAAGCGATGATTTGCCGCAATTCCTCACAGGTATAGTGTTTCATATACAACGTGCATAATTCGCCTTCCAACTCTTTGAAAGAAAACGCCTTGCGATAAAACGCCGTCAGCTGGGGACGGATCTTTTCCAGTTCCGGCAAGGCTTTGAACTGATTTTCCAGCTGTTCGGTAAAAGCACGCTCCAACATTTCCGGAACGCCGCTTGCCTGCATCATTTCAAGAGCAGTTTTCCGGTGAAGCGCATTTTCCCCGGCAAAACTGATCCCGGAAATCAATGCAAATACCACAAACAGAAGAGGCTTTTTCACAGTCATCTCCCCGCCGGAACGAATATGGCGCTGCCCCGGGCAAAGTCGATCCCGGCAAGGCGCAAATAAATGTAGTCTCCCAGTTTGAAACTGCTGCTGCTGTTTTTCTCGCCATAGAGGGAGTATTTGCCCCGGCGCCGGTTGCCGGGAAGAGCCTCCACCGGCACAAAACCGTAAAGGCCAAGCTGTTCGATGGCGACCTGCAATCCGGCGGTGATGACCTTGGCGATAACGCCTTCGTAAATCTTGAGCTCGCCCTTTTCGAGCTCATCTTCCAGAATTCTGAGTTTCATCCGGTCAGAAGCGGCAAAAGAAGCCTCATCCACCTTTTCTTCAAGAAGAGTACATTTTCCGGCTACACGTTCAAGAGTTTCCACCCGGCGTGTCCGCGCCTTTTTATCCAGGTTCCAAAGCTGCTGATGGACCGTCAGATCCGCATAGCGCCGGATAGGACTGGTAAAGTGGGCATAAGCAGTTTTGCCGAGAGCATAATGCAGCAGAGGTTTAGCGGCATATTCGGCTCTGGGGAAGGAGCGCAGCAGCAGACTCAGCAGCACTTCCCGTTTGGGATTGTCAGGCAGAGAAGTGACAAAGTCGTTGCAGTTTTTCCGGGAGCTCAAATCCCCTGTGGAAAATCCGAACTGCTCCGCCATGTCTGAAAATTCCCAGAGCTTTTCTATTTCAGGCTCTTTGTGGACCCGGTAGACTCCGGCAACGCCTTTGTCGACCAGCTCTGCGCCGACGGCGGAATTCGCCGCAAGCATACATTCTTCGACCAGCTGCTCCGAAGGACGGGAAATACGCGCCTCAACGCCCAGAAGTTGGTTGGATTTCTCATCGCAGCGTACACGCACTTCAGGCAGGGGCAGTTCAATAAATTTTTCTTTTTCTGCCCGGAATTTACGCATCAGTGCAGTAATTTTGAGCAGATCTTTAACACACTTTTTCAGTTTTGGAGTCCACTCTTCAGGCGCTTTCCCCGTATCGGCAAAGTTCTGCACCTGATCGTAATCAAGACGGTGGGCGATGGTCACAAGAGTATGTTCCCTGCGTACTGAAGTGACCTCTCCGCTTTTTTTATCAATGGTGAGAAAAACGGAGTGTGCCAATGAAGGGACCCCGGCACGCATACTTATGGCGGCCGTCAAGCCGGGAGGCAGCATGGGCAATGTTCTGCCGGGAAGATAGCACGAAAATCCCCGACGCGCCGCCTGAGCATCGAAACGGCTCTGAGGCGCGATAAAGGCTGCGACATCAGCAATATGCACTCCCAGTTCCAGATGTTCCCTGTCAGGACCGGGCGCAAGTGATAAAGCATCATCAAAATCCTTGGCATCTTCCGGATCAATGGTCACGACAAAAAGTTTTGAATAATTTTTACGCTCTATTTCCCGGGGCGTGATTGCCATTGCCGCCTGGTTTTCCTCTTCAGAATAGGCGGGCGGTATCTCATATTCAGCCATAACCGCATCCAACTCCGCCTCAATGATTCCGGCATGACCAATGACTGCAGCGACACTGCCCCGCCACTCGTCCTGGATCATCTCAGGGCCTCTCACTTTGATAAAGTCCCCCTTCCGGGCGCCTTTGCGGCCGCCGAGAAGTTTTATGCCGTCAGGAAGCCGGGTATTGAGAGGACGAACCACGCCCCCTGCCAGCAATTCCCCTACGAAAGAGTCCCGCTGACGTTCAATGACCTCAACGATCCTGCCGGTGGCCCCCCGGTTCGCAGTATCTGATGAAAATTCACGTCTTCCCGGCAAAAGCTGTACTTTGACCACATCTCCATCCAGAGCGCCATTGATCTTGGGGATGGGAATAAAAATATCCTCTCCCTTCTCAGTTACCCTTTCAGCAGGATCGATTTCAACGAAACCGTAACCGGAGTGGGTCATCTTGAGTTTGCCTGTCACAAACTTCCCTGCCCGCTCAAGCTGACGTTCATACTTACGGTCCGCGATACGGATCAGGCGGTTTTTCTTCTGATGCTTGCGTTTGGACATATTTCTCTCAAAACTCCTGTTTTATTTCGAAGCAGGTGTTGCACCCTCTCTTGAATAACGCAAAAACTCCGCTCTGATGATACGGCGGTAGTCAGAAATGCTCTCTCCGGCAGCGGCAGAGGTGGAGTGTCCAATGTTGCCGATAGTCACATCGACATCCCGGTAAAGTTCTCCCCAGCTGCGATTGGTATCATCATAATCATAAGCCGTAAAAAACCGCCCCCGGATCTTGAGATCATACTTTGAGGCAGAATTTGCTGTTCGACGATCAAAACGGCATCAGCGCCTGCTTTTTTAGCTTCTTCCACCAGCTTTGCCATCATTTTATCCCTGGAAACATGTTGATAATTGCCGGAAACAACAGCTCTTCCGAGTACCTGATAAGGATGCACTATCTTACCGGAATCAGAAAAAACCGCCACATCCTTTGAAGGAGATGCGCCTTTTTTACCGGAATATGAATATGAAACACATCCTGATACAGTCAATAGAAGTGCTATACATAATGCAGAAAAAACAATTTTCATCATACTGGATCCTCAAAGTTCAAGTTTGTACGGTGTAAAAATACCACATTCAGCAGAAAAAAGCAAGAAAAAAAATAATTTTTTTTACTTTTTTATCACATATACTGTCCAAAATTTGCGGTAAAGGCTTCTGTTCTGCACAAATTACAGAATCATGCGCCGTTTGCGCCCCATATCAGGAGAATCCTGTGACCACGCCATATTCATTCCCAAATGCTCAAGTTCAAAGACGATGATTTCGTTTTTTCCCTTTTTCAGCAGGGGTTCCGGAACATAAAGAGTGTACTGAGGACCTGTATTCCGGTAGGATCCGAGATTGAATCCGTTGATCCAGACGTTCCCCCGGGTTCCGGCAGGGACTCTGATAAAAGTATCAGCTGTTTTCTCAACTTCCATATATCCCCGGTAAAAGGCGGGTTCATTGGTAAAAAATCCCTCAAAAGCGCGGAAAGGCAGAGCACTCAGATCTTCAAGAGACAGCGGAAAACAGAGACAGTTCCGTAATTCACAAGTAAAACCGTCAGTGACAACGCCCAGAGTTTTGCTCTCGTTCTGAAGTTCGGCGATGGTATTTCTCAGACGTCCGCAGTTTTCCACAAGAAAATCAAGGGTATCCCCTTTGGAGGCTTTGAAATGCAGTTTCTTTTCCGCACCGTCATTGCGATGAAGTGTGCCTGTATAGCGTCCGTTGACAAAAAATTGCACCCGGTCACGCATACCGTTCAGAGCCAGAGTCTGCACTCCGTCATTTACGGCTTGGAACCGGTAAAGAACAAAGCCGTAATAACACTTCAACTCTTCAAAGCTCAATGCCCGCTCCGCAGGAACTGCACGGCTCAAAAGTTCCATGGCGTCAAACAGGGGCACTGCTTCAGAAAGTTTTATTTCACCGTAAGCGCAACGTTCCGGATGCGGCGGATCATTCAGTTTCAATCCGGGTAGAGCGTTAAGAATTTCCCGCCTGACTGCTTCATATTTTTTTCCGGGCATTCCTCCCTCGGGAAGCGTGGCGTCCACGTCGTAACTGGTCAAAAGAGACTGGTAAGGCGCGCCGCCAAAACCGCCTCCGGAACCGCTCATAAATCCGAAAGAGGTACCGCCGTGAAACATGTAGAGATTGAAATTGATCTTTTCTTTCATGGCTTCTCTGATATCAGCGGCAACCTGTTCCGGATCATGTTCAATGAAATCATCTCCCCAGTATTGTCCGGCCCCGTTCCAGAGCTCCATGACAAAGGGGGGATCTTCGGGGCGGATCTTTTTCAATGCTTCACACATAGCTGCCGGATGATTTCTGCCGTTGACACAGGCAAAGACGCCGTCAGGCAGACTGCAATGGAGTTCACCGGGGGAGTTTGAAGCCATCAAAGGGACATCTATTTTTTCTGCCCGAAAAAAGTCACGCAGCTCTTCCATATATTTCAGATCACTGCCGATATATTCATTTTCGATCTGCATGGCGATGATAGGACCACCATTGGTATGCAAAAGGGGCCGGACCTGATCGAACACTTCACTGAGATAGCGTTTGGCATAACTCATAAAGACTTTTTCAGAAGAGCGCAAGCGACACTTTTTGGTCAGCAGCCATGGGGGGAGTCCGCCGAGATCCAATTCAGAACAGATATAGGGACCGGGACGGAGTATGACATAAAGTCCGGTCTCACCCGCCATCTGTATGTAAGAGGCAATATCAAGTCTGCCCTGAAAATCAAAAATCCCCTCATCTTTTTCGTGCAGATTCCAGGGCATATAGGTTTCAAGAGTATTGAGTCCGCAGCATTTCAAAGCCTCAATACGCATCTGCCACTGCTCCGGCATGATCCGGAAATAGTGCATGGCCCCTGAACGGATCTGTTCCGCCTGGTCGTCAATCAGGATCTGACGATCCTTAAAAACTACATTTCCCATTTTTCCATTCTCCGTTCTTTAATATTTATAAGGATCCTGTTTGCCTTTGAACGCAGGATCAAAAAGCCTTTCAATATAATTTTTCACATGGCGCGATGGTGAAAATCTGCTGTAAAAATCTCTCATTTCTGCGGCAAGAGAGTTCATCTCCTCCCCGGCTCTTTTCAAATCTTCCTGATAAAGAGAACCACTCAGCTGATAGCCGTAACGAAGTTCATTTTTCTTTTCCAGATATGCCATGATATGCCCCAGACTCAGAGAAAGAAGCAGTTCTGCCGCTTTATATGTCAGAACAAAGGAAATAAATTCTTCTTTGTGTTTTGTCACATGATGAAAAAGTTCTTCAAGTTCCCTGATCCACTCGCGCAAAACCAGACGGCGGTGGCAGTGCCAATAGATCCCCCCTCCCCTGGGAATGGCAGCTTCACAATGCAGGATACGCTCCATATTTTCGTCAAGATCAATATCTTTGAAATCATAGCGGTTCAGGTAATTTCTCAACTGAGTCTGGAATCCGTCTGCAAGAGGTATGGGGCCGTACACGGCATCACAACGGTCAAACCAGTCAGGAATGTCAACGCCGAAGTATTCAAACGTAAATTTTTTCCGCCATGCTCTTCCCAGTTCCCTGCTTGAAGCACTTGCGCCGTGAGCCGCAAAAAAAGGAAGAGCATTCATCCATGAAGTACCTCCATCCGGCCAATCAGTCACAATTGACCCCCAAGCCCCATGTTGCAGCATGAGTTTGTTCATGCGTTCAATATTGTCAAAGGCAAGTGACGGGGAAAGCAAAAGGGAACCATGTCCCCCCTCGCCCCGGATCCCTGCACCGCCAATGATACGCTTTGCCGGGACTTTGCTGTTGAGAAGCGCAAAAGATTCCTCCAATCTGCCGTGGCAGTGATCCCCGTAGTTCCAGAAGTGGAATATGACATCATCACTGAATTCGGAAAGCACTTCGGGGACTTTGACTGCAATATCATGCCAGAGGATCACTTTTTTTCCCCGGCTGATACAATAGTCGGCAAGCTGCCGGTAATAATCTGCATAGACCCGGTATTTTCCGGCTGGATCTGAGGCCGCGATTTCCGCACAGCGGGGACATACGCCCAGCAGACGGCATTCATCGCCCCCCAGATGGATATAGCGGCTTTCGGGATGAGTTTCCATGATGTCATCTATCAGCTCTTTTGCCAGCACGAGAGTCGCCGGATTTGAAGGGCAGCACTGCTGGATATGTTCGGGACTTTCACGCAAAGAGGCGTATTCTTTGTGGGAAAGGATATGGTAAACATGTCCCAGGGTCTGCACAAGAGGAATGATTTCAATTCCGCAAGCGGAAGCTTCACTTTTGAAACGCTCTATTTCAGCACGGCTGAAAGCATCTTTGCAGGCAATGCGGCTGTGTTCCCCTCTGTATGGGAACATGGCCTCGTACTCCACAAGCAGGCAGTTCAAACCGGCTTCTGCACAGTTTTTCAGCACAAGTGAACACAATGAATCCATACCCGGCCCGAAAAAAGGGAGAGTGTCATGAAGCTGATGCAGACATACCATCGCCCCCCGCAGAAAAAGATTTTTCTGTTTCATATAGCTTCCCTTGAAAAAAGCCGCCGTAAAATTCATCACGGCGGCTCAGGATCGAAAGAGATTCCTTTTATCAGGGTTCCCAGATAAAGTCGTTGTCAGAGCGGCGCATGATCACCAGTTCCGGAGTACTCTTGAGAATAGGCAGCACTGTTGCACGGAGGATCTCCGCATCCACCAGACGGCTGAATCCGAGACCGACTTTACCCCATTTAAGACCGCCCGCAGCCTCAACAACGTGTTCCATATCCACAAAGTAATCCTTTTTGGGGGAGTGCCAGTGGTGCTGGATGGTACGGACATTACCGTCATAGTCATGGATGTAAAGCTCAGTGGTGTTTTTGGTGTGCAGACCGGGAACACGGGCTTCGATTTCCAACGCATGAATACAGGTATTACAAGTAAAGTTGGTACCGAGGAAAAGGATGTGTCCCTTGTTACGCATCAGTTTGCCATAGGGTGAGTCAGGCGACCAGGGAGTATTGATGTCAATGTGTCCCTCAGTGAAAAATTTTGCTTTGGGGCCCAGTGCGCAGATGGAGTGCACCGGATGCAGACTGCGGATCACACCTTCGCGCTTACGGAAAACATTGGCAAGAGTTCCCACGGTACAGGGGGTATTCTGCACATCAAAGACCACCTGCTCCGGGTTGACATTGCCGCCCACAGTGGACATCATCAAAGTACCTTCGGGGCCGAGGACTTCAAGAAGAGCGTCGATCACGGTATCGGCACCGCCTTCAACGGGTCCCACGCGGCGCAGTGAAGAATGGGTCAGAAGACTCATACCGGGTTTGATCCCCAGAGCTTTGAAATCATTTACAAGAGAATTGAAATCAGCCATTTGTTTTTTCCTTCAGATTTTATTTGTCGAGATATTTATCCATAATGTCACGGATCTCGCGGACTGTGGATTCTTCAAGATAGTCAACCGTTTCAAGTTTTTTCATCAGATAATCATCATCACCGGGCTCCATCCCGGGGACAAATTTCATAGCAGATTTGCGCTGACGGTAGCCATTGACGATGTGATAATCAAAAGGCATTCCGGGAATAAGCAGCTGAGGCAGGTCGGGAGTTTTGAAAGCGCCGCCCAGCGCCACCATGATCTTGATCCTGCCTGCCGCCTGTTCGTGGAGCTTCATGAGACGTTTGAAATCAAACTGATATCCGGGCAGAAGGGCACCGGTCAGAATAAATTCAATTCCCAGATCCACTGCCTGTTCCAGTGCTCTGGACTGATCCCTGACCGACTCAAAACCGCGGTGCAAAGTAAATCTGCGTCCGGGAACTTTGTCGATGATCTTTTTCATGCGCTTCACATCCAGTTCCCCTTCGGGGGTGACGATGCCGCACATAAATCCCTCGGCTCCGGCGTCATAAAGTGCTTCTGTGTCACGGAGCATCACATCAAATTCAGAGTCTGTATAAAGAGGGTCGCCGGAACGGGGACGGATCATTACAAAGATCCCCAAACCGATGCCGGTTGCTTTTTTGACCTCCATCATCTGCTTTACAAGACCGTAACTGGGAGTCAACGCGCCCTCTGTGGGACTTACATAAAGCTCCACCCGGTCAGCGCCGCCGCGCCATGCAGCAAGAGCATCATCAACATTTCTTGCGCCAACTTCAAGTTCGTATTTCATCATCACCTCCATATTGTAACTTCAAACATCTTCAAAATATACCACAGCATTATTCCTTTGTCAAGGCGCCGATACCAATCATCCCCGGAGGTTTTTAATAATACGGGGCAAATTTTTGAGCACTTTCATACAGAAAATGCTGTATGCCGCAAGAGGATTCTGTCCGTAACGGCATTTGACCTTCAGCTCATCTTTGAGACAGCGGTAAACATACCGGTCAGAAAGTCCGTCCTCAAGGTAAAATGCCACAGGTACGGGAACATAAAGGACAGGTATTTCTTTTACATTGACGGCACGGTACATGAAGTCATAATCTCCGAGAAGTCTGAAACTTTCATCGTAGGTACCGATCTCTTCATAAATGCGCCGGGGGACAAACATGGAAGGATGAGGTGCAAAGGCCCCGATGAATCTCTTGTTTTCGCGGAATCCTTTGACCACCCCCTGATGCTGATAAATCACATCGCCCCAAAAAATGCGGTCAAAGGAACCATTCCTGCGGAATGACCCGGCAACAGTCGCCAAGGCTCCCGGCAGGTAGCGGTCCCCTGAATTGATCATGCCTATGACATCACCGGAACAATGGGAGATCCCTTTGTTCATGGCGTTATAGATGCCGCTGTCTTTTTCGCTGACAAAATAGGCAAGGGAGTCTGAATATTTCTCAATGATCTCAGGCGTACCGTCAGTGGAGGCACCATCAATCACCACATACTCCAGCTCAAAACCCTCCTGCTGCTGTTCAAGAACAGACTTAAGCGTTTCCTCAATATGCGCCCTGTCATTCCGGACGATTGTCACAATTGAAATTTTCATATATTTTTCTTCAATTAAAATGACCGGGAGAGACTCCCGGTCATCTCAAGATCTTTTATACGGCGTTTTCCGGACGCCGATTCAGATAAAAGTATCGATTTCTGATTTATTCAATCACTCAGTAACTTACTCCTCACCTGCCATGGCAGTTTCAATGCGGGCGCGTTCCAGATCTCTCAGAGCCACCCCCCGGTGATCGCGGACACGGTCGGTCAGCACGTAGAGTTGATGTCCGACCTTGTCGACTGCAGCATCGAAGGAACGATAGAGATCAAGACTTTCGACCTCTGCCTTGAGGGTGTGGAACTTGCAATTCAGAACCAGAGTAGTTGAAAAGCGGTTCTTTTCACGAGTGAAAACAACGGTTGCGGATGTAATCTTCAGAGGAGTAGCAGAAACCAGGGACTTAAGCTGTTCAGTAACGTAACCGTAAATGGCCTGAGTGATGCCGAACTGTCTGCCGATGATGGAAATGTTCATAATTACTCTCCTGTTTTTATTAACACCGGAACCTGTTTCCGGGTTATGGACTACAACTTGAAACTGTCGCCGAAGTACACCTTCTGTGCCTCCGGATCGTTGATCAGATAATCGCTTGTTCCCTCCACTAAAACTTTACCATCTGCCATAAGATAGGCACGATCTACAACTTTCAAAGCATCACTTACATTGTGGTCAGTGATGAGAATTCCAAGGTTCCGCTCGTCTTTGAGTCTCAGTATGATATCCCGGACATTGCTCACAGCCAGAGGATCAACGCCGCTGAAAGGTTCATCAAGCATGATAAACGCAGGATTTGTCACCATGGCACGGGTAATTTCGAGCCGGCGTCTTTCGCCGCCTGAAAGAGTCATTGCCTTCTGATGGCGGAGTTTGGTCAATCCCAGATCTTCCATAAGAGCTTCACAACGCTCTTTGCGTTCCCTTCCGGAGATATCAAGGGTCTGAAGGATAGCCATAATATTTTCTTCAACAGTAAGTTTACGGAAGATGGAAGGCTCCTGAGCGAGATATCCCATGCCCATGCGGGCACGCAGATACATCGGCATATCAGTCACATCCACGCCGCGGAACTTAACAGAACCGCCGTCAGGACGGACAAGACCCATAACCATATAAAAGCTGGTCGTTTTGCCGGCTCCATTGGGACCGAAAAGTCCAACGACCTCTCCGGCACGAACATTGATCGAGACGCCCCTGACCACCTGGCGGCCACGATAGATCTTGACCAGCCCTTCGGCCTCAACTAACATCTCATTTTTCGGGTATTCATTCATTATTTCTGCTACCTGGTACTATTATAACACAATCTTTTTAAAATTTCAAGTCCTTTTTTAAAAAAAAATCATTTTTTTTCTGAATAAACCATAACTCGTGCACCGCATCCCGGCAATTCAAATTCAGGAGTCATGTGCCATGCGCTGCCGAGTACGGGCAGCTCTCCGGCGGCCTGTCCGGGGGTCTTATAAAAAATGAACCTTCCCCCGCGGCAGGGAAAACCGGACGCGGCTTTCGCCAGAAGAGGAGACTCCGCCACAGCCCTTGCGGTCACAATATGAAACTTGTTTCTGAAACTCTGCTGCCGGTTGAGTTCTTCGATCCTGCCGTGAACAGTTTTCAGATTTTTCAATCCCAGGGTCTGTGCGGCGCTTTCCACAAAACGGAGCTTTTTCAATGTGCTGTCAATGGCAGTGATCTGAAGCCGGGGATAAGCAAGGGCCAATATCAGAGAAGGGAAACCTGCCCCGCATCCCAAATCGGCGATCTGATAATTTTCTGAAGTGATTTCAGGGAAAAATCTGGCGATGACCAGAGAATCTGCGGCGTGTTTGAGATCAAATTCTTCTTTTCCCGTAATGCGGGTCAGGTTGATATGTTTATTAGTTTCTTCAAGAAACAACCGCAGTTTTTCGCAGTGTGCGGCAAAAAAGGCAGGATCTGCGACCTGACACTCTGCAGCAAATTTTTCGAGTTCAAAACTCACAATGCACCTCCTTCACGTGTCATAACAAGTGCCCACAGTGCAGAGAGTGCAGCAGCCCCCCAGAGCCCGCAGCAAAGCAGCCGGAACCATTTTTTTGAGCCGGCCATCCGGAAATAATCCCTCATGGCACAAGGTTTTCCGGAAATCCATATTCCGGCGATCCCCGTAAACCAGCCGATAAAAGCCAGCAGGGGAAAACCCGGAGTCCTGAATTCAAAAGTATAATGTACCAGAGAATATCCCAGCAATATAAGCACACCACCCAACGCCCGGGCGGCAGGATAATCCACAAAGAAAAAACCCAGTATGGGCACGATCACGGCTATCGGCCAGAGAAAAGGCAGAAGAAACTGGGGCGAAACGACAACTGCATGGGGAACACACAAAGCAAGAGCGACCCAACCGAACAAAAGTCCGATCCACCTGTTTCTGGCAAAGGCTTCAAATTTCCCGATCCTCTCCGGGATCGCCGCAAAAGTCAGGAAAGAAGAAAAAAGAAAGAGCAGTATCCCTGAACAGAAAGCTATTCTTCCCCAAAGGATCTGAGGAATATCAACATCAAACATAAAAGTCCTCCTTTTTCAATATTTGCGCCTGACGTTCCTCCACACCGAAAAAGCGTCTGCCGTTATTGCAGGCAAGAGAGCACACCTCACCTATGGTCATCCCGCGCACTGCCGCGACCTGAGCAGCAACAAGTCCGAGAAAACCGGGATGATTCTCCCTGCCCCGGTAGGGGACAGGTGCAAGATAGGGCGAATCGGTTTCAAGGAGCAGCCGCTCTGCCGGAAGCCTTCTTGCGATATCACGGATATTTTCGGCACGTTTGAATGTGACCATTCCGGTAATGCCGATATAGCCTCCCAATTCCAGAATTTTTTCTCCCCACTTCCAATCTCCGGTAAAACAGTGGACCTCAAAACGTCCTCCGGAGGCGGTAAAATCCTGAAGAAGCGCCATACCGTCCTTAAAAGCGGCATCATCTCCCTGATCCCTCAAGTGAACGATTGCCGGTTTGTTCCATTCAAGGGCAAGCTGAAGAAATCCGGCAAAGACCTCTCTCTGCCGCGGGGCAGTTTCGGCGGCATAAAAGTAATCCAGCCCCAACTCCCCCACTGCCGCAAGAAGCGGATCATCGCGGAATGTCTCAAAATCGCTGATATTACCGGAAAAACGCTCCACACTGCCGGGATGAATCCCGACAGAAAAAATACAGTCAGGAACTGCATGGGCAAAGGAACGCGCCCTGAGGCTTTCAAGAAAATCACCGCCCACGGCATTAAGTTCCAGCGTTTCGGGAAAAACCCCGGCGCCTAAAGCGTCCGCCAGAATCCTGTTACGATATTCAGCAGGAGAAGCCTCACCTGAATAATGAAAATGAGTATCAAAAAGCTGCACTTGAAAAAACTCCGGAAAAATCTTCAGTTACGATCAAAAAAGACCCGCCAGACACCATAGGTTATGAATGCTGCCGTAGGCAGAGTCCCGGCAATCAGCGGCGGGACAACTCCAGCCTTGCCGAAAATAAGAAATACTTGGGCGATAACGATATAGACCACGATAATAACCACAGCTGAAATCACGGCAAGCAGACTCCCGGTACGTTCGTTCCGGGTCGCCAGAGGTATACCGAGAAAAACAGCGATAAGACATGCCCAGGGGAAGGAGATGCGGTAATAGAACAATGTCATATAAATACAACGGACCCGATCCGGCATATTCGCATTCCGTTTAACAAGATCAAAGATCTCAGAGGTGGAAAGATCATCTTTTTCGCGTACAGCATTTGTAATGTCATCGGGACGTTCAGGAATGTGTCTCCGGCTGAAAAGGATCTTTTGGTATTTTTCTTCCTTATGAATCTGGGATGTTCCCCGGCTGGCGGAATGATCGTGTTCATCTTTGCGGTCAAAGCTGACAAAAAATCCCTCCATAAAAGTCCACACTCTTTTTTTCCGGTCAAAATCGACCCGTTGGGCAAATATATCGATCTTTCTGCCGTTGAGAGCCTTGAAAATAGCCTCCCGCTGTCCGTCACGATCCTGAGCAAGAATTCGTGCGGCATGGGTAGGGAAAAGCCGTGTAACGGTGTCGCGGCAGCGGGGGGTACCCGGTTCACCAATGAGCTGGCGGATCAAATTTTCATCCCAGAAAGTTCTCAAAGTCACATTGTTTTGGGATTCACCCTTTACAAAAGTCTTGAAAAGCCAGTTCCGTTTGCCGTCCGGACTGCGGTACGCCAGCAAATGCTGTACAGTCCGCCGTTTTTCTGCTGTTGCGGCATAAAGACGCTCAGCCATATTTTCTGTTTTCGGCACCAGAAATTCATTAAAAAATATATTAACAGCAGTCACCAGAAGACCGACTGCGAAAATAGGCACACCACAGCGGAAGAGAGAGATCCCGGAAGCACGCATTGCAGTGATTTCCAGATTTTTTCCGAAAGTCGCCATACACCACATACAGCCGAGCAGCATGGAAATAGGCAGAATAAAACGAATATTTCCAGGCATCTTTACCAGCAGGAATTTGATGATATCGCTGATGGGAGACTCTGCCTCAAGAAATTCTGAAATATAATTATACACATCACTCAATACAAAAAGAGTGATGAAGACCAGCATCAGAATACAATATTTCACCAGAAACTCCCGGAGGATATACCAATCCAGTATCCACAGGGGAAACCAACGGCGCGGCATGGTGAAATATTTACCGCAATCTTTGATGTTAAATAATTTACTCACAAATATACAACTCCATAAAAAAGTCATCGTCTGGGATGCAGACGGCGCAGTACCGCCAAAGCTCCGTTGGGATCGACATGAGTATAGACCTCAGTGGTCGAAATATCGCTGTGCCCCAGCATCTCCTGAATACAACGCAAATCAGCCCCGTGAGAGAGCAGATGCGTGGCGAAACTGTGCCGGAGAGTGTGCGGATGAACACTTCTGTTGATTCCTGCCCGCACAGCTGCGATCTGCACAATGCTCCAAACCCATTCCCGGTTGAGCTTTCTGCCGCTTTTTGAAAGCAAAAGCCAGGGGGCTTTCGGATTCTTTTCCGCCAGCACCGGCCGTGCCATGCTCAAATACCGGCGCATCACCCGGAATGCCGGACGTCCGCAGGGTACGACACGGGTCTTACTGCCCTTACCGGTCACCCGGAGTATGCCGCCTTCAATATCACAATCAGTGACCTTGAGAGAAGTCAACTCTGAGGCTCTCAAACCGGAGCCGTAAAGCAGTTCTATCATCAACCGGTTCCGCATCTCAAGTTCGCCCTCTGTTGTGCTGAAAGCGGTGATCAGCTGATCCACCTCTGACTCTGAAAGAAAATCCGGAAGGATCTTCCAACGCCTGGGCGAATCCATAACTGCAGTAAAATCCTTCTCGATGCGACCTTCATCTGCCAGATAGCTGAAAAGCAGTCTGAGGGAGATAAGCCTTCTTGCCACCGTCGAACTTTTCATGGGGTGTTCCTTGCAATGCTGCAGATAATCCAAAAGGTCATCCACCCCCAGAAGCAGCCACTCTTTCCTGCCGGATTCTTCAAAAAAAACTGCGGCATCTCTCAAATCTGAGGCATAAGCTGCCACGGAATTTGCACTCAATCCCCGTTCAAAGGTCAGATATCCGACCAATAAACCGATATCCCGCTCAAAAGCCATGCAAACGCCTTCCCCGCGTCAGAAAACAATCACTTCACTGAACTGCGTTTGCTGTACCGGTGACACTCTTCGAGATAAGTAACCGCTTCTTCAGCCGTGTCGACGACTTTGAAAAGATTCATATCCTCAGGAGAGATCATACCGCCACCGGCAAGCTGCTCTTTAAACCAACCGATCATTCCTTCCCAGAACTTGCGTCCCACGAAGATGATGGGGATCATATTGATCTTCCCGGTCTGCACCATAGTCAGCACTTCAGAAAGCTCATCAAGCGTTCCGAAGCCGCCGGGAAAAACAATGACGGCAGAGGAATACTTGAGGAAACAGACTTTACGGACAAAAAAGTAACGGAAAGAAAGAGATTCATTCTGATAAGGATTGGGGAACTGCTCCATAGGAAGTTCAATATTGAGTCCGACGGACCTGCCGCCGGCTTCAAAAGCTCCTTTGGAAGCCGCCTCCATAATTCCGGGACCGCCCCCGGTAATGACACCGTAACCGGCTTTGACCAACAGCTTGCCAAGCTCCACAGCGGCACTGTAATACTCGGAGCCGACAGGTGTACGGGCAGAGCCGAAAACCGATACATGAAGCTGCTGGGCACTGCCCATACGATCAAAAGACTCCACAAATTCAGACATGATCCGCAATATACGCCACGATTCAGCGGGCATAAAATCAAGATTACTGCCGTAATCATTACCTTTGAAAAACTCCTGACTCATCTTTTTGCCTCCTTTGATTATGCGAACTGATACTTACTCAATGGGAGCAAGCTGCTGGTAGAGCGGATCGACCCCGGGAGAACTGAAAGGTTTGGGGGCATTGGCAGGTCTGCTCCGCAAAGCAGGATACTCATAGTTCAAGTAAAACCTTTTGTTTTCAGTCAGGTCCTCAAGTATCACAGCGTGACGCTCAGCATAGATGTTGTAACTGAATTTCCACAACTTTCCGATTTCCTTTTCCATATCCAGCTTGAGCATTCTGGTATCAGGATCCACGGAATATTTACCGCCCCACTCCCAGTAGGTCAGGGAACCGGGAATATTTTTCCCCGCCTTGACCCTGAGAAAGATAAGATCCTCATACACCATGGCAAATTCGCCCCGGTCTCTTCCTGTATATCTCCCTCCCTGAAGCAGGACGCTGCGGCACCCGGCAGCAGTCAGAAGGATAACCATCAGCAAAATGATCTGGCAAGTTGTTTTCATAAAACGGCTCCTTGATTATCTTCAGATGACGATATTGATCAGACGTCCCTTGACATAGATGAACTTGCGGATCTCCTTACCCTCGACCAATGGGGCGATCTCAGGCTGTTCAAGGGCTGCTTTACGGGCGGACTCCTGATCGCAGTCAACGCTGACCATGATCCGTTTGCGGGGTTTGCCGTTGACCTGGATCATGACTTCGACTTCATTGACTTTGAGTTTTTCCTCATCCCACACGGGCCATGCGACATAGGCGATGGATCCCTCATGACCGAGATGTTCCCAAAGTTCTTCGCCCAGGTGGGGGGCAAAAACGGCGAGCATCTGAACAAACTTTTCAGCGGCCTCACGGGGGATCTCTTTGAGGGCGGCAAGTTCATTCAGGCAGACCATCAAAGCGCTGATAGCAGTATTGAATCCGAAATTATCAAGGTCGTTTGAGACCTTTTTAACGGTTCCGTGAACAACTCTTGCAAGTTCCGGGGTACACTCTTTGTCGACCACAGGCACTGTGGCAAGCACACGGCAGGCACGCTTGAGGAACCGGAAAACGCCTTCCACTCCGGTGGTATTCCAGGGTTTCACAGCCTCAAGGGGGCCCATAAACATCTCATAGAGACGCATACTGTCGGCGCCGTACCTGGCGATGACATCATCGGGGTTGACAACGTTACGCAGAGATTTGGACATCTTGGCAGGGAATTCGACCAGCTTTTCGCCGTCTGATTTACGGACAGGACCTTCGGGGGTGAACTCCACTTGATCGGTGGGCACCAGAACACCGCGGGTGTCTTTGTAGGAAATACCCAGGATCATTCCCTGATTGATCAATTTCCGGAAAGGTTCTTTGGTGGAAACCAGTCCCAGATCATAGAGCACTTTGTGCCAGAAACGGGCGTAAAGCAGGTGAAGCACGGCGTGTTCTGCACCGCCCACATAGAGATCGACAGGCATCCAGTATTTTTCCTTGGCGGGATCCCAGGCGGCATTGTCGTTGCCGGGATCGATGTAACGCAGATAGTACCAGCAGCTCCCTGCCCACTGAGGCATGGTGTTGGTTTCGCGGCGGCCCTTGCGTCCGGTTTTGGGGTCCACATAGTTGACCCAGTCAGTTGCCTTGGCAAGGGGCGGTTCCCCGGTGCCGCTGGGCTTGAAGTCGCTCATGGCAGGCAGTTCAACGGGCAGATCTTTCTCATCCACCAGTTCTATGGAACCGTCTTCGTAGTGGATGATGGGGAAAGGTTCGCCCCAGTAACGCTGACGGCTGAAGAGCCAGTCGCGGAGTTTGTACTTGACGGCAGCTTTGCCCTGATTCTTTTTGGCAAGGAAGTCAATGACACTATTCTTTGCATCTTCAACAGAAAGACCGTTGAGAGAAACTTCATCGTTGGAGGAGTTGATGTGCTCACCCTCGCCCACCCAGCAGGCTTTTCCGGTGAGGATGTCGTCATAGTTGACTCCGGCTTTCTCAGCAACAGCCTTCTCAGGCTTCAGGATACAGATGACAGGAAGATCAAACTTTTGGGCAAAGTCAAAGTCGCGGTCATCGTGGGCAGGAACAGCCATGATGGCTCCTGTTCCGTAAGAAATGAGAACATAGTCAGCGATCCAGATGGGGATCTGCACGCCGTTCACAGGGTTGATGGCGTAAGCTCCGGTGAAGACACCGGTCTTGTCGGTAGCGTTTTCGGCGCGGGCAAGATCGCTCTTGTTGGCGGCCTCTTTGCGATAGGCATCAACAGCGGCTTTCTGTTCAGGAGTGGTGATGGAATCCACCAGAGGATGCTCAGGAGCAAGCACCATATAGGTGGCACCGAAAAGGGTGTCGGGGCGAGTGGTGTAGACGGTGATCTCAACTCCGGCGGGGGTCTTGAAAATCACTTCGGCGCCGGTGGATTTACCGATCCAGTTGCGCTGCATCTCTTTGATACCTTCGGGCCAATCCAGTTCGTCAAGATCCTGAAGCAGTCTTTCGGCGTACTCAGTGATCTTGAACATCCACTGTTTCATGGGGCGGCGTTCAACGGGGTGGTTGCCGCGCTCGCTGCGTCCGTCGATGACCTCTTCGTTGGCAAGCACAGTTCCCAGAGCGGGGCACCAGTTTACAGGAACTTCAGCCAGATAGGCAAGACCTTTTTTGTGGAGCTGTGAAAAGATCCACTGGGTCCACTTATAGTAGCCGCGGTCGGTGGTATTGATTTCACGGTCCCAGTCATAGCTGAAACCGAGAGCTTTGATCTGGCTGCGGAATTTATCCACATTTTTTTTGGTGGTGATCTCAGGATGAGTACCGGTTTCAACGGCATACTGTTCAGCGGGCAGACCGAAAGCATCCCAGCCCATGGGGTGCAGAACATTGAATCCCTTCATCCGCTTGTAGCGGCAGGTGATATCGGTTGCGGTATAGCCTTCAGGATGTCCCACATGGAGTCCCGCACCGGAGGGATAAGGGAACATATCCAGACAGTAGTATTTGGGTTTATCAGAAAAATCATCAGCTTTGAAAGTCTTGTTGGACTCCCAGTAATTCTGCCATTTGGCTTCAATGGATTTGAAATCGTACTCCGGATTCATAAAAAATTTTCCTTAATAAATAATGAAATAAAAACGTCTTCATGATAATATACCACCATTTGAACTGTTTTTCAATCTCCTGACAGCTGATAAGTCAGGTTATTTTGAAGCAATTTTCACTTGCATCTGCCGGTAAACAAAGACGCCTTCTTGACATTCCTGCGGGAAAGTGATATATTAACTCCCTGTTAAAGCACTTTATACCAATACTCATCCGAGGTGAAATAATGAAACAACTTATTGATAATCAATGGCTTTTCAGAAAAGACGACGGATCATTTTCTGATTTTGGCAAATTCCCTGCCCGGACTCTTGATCTGCCCCATGACTGGTGTATTGAAGAGGGCGCTTTTGCCAAAGAGAACTATATCCCCAGTGTCCGCGAAGAGGGACACCTTGAGTTCCGCCACGACTCCTATCTTCCCAGAGGATGCGGCATGTATCAGAAGCGCCTTGAGATCCCTCAACTCTTTGAAAACCAGAGAGTTTTTCTTGAATTTGACGGTGTCTTCGGCGAAAGTACTCTTTTTGTTGACGGCATCAAGGCGGGGGAAAACAGTTCCGGATACACCGGTGCTGTCTATGATATCACTTCGTTTGCAGCGGGCAAAAAAGAGGTCACTCTTGAAATGCATGTCTCCGCTGAAAGGATGCAGGGCTGGTGGTACGAAGGCGGCGGGATCTACCGTCATGTATGGCTCATCATCAAACCTGACACCCACCTTGTTCCCTGGGGGATCGCCATTACCACGCCTGAGATCAGCGAAAGTTCAGCAAAGATCCATGTGGAAGCGGAAATTGCCAATGCCGCTGCGGGGAGCGAACTTCTTGTAGAAATCCTTGATCCTGCAAGCGGCAGCGGCAGCAAACTGCTCTCTCAGGCGGATTTTTCCAAAGAGTGCATTGATTTCACCATTGATTCCCCCCGCCTCTGGGACATTGACTCCCCCCACTGCTACACGGCGCGCATAACCTTGAAAAACGGGGCGGATGCTGATGTTGAATATCTCTCTTTCGGGATCCGCCACTTTGAATTCACCCCCGACAAAGGATTTTTCCTCAACGGCAGACATCTGCAGCTGCGGGGCGGAAATATCCACCACGATTTCGGCGGTCTGGGCACCGCCCTGCCCGACCGCGCCCATGAAAAGAATGTGGAAGTCCTGAAAGAGATGGGCGCCAATATGATCCGCTCCTCCCACAATCCCGCCGCCCCTGCCCTTATGGAGGCCTGCGACCGGATGGGGATGCTCCTCTGGGCGGAAACCAGAAATCTCCACACTGACAAAGGCGCCGAAAAGGATCTGACCGACCTCATCAGACGGGACAGGAATCATCCTTCCGTCATCCTCTGGTCCCTTGCCAACACGGCCGGAGGTCAGGAGGGAAACCGCAATCTGACAACCATGCTGAAAACGCTCCATGATCTCGCCAAACAACTTGATCCCACCCGGCCCACGGCTGTGGGACTTGAGGGCAACGCCGATGCCAACGCCAACGGCTTCGCCGACACAGTGGATGTGGTGGGCTATAACGGCGGCGGCATGGGCGGAAAAGATGTGCGCGACCATGAAAATTACCCTGAGCGCTGCGAAGTCATCAGCGAATATTCCTCCGGCAGAGGCGCACGGGGCATCTACAAAGAGGAGGAGTTCGGCGAAAGCGGCATCTTTGAAATTCTGGGTGACGGCAGAAAATTGGCTAAAAACGGCAAATACTGCTCTGAACTTGCACTCCTTCAATCTCATGCAAGAGAGTGGGAACATGTTATGGAACATCCCTATCTGGCAGGGGGACTTATGTGGTCCGCCATCGAATACCGGGGTGAAACCTGCGGTTTCCCTGTGGTGACCAGCCAGTTCGGTGTGCTGGACATCTGCCGTTTCCCCAAAGACACCTATTACTATTACCAGATGCTGTGGGGCAAAAAGCCCATGATCCACATCTTCCCGCCCTGGAACAGAGATGTTCCCGCCGGAACCCCGGTTGAGCTTTACTGCTGCTCCAACTGCGACTCCGTTACACTGGAACTCAACGGCAAAGTCATCATGGAAAATGAAACTCTGCCCGGGAACAAATATGCTGTGTGGGAGATTCCCTATGAACCCGGAACTCTGATCATCCGGGGGAAAAAGGAGGGTAAAGAAGTTTGCAGCAAAAAACTTGTCACTCCCGGCAAAGCTGCAGCTCTGACACTGACTTCTGACAATAACATTCCGGTCCCCGGCGGAGATATTGCATTTCTGCGCATGGACGTGGTTGATGAAAAGGGAAATTTCGTCCCCGATGCCGCCGTTGATCTTGAAATCACCGTCACAGGCGCCGGTACTCTTGCGGGAGTCTGTTCCGGAGATCCTGCAAGTCATGAAAGAGAAAATACGCCTTTCATCCGCACTTTCAGCGGTTCCGCCCTTGCCATCATCAAAAGCAGCGCCGAACCGGGAAAAATCACGGTAACGGTCAAAGGCAAAGAGTTGCAGAGCGCCAAATGTATCATTGAGTCACTCATTTCCCCGACTGAAACTCAAAGGTAAGCGGGATTGCGTTTCACAAGTTCCGTGACGGTCTCAAAAGTCTCTCTGCACTCCAGGAGCATACAAGGAGCGTTGCCGAAAAGAAAGTCTTTAATGACCTTTTTTTCGCGCAGCGCTTTTTCCACATGAGGGGTAAGGCGTGCAATGTTGGCAACACGATGCGTTTCGCAGCACTCAACTTTTCTGCCGTCAGCATCGAACAATTCCGTTTCAAAGGGGATCTCAGGCATACGGCACGTTTCGGGGAACGCCCACTCAAGGACGCCGTGAAGAAAGGTCATCTCTTCAACAGAAACACCCAGCAGTAGGATCTTCCCCTCCATTTTCAGCAGTTTTTCCCACGGGGAGTTTTTACTGCATCCGCTCCGGCAGAATTCATGCCCGGAAACAAACGCATCTGCGTTTCTTCCAAACGCCGCCACCGAACTTGTGAGAGAAAGAGAACGGCGGAATCCGGGTGTTTTCAATGCCTGATTGGGCAGTGCTCCCGTACATGCGGGCATATCAGCACGGAAACGCCGCACATCCTGTCTGGCAAGTCCGTAGGCAAAACAGTATTTTTGCGGCACAGGACAGGATCTGCACCAATCTGATTCAGGATCCCACGGGTGCAGCAGCGTATAGGTCATGGTCGGGAAAACACAAAGTCCCCCGGAACCGAAAAAGTCACAAAAAACCTGAAGCAATCCCCCGATACCGCCTTCCACAGCTCCCACTGACGAGGCAGAAGAGTGGATCACAACATTGTCATCGCGGCGTAATCCGGCGTCAAGCAACGCCTTTTCAAGCTCTTTCTTTGTAAACATCTTTCAAAAATTCCGTATAAATTCCCAATACTCAGGATTGCCGGTCATCTGATAGGCTTCAAAGAGGATGATACCGTCCATAAAAGGTTTCCAGCGCTCAAGGGATGGAACATAAGCGTTGAGCAATCCTTCGGGATCATTGGCAGAAAGAGACATCCAAAGCAGTTTGGAGCTTGCGGTTTCGCGGTAAAATTCAGGGAACTTTTCAGGGCTGTCGTAATTGGGCGGCTGGATATCGTATGCCAAAGCGTCCACAACAGTTCCGTCAGAAAATCTTTCCCAGTCAAAGAAGTGGTCACCGTAAATATACGGACCCAACTCAGCGCCGTAGCGTAAACCGAAAAGCAGTTTCCCCGGCTGAGCCGCGATCCGGGCTTTTTCCATGAAAGCTGTAAAGTAACTGCCCCGGTGACGCTGCCACGCAACGGTATCGTTCAGATCCCCCTTGAAAGATTCAAGAGCAATGGGGTCATAGCCGTACTGCCCCCGGCAGCGTTTATATTCAGAAATTATGAGATCAGTATGTTCTCTGCACCAGGTGTTGACATTTTCCTGATCCAATCCCGCCTCTTCCATGGCTTTTCGTATAAGGGGGGAACGGGAGTGGGTGCGGTTGCACAGATAGATCCCGGCGCCGCCGTAAGAGGCGATCTCGCGGATCTGTCTGAGTTTGAACTCAATTACCTCAGGATACACATAAGAAAGTACGCCGCGGTAGTAGCCGGAACCATCCTTTGAGCGCCATGAATACTCCGGATGCGCCTGAGAAATACAAGACTCCCGTTCCGGGAAGACGGAGTAAGAGGCCTCATCAAACAAAGTCAGCCAGAAGTA
>JAFWBQ010000106.1 GCA_017507125.1 Lentisphaeria bacterium
AGACCGGGATTTTGCTATTGCCTTCTTTCAGATTCCACCTCACGATGGACACCCTTGGCTTTCGCTAACAGTTCCTACTGACAAGGCCTGTACCGGACTTCCACCGGCGAGTCAATGCGCATGCCGCGCATACCAAAAAAACGGTATTCCCCTGTTTTGAGGGAAATACCGTTATTGAGAGGGGGAACGCAGTTTACAGGTCCACATCCTCGGGCATGTGCTGACAGGAACATCCGGCGTCGCAGGTAATGATCTCGCCCGTCATATTGGAACTGTCAGAGCTGGCGAGAAAAGCAACCACGTTGGCGATATCCGTTCCGGTCGCTTCATGGCGGAGAGGACAATTCAGACGGCGGCGCTGCTTTTTCTCTTCAGGCAGCACATCCCAGCGCTCGGTATAGATGTAACCCGGAGCACAGGCGTTGACTCGGATCCCCAGAGGCGCAAGATCAAGCGCCAGAGAACGGACCATGGCGTTGATAGCTCCTTTGCTGGCACAGTAGGCGGTCCGGTTTCTGATGGCACGCTGCGCCGTGTTGGAACTGAGAAATACAACGGCGCCTTTTTCAGGCTGCTTCAGAAAGAAACGTGTCACAGCCTGCTGTGTCACCTGAAAACCTCCGCGCACATTGACGCCGAGGACCTCCATCAGATAGTCCGGAGCCATTTCAACAAAGGGCTTGCCGATCCCCTGATGGGCGGCATTGTTGACCAGAATATCCAGATGTCCGGCCTCCTTTTCAATGATGTCAAACAGATTTTTCACCTGATCAGCGCGGGAAACATCACAAGGAACAGAACGGATCCCCTGCAATCCCCATGATGCAAGGATCTCAGCACCTTTCTGAGTAGACTCCTGAGTCGAGCCGCACATGAAAACTCTGGCGCCTTCTTCCGCAAACTTTTTGACGATATAGAGTCCCGTATTGCGGCTTCCTCCCGTCACCAGCACGATCTTATCTTTGAAGCGGTTCATTTTGCCTCCATCTCATAATACTTGACCGCATTCACAGGGCGGATGTTGGTCAGATCTCCTCTGTAATGCCGCAGCTGGATCGCCTGGAACGGATACTTAACAAGCTCTTTTTCGTCCAAGTCGATACCCAGTCCCGGACGTGTGGGGATCTGCATTTCTCCGTTGGCAAGCAGATGGAGATCTTCATCACAGATGTCTCTGCGCCAGGGCACATCGGTCATCATCATTTCCAGCACGACGAAGTTGGGGATACAGGCTGCCAGCTGAAGCGATGCCGCATTCGCAACGGGTCCCGAAGGATTGTGAGGACAGAATCCGATATGCCGGGCCTCAGCTTCCGCGCCGAGGAAGCGCATTTCCATGATGCCTCCGGCGTGGGATATGTCAGGCTGGATGTAATCGGTGCAGTTCAGATCAAAGAACTGGCGGTATTCGTACCGGTTATAGAGCCGTTCACCTGCAGCCAGAGGGACTCTGACCCGGTCTTTCACTTCCCGCAGTCCGTTCAGATCATCCGGGGGGATGGGTTCCTCAAACCAGAAGATATCAAACTCCTCAAGGCGCTGACCGATCTTGACGGCGGTGGGGATGTCAAAACGTCCGTGTCCCTCGATCAAAAGATTCACATCCTGACCGACTGTTTCGGCGACTTTGCGGATACAGGTCATTGCATTTTCCAGCTCGTGTTTTCCGAGTCTCTGCCAGGCTTTTCCGAAGGGGTCCCACTTGCAGCCAGAAAACTTTGAATCCCGGACGGCGATGGCTTTTTCAGCGAACTCATCCGGAGTCTTTGCCGGTGAAAACCAGCCGTTCACATAGACCGGAATACTGTCACGGACCTTTCCTCCCAGGAGTTGATACACAGGCACATTCAAAGCTTTTCCCTTGATATCCCAGAGTGCCATTTCCACCCCGGCGAGGGCGGACATGAGGACCGGACCGCCCCTCCAGTAGGCATCCCGGTAGCAATCGTGGCGGAACTTTTCGATATTGTCAGGATCGGAGCCGATCAGATAGTATTCCAGTTCATGGATCGCAGCGGCTATCGTATTTTCCTTATATTCCAGCGTCGCCTCGCCCCAGCCGTGGATACCGGAGTCTGTTTCGATCTTGACAAACACCCAATTGGTACGGAAACAGTTGCAAAGGAAGGTCTTTACTGCGGTTATTTTCATGACTTCATCATCCTTGTGTTTGATAACGTTAAAAATCAGTTTTGATAATATATACTTTTTTTTGCGAGTTGCAATTGAGTTTGGGAACAATCCGGCATTTTTTCTTGAAAATTCTTTAAAATGCTCTCTGATGCAATGCGGCAAAGAAAATTTTACCATCAAAACCGGGACGGTGCGGCAGCAGCCGGGAAGGGGGAAATTTTTGATTTTTTTCAAGGTACAATCTTGACTCGATCCAAGGTTCATTTTATATTACCCTTATCGAACCTTGAAAGGAGGGGATTTACTGTGGCTTCATCGACAGAACATGATGCGTGTCAACTGAAACGGGAACTGGTCTATCAGAAACTGCGGGATCTGATCGCCGGAAAATATTTCCAGCCGGGCGACAAACTCCCCAGAGAGGTGATCCTGTGCGGACAGATGGGCGTATCACGGGGGACGCTGCGCGCCGCCCTCGCTCAGTTGGAACGGGAGGGATACATCGAGCGCTGTCATCCGGGCGGCACCCGGGTCACATGTCGGCTTCCTTGAGTGCGGTCACCGTCTTGGCAATGACGGCGTCGATATAAGCCTGCTTCTCAGCATCGATATTGCGGCGGATCTCAGGACCTGTGTGGGTATGAGTGCAGCTGACCATGAGATTGTCTGCGAAATCGATCCCGGCCTTCTGAGCTTCAGCAGGTCGAGATCCATAACGACGGCCCCGTGACCATGATGGTGGAGTACCCTGATCCCGCACAATAAAGATCGGGAAACCTTTTATGGCACAACACTGTTGCAATTTTGGCAATAGTATTGTGCCCCTCTGAGGTTGAGATAAGAAAACGGCCCGTAGGGAACAGAGTTTTTCAGGCTTGGCTGACAAATGTTCCGGGAAGAAGGAACAGAGGGTAGTCCGCTGTGGGCAGATTTTCGATCCGCACTCTGACGCCGCCCCAGCGCTCTTCTTTTTCCACCCGTTCAGGACGCCACAGCTCCTGGGTGATGGGATCAAGGAGCAGAGGATCAAGGAAAAGCTCCGCCTTTTCCCCCTCGATGACCATGGTGTTCAGGAACATGGGTTCGGGAATATGGGGGTTCACCGGACGGTACCAGGCAAGAAGCGGAAATCCTTTGTTGATGAAGCTGAAACGCTCGATGGAAACACGTTTGGCATCAATGGCGGCACTTTCTTCGATGGAAATTTCATGCCGTTCTTCGTCGGTCTTATGGAGCGAGAAAAGAATGTCTTCGTACAATTCCACCCGTCCCCGGAAAAGTTCGCACAGACTCTGATAGGCATAGAATGAGGGACGTCTCTGATAATCAGGATGAGACAGCAGACCGTAATGGCAGGGCCCCAGGGTGCCGTTTGCGTAGCGGTAGGTGAAGTCCGAAAGCATGAAGTAAGAGGAGATCTCGGCGCCGTGGCGCAGGTCGCAGAGCATGTTCCGCAGCAGGTGGCGTGCCTGTTTTGCATCGTCCCAGGGATGTTTGGAAAGGGCGTTGTCCTTCTGCCACTTTGCGGGACATCCGCCTTCCCCCTGCCACAGCGGGAGTCCCTCAAGTCCGTGCTTCTCGAGCACGCGCCTGAAGGCGGCGACCTCAGGAGCCTGGACCATTTCAGGGAAAACATCGTAAGCATGATAGCTGTAACCGTTGATGTACTCTTTGACTCCTTGTCCGAAAAATTCGTCAGCCAGAGCGAATCCGTTGTAGCGCAATGAATTGCGTATTCCGCAAGCGATACCCCCCCCCAGAAT
The DNA here is from genome assembly GCA_017507125.1 of Lentisphaeria bacterium. Classification (GTDB taxonomy): domain Bacteria; phylum Verrucomicrobiota; class Lentisphaeria; order Victivallales; family Victivallaceae; genus UBA1784. Next base: position 3,897 of record JAFWBQ010000106.1, read on the forward strand.
GAAGGCGTCTTTGTTCCCTTTCCGCAGCGCTGCGGAGGAAACTTTGACCAGATCGGCGTAAAGGGCGATGGACTGTCTGTGTTCGCCGTCCCAGCAGAGGTCGGGTTCGTTCCAGATCTCGAAGTGATCGACCCGGCCCTTGTACCGTGCCGCCAGGATCTCAAGGTATTTTTCCCATGCGGCGGCGGCTTCAGGAGAAACTGTCAGGGGGCACTGGCGGATAGGGGGTTCAGGGCCGTAGATCCTGCGGTTTCCGAAGCAGACGCACATCCAGGGGCGGATGTTGATGGAACAAAGTTTATCCACGATATGGTCCAGCCATTCAAAGTCGTAGACTCCGGGAGTCTTTTCGCACTTGTCCCATCCGGACTGGATCCTTGCCCATCCCGGGGAAAGTTCTTTCAGGCTTTCAAATCCCCGGTCGAACTCTCAGTAGTCCCGGTCCAGGGTCTCGCATCCGATGGAAAGTCTTTCGGCGGGTTCTCCGGAAACATTGATCTTAAAATTGCCGGCACAAGTCAGGGCGGCAGCGGGAAATCTTTCTGTCAGAGGGGCAAAACCGGGCAGCTGCATGATTTTTTTTCCTTATTGATCCAGTCTGGTATGATGTAGAAAACATGCCGATAATATAATCCTGCCGCAAGAAATTTTCAAGAGTCTCCGGAATCAAAAAAAGGACTTTTTTCCACAGTCATCTCGTAAAATTTTGAAAACTTGACAAAAAAGAAGATCCATGCTACCTTTTGCTTTGCTACAAGACGAAAGGAAAACACATGGATCTTCATAAAAGTAATATGACAGTACTTGCCCAAATTGTCAAGTTAATTCCCGCAAAAATTATTGATTCTCTCGCAAAAAAGTATAAAATTCAAACCAGAGCATTCAGTCCGACCAGTCATGTGGTGACTCTTTTGTATGAACATCTGGCTCATTCATTAAGTTTGAACGATGTTTGCGGCAGTCTGCAACATCATTCCGG
>JAFWBQ010000107.1 GCA_017507125.1 Lentisphaeria bacterium
ATCAGTTCCGCGGAAATAGACCGTGCTGTTGGTATCCAGTATCACACCCGACGTATAAGTATACCAGGTACGGGCATTATAGCTGAATTCCTTTATAACAGCGTCACCGAAATCAGCGGTAAGAACCACATTGCCGGAGGTTGCTGTTGTAATGTCAGCTTTTACCACAGGTGCATCAGGCGCGATCTTGTCGATTTTGTCAACGGTCACCGATTTTTCAGTCACGTTTCCGGCAAGGTCAGTCACCTTGAAGCCGACAACACTGTTCTGAGAAACTCTGACACCGGAATCTGTATAGTTCTGCCATGGAGCATCATCGATTTGATAGAAGATCGATGCTTCTTCATTTGTCGAAGCAAAGAGGATCACATCCTGATTGGTCCACTTTTCGGGATTGCCTTTTATGACAAGTTCCGGAGCAATGCGGTCAATGGTATTGTAAACATTTCTGACGGTCAACTGATAAGGATTGATCCGGTCTTTGCTGATATCGGCATTTCCCTCAATGAAGAGATAATTGGCCGCGCCGATGGTCATAGTGTACTTCCCATCAGCATAAGCGGCATACTGTAACAGATTGCCGTCTTTGTCATATTCAGCGACAGAGAGGTTGCTCCCTGTCACAGTGATAAGTTTTTGTTCATCCATTCTCCCGCCGCATGAGAACCAGTCAGCGTCTCCGGCGTATGTCATCAAGCCGGAGAAGCTCCCTTCCTGCAGCAAACTTGCTTTATCTATGCAACTGTTGCCGTTGACATTTTTTTCATTTGTGCCGGTTGCCGCGTAGTCATAGTAATCGCATCCCGTTACAGTGGAGCCTGTAAACTCAATATCGTAAGACTGCCATTCATTTGTCGTTACGGTAAAGACATAGGAGTTTTCTGCCGCAAGCTCTCCGAGACAAAGCTCTGCGACACCATTGCTGCTGCTGACGGTCCGGATCAGTTTCTGCATGGAGGAATCGTAAAGAGAGAGCGAGAATGAACCATCTTTTATAAGCGAAGTAATGACAATAGCATCATCATCATTGCATTGCCCAGTTACATCGAAAATAAACGTTCTGGTGTTGTCAACAGAGAAGAAGTCATCCACTGTGACAGCAAAACCATTTCCGGAGAAAGCCCCGAGATCCGTTGCTGAAAAACGTTTTTCGCTTGTGATGATATCCTTTGTATGAAGTATTGAAGACTCAATCTGCAACTTTGTGTCGATATATTTTTCAGCAAGACCGGCAATGGTGCTGATAAAATCGTTCCAACTGCGGTGCTGTCCCAGAGGAGTTGCTTCAAATTCCTGTTTCAGGATCTGGGGGAACAAATCATATTTTGCATTGACATCTACACCGGTGTAGAAGGAAATGCCGCCTTTACTCTCAGTTGTACTATTGCTGCAGTTTCTGACGATCGCCTGCTGTACGGCACTTTTTAATTCAGAAACAGCATTGGTGAAAAATTGGGATTTCTCTTTATAATTCAGCATATAGTCAGCAGAAAAGAGCAAATCCGCGTAGCTGTAGATGGGGGCGTTTTCCGCATCTACGGCCACACCGGCGAAGGCGTTTATTGCAAACGCTCTGGTGACAAGCGCCCATTCGTCTTCGTTGAATCCGGCAGAGTTTTCTGCAAAACGGCACAATGCATCAGTAATGGAACCGTCTGTTTTTACCGCAGTCATCTGAGAGATGGAAACAGCATCTTTTGCACTGTCGACAGCAACTTTTGCAAATTCCTCAGGTGACATGGTTCCTTTGATTGCTGAAAGGAAATTTCTCCATTCCCAACCGGAGTTACCTTCTGTTTCGCCGGATCCCACAAAGTAATCCGTGATACCGTCAAAGCAGGAAAGTACTTCAGCCATACTCATCAAACATGCATCAAATCCGACAACTGAAATATCAACAGGGCTGTTCCTGATAATATCAGCGATTTCCCCGGGGAGCATGCCCTGACTGTTGCTGCTGTCGTCATTCATACTGGGAGCGATACCGCCGCCGTGGTTCCACATAACAAGAGAATACTTTTCGCAATCGGGAGTCTGATTGCCACCCCATTCCAAAAATCTTGCCAGGGTATCGGGGGAGCCGGTATTCAGTTCGCCCCAGGATTCCCAAACGATGTCGACTCTGTCTTTGGAAGAATGGACCAATTTCCCGACCCGGGTATCGCTCCATGTCCCGGTCTCTGACGGACGGTCCCAAAGCACATAAACCTCAACTCCGGCATCAAGATTGGCTTTTTGCATCTCAAGGAGAGCATCAAGAGCGTATTGATCCAGATTGTTATCTGCTGCCATATAGACGAAAACGGCCCAGGAATCTTTGTTGGTTTCAGGCAGACTTACACTCATATCATATTGACCGTAACTGCCATCCACCGGCGTATCGACTGTCAGGGTATAAGTTCCCTGAGCCAGACCGTCGAGAGAAATTTCCGTTCCGGTTCCTGCCCGGAAGGTATTTCCGTTTTCGTCGGTCAGGATGTATTTGATACCGGGCCAATCGCTGCGGCAGTTGGCAAAACGGATCCGGCTGCCGGAGTTGCCTTTTCTGTCAAGAGTGATAAGGAAAACATCCTCTCTGGTACTGCCTTTACCGTTTTCAGAAATGGTCAAACCGGTCAAAGAACAGGAAGCACTGATCGCGACAGGTTCTTTGTCTTCATATCCATCAGCGGCAACCTTTCTTGAAGAGAATTTCCATTCAAGATCATACTCGTTGACAGCGCCGTAGGGAGCTGCGACCTGAACATAATAAGTTCCGGCGGCAAGTCCTTTGAAAGAGAGCTTTTCGTGGTTGCCGGTTTTGGTGGACTGATCAATGATCTCCCCGGAACTGTTCCACAGATAAAGATCAAGGTCTCCCTGTTTGTGTTTGAAGAAGATAGAGACAGATTCACTTGCTTCGCCGATCCCGGTCAGGGTGAATTTGTAAAAATCAGTATCGTTCTTGCTGTGAAGATTCAATCCCTCAAGAGAACCTGTGGGAACACGATCAATATCAATGATCGTGGCAGCAGCCATTGAATCGTTACCGCCGTTGCTGTCATTGATATCGACGGCATAATCCGTCTGCTTCCGGGTCGTAACGGTGTAGCTGTTTTGTGTACCGTTGATGCCAGTCACCTTAAAGAGATAGGTTCCGGCTTCCACGCCTTTGAGGGAAAGGGAGCCGTTTTCACTGTTCAAAAGCTGTCTGTTTCCGTCGGCAGAATAAAGTGCAAGTGCCAGTTCACCATACAGACTGTTGAAGTCAATGGAAATGGCATCGCCGTAAACGCCTTTACTGTCGAGAGTGAAAGAGAACCAGTCTGTATCGGTTGCTGAAGAAATGACTCCGCCTGTTACCTGCGAAATTCCGGCGATGACACCCAATTCCGTAGCCATAGAAGCTGCATCGTTGTTTTCAAAGGGATCTGCGGCAAACACCACAAAGGAACTGCAATCCGACCATTCTCCTGCATTACCGGAAGTGTCAACGGCTCTGACCTGCCAGAAATATTCTCCGGGAGCAAGATTTTCGAGAGCCACTCCATTTCCGTTCACCAGGATACCGCTGCCGCTCAAGTCAGCACTCTGACCATAACGGATATTGCAGCTGTCAACAGCGACATTGTCGGAAATTGCGTTCCAGGTAAGTGCAACCCGACCGCCGTTGACATCAGAGTGCAATCCAGCGGCCTTTCCGGGAGCGGTCACATCGCTGACCGCCACAGAGCGGACGGTACTCCAGAAAGTATTACCGTTTTCGTCAGCAACGCCGACCTGATAATAAAGAGTTTTTCCGGCAGCATCATCAGAAAGCTGGATTTCCAAACCGTTTACAACGGTACTGTCTGCCAGCTGTTCCGGATCAAAGGCATGTTTTACATAATAAACGATCCTTTCTGACGAAGTGAAATTATCTTCTGCGGCAACATCAAGGGAGAAAACATAACCTTTGTTCTGCTTGATGGAAATATAACGGATCCCGGGGGCAACATCGTCTTCCATACGCAAATCCCGGGTGGATGAGACATTGCCGTTAATGTCAAAGGCTTCGATCCGGTAGGTATGCTCCGCATCATTCAGCCCGGACATAACAAAGTAAGGTGTGGAAACAGTCTGCTGCAGAACACCGTCAACATACACGTTGAAGTGACTGACCTGAACATTGTCGGAACTTTCCCAGGAAAGGGTAAAAGTTCCCTCACCTCCTGAGCTGCCTTCTTCCTCAAACTCCATATTTTCGTTGAAGTGAAGAGAAATTGCAATGTTTTTGATTTCAGGTCCCGTCGTATCGGCAACAGTAAAGGAACGCACCTCACTCCAGGAAATATTGCCGTTACCGTCCTGAACAGCGGCCTGCCAGAAAAATTTCTCTCCGGCCTGAGCGGGATCGAGGGTAAAGGATTTGCCGCTGATGATTTCAGCCTGAGCAAGAGCTTCTTCGTTCCCGGCAAAGCGTACAAGATACGCCAACTCTCCGGGAAGAGTCACATTATCAGTTGCCGCGGCATTGACGGTAAAGAGATAACCGTCTTTACTCTGCGAGATGGAAACATCCGAGAAGCGGGGAGCTTCGTCATCCAGATAAATCACCTCAAGAGCCAGCGTTGAAAAAGTATTGTTGACTCTGTCTGTTTCAACGATACTGCCTTCGGCATCGACAACAGCTCTGATGTTATGCATTCCCGGAGCAAGCACGCCCTTTGAAATGATGAACTGTCCGGAAACGGAAAATCCTGCAGCCAGTTCAGCAGGCACAACGGTATTGCCGAGATAAACATCGCCGTCATAGACAGAAACGCTGAAACCGGCAGCGGCAACCGTACCGATATTCTGCACCGTGAAATAGAGTGTGACATTCTCTTTGTCTGTAACTTCATTTCCGGAAAGTCTGGCATTTGTCAGCTTCAAGTCACATCCGCCGACAACCATATTGACAAAGGCGGAATTGTTTTCTTCGACCGCTTCAGCTTCAATATTTTCAGGATCAGCGACGATTCTGATCTGCCAGGTTCCTGCAGCAAAATCAGCCGTTGAAATTTCCAGACTCAATGTGTCTGAAGCAGTACCGGGCTTCAAGGCTGAAAGGGGCACACTTCCCAGAAGTGTGTTTCCGCTGTAAACGGCAACGGAAGCTGCACCTGAGTCACCATATCCGGCGTTGCGGACAGCAAAAGAAAGGATGGCTTTGTCGTTGAGACCATAAGCCTCTTTGTCAAAAGCGACAGAGTCGATGACAAGATCGCATTTTTTCCGTTCTTCGATAAAGAGCTTGAAGTTCTTTTCGTTGTTGAGTTTTGAATATTCATCGGCAGAACTTCCGGTATCGATCACGGCCCTCAGCTCGTTGAGGCCGGAGATTAACGTGTCAGGAGCAATGGTATAACTCAGGCGGGCATTTTCTTTTGCTGCGACATCAACATCTGAGATCACTCCCAGCAGCGTATCGCCGCAAAAGATCCTGACTGCGGCACCTGAAATATCTTTGGAACCGGTGTTGCTTATATCCACGGTCAGGAGCAGTTCCTCATTGGACGCCGCAGTGGAAACGGCATTGCCGTTATTGAAAATTCTAAGGGATTCCACTGCAAGTTCGGCCCTGCCCTCAACGGTATACACACCGGAAAGGGATTTCTGAGAGACATTACCGGCAGCATCATACGCACGGAGTTTGTAAGAAAAAGTTCCTTCTGTAACACCAGAAAGGGTAAAGCTGTTTTCTTTAAGATCGTAAACTTTGCCGTTGATGGTCAACAAAAATCCTGTCACAGCCACATTGTCTGAAGCCTGTTCCCAATCAAAACGGAGTGTATAATTTTCATAAACTGCACTCACACTGCCTGCAAGTTGAGGAGCGGTACGGTCTTCAACATAAAATTTCTTCTCGATGCTCAAAGAGGTGTTGCCTTTTTTGTCGGAAACAGCAACTTGCAAATACAGCTCTTTCCCTGCCATCGCGGAAGAAAGTGTAAATTCATCACCGCTGATGAACTCTGCTCCGGCGAGGGCCTCACTGCTTTCGGCCCAGCGGAAGGAGTAACTCAAGTCTCCGGCAGATGAAAAATCGTCTGTTGCAGAAACGGCGATCCAGAAACCGTATCCCTCATCATCCTGGATCACAGCAGTCCGGCTGATGACGGGAGCTGTGATATCGTTTTCCACAAGGAGCGAAAGCAGTTTGTTGTCCAGCACCAGAGAGTAGGCATAATCTCCGGCAATGATCTGTTCGCCGACCGAAGTAAAAACGCCGAGGGGCGTTTCATTGGTGTCCCGCAGAGTCACAGTTGCAGAGAACTCCTCAACGCCGTTGGCAAGTTTGTAGAAACCGAGAGCGGGAGAAGCTGCCACGGTCACAGAAAACTCATTGAGTCCTTCAAGCCGGGAATAAGCATTTACGATCACAATATCAGATGTGGTATGATCCGAAATATCAAGGTTGATTTCCGCTTCAGAAACATCGGCATTTCCCTGAATCATCACCCGGCCGCCCCACTCCTGACTGCCCGTCAAGGTTGCACTGGAATAGACCCAGATCCGTCCACTGGAATGTTGTTCCACATTTTCCACCACTGCACCGCTCGACACCGCCAGGATGCCCAGAGAATTGACCTCAACATTTTTGACTGCAGCTCCTTCGCTCACAACAATTCTGCCGTTGCTGCCGCCGGTGACAATGCCGTCAACAACAGCACCTGAACGGAGATAGGCGATTGCTGATTCGTGCACCACTGCATTTGAAACGGAACCGCCAGGCAAATTCACACTGCCGCCGGAAATGCCTTGCACAACCAGTCTGCCGCCGGAACCTTGCACAGTTACATTTGAAAGTTGACCGTCATAAACAAACATCGTTGCAGCATCAAGAGTCACATTGCTGACTGCTCCGGCAGAGGAATACATTCTGACCACATTGCCGGAGTGAGCCGTAAAGTCGCTGATGCTTCCTCCGTTCCGGATCATCATGGATGTGAAAACATCAGACGGATATGCGGAACTGAAGGGCGAAAGTCCCACATTGGGTTCCAGATAGAAAGATGTACCGGAAGAAAGTGTCAATGTTCTGTCATTTGCGAAAGAAAATCCCATCAGAATACCGCCGGCTTTCAGCTCTATGTCAAAGCTGGAAGAAGCCCGACCACCGGGCATTTGCACAATGCTTCCGCCGGAACTGACCACAATACCGCTTGCAGAACTGCCGATACGGATCTTACCGCCGGAATTAACAGTGATTCCCGTTACGTCACCCCACCCCCAATGCTCAAGATATCCGCCGTTGTTGACAGTGATGCCGCTGAAAGTTGTATCATCGTTCAGGTACAAACTTCCCCCTGAATTGATGATCGTATCGATCAATACGGCATTGCTCCCCCAAGTCATACTCCCCCTGGAATTCAGGATCGTGCTCACGGCTGTACCGTCAACACTCATAGAAGCTCCTGAATCAACTGTTGTACGGGTAGCTGTTCCACCGCTCCAGACATGCAGCTGTCCCATATAATCCAAAACAGTATCACTCACTTCGCCTGTTACGTTCATTCCGGCATTGGTAAGAGAAGTAAAGCGGGCAATACCACCGCTGCGTATGTCGATTGCTGAAGAATTGGAATTGTAGTGAGAGCCTGAAAAGACAGTACTTTCAATAATGCCGCCTCTTTCGGCTATGATCCGGGCATACCCTGTGGCACTCAGATTTTCAGCGACAGCCCCGGAACGAACTGAAACAACGCCGGACGCAAAGGTGTAATTGACAAGATGTCCGTCATTGATTTCAACAGCAGAGCCGTTGACAGTACCCCGGAACTGATTTTGAGAATTGAGATAAAAATTCACAACGCCCCGGGAGTTGATTTCCACATCAAAAGCAGCCCCTCCCTGAGCCAGAGTCATTCTGCCTGAGGAGTTGACCACGACACCGGAAGCAACGCCGCCTTTCAGGACATAGATATATCCCCCCTGTTCAACAATGACATTGCTTGCCGTTCCTCCGGAAGAGACCCGCACAGTCCCCATTCCGGAAACGGCTGCGGCAGTACCTCCTGAAGAGATGTTGATGGCAGCACTGTAATTGACAGTGGTATTACGGGCGACACCGCCGGAAGATATGAGCATACTTGTGCCGCTTTCCATAATAGTACTGAGAGCGACACCGCCGGAAGAAATATGCATCGTGTCATTGCCGCCAACAAAGAGCAGAGCACTGGTGATCTCATTTTCCGCAGCAGTCAGTATGGAGCTGCTGTACAGAAATACAGAAGCAGACTCCACGCCCATCACTTCCAAAGTCAGATCGCCATTCTTTTGATCGACGCTGAAAAGTTTGTCGTTAAAGATCAGATTCAATCCGTTGACAGTGAGCGAACCGTAATCGTAAGTACCGTCACCGATGGTGAGAGTTCCTGCAAAGTTATCCGCGCCCTGAGCCAGTTTGTAAGAGCCTGCGCCCTGATCGGCGGAAACGGTGATTGTAAATGTGGGTATTCCGGAAATCCGGGAAAGATCATTGATCAGATATCCGTCTGTGGTATTTCTGTTGGAAACGGTAAAGTCAATGATGCTGCCTTCGTAAGCTGAGACGAAGCCCCCGGATTCGATCTGCAAACGTCCCTGAAGAAGACCGCCGCCGACAAGATTGACCCGACCGTTACGGTTGACAACAGTATTATTAGCAACACCGCCGGAAGAAACAAGCAGATATTTTCCATTGACCGTTGTTTCATTGACGATGCCGCCGGAAGAAACACTGATTATTCCGGAATCCAAAACAGTTCCATTGGCAGTACCGGCACTCATAACCGTCAGGTAGCCGCTGTTCAAAAAGATTTCATTTGCGATACCGCCGGAAGAAATATAGACAGTACCTTTGCTGTTGACCGTTGTATCATTTAGCACACCGCCGGAAAACACCTGCAGTACACCGCCGTTTACAGTTGTTGCACTGCCCGCGGCACCGGAGGAGATCAAGACATAACCGCCATTGACAGTGGTATTGACAGCACTCCCCCCGGAAAAGAGATATAAGAGACCAGCTTGAGCCCAACTGCCGCTTCCGTCCACGACTGTGCTGACTGCCATTCCGCCGGAAGAAACATACACTCTGGCTCCGATATTCACAGTTGTATTGTCGGCAGTTCCTGCTGATGAAACGTACAGATAACCACCGTTCATCACCGTGCTGTCGGCCACACCGCCTGAAGAGACGTACATACTGTCATTGCCGCCGGAAACAAGTTCGGCTCCGATAATGACACTGCCAGAAGAAGTCAAGGTACCGCTGCTGTAAATAAAGACAGCAGGCTTTTCTTTTACGATCCCCAGCAAAAGATCGCCGTTTGTTTGGGTCAGAGTATATTCCGCTCCGTTATATTTGAACATATCTCCGTTGACGGTGATCGAACCGTAATCGTAAGTACCGTCACCGATGGTGAGAGTTCCTGCAAAGTTATCCGCTCCCTGAGCCAGTTTGTAAGAGCCTGCGCCCTGATCGGCAGAAACGGTAATGGTGTAGATGGGAGCTCCGGTAATCAGAGAAAGATCATTGACAAGGTAATCATCTGCTGCGGTTCTGCCGGAAAGGGTAAAGTCAATGATACCGCCGCCGACAGCAGAGACAACAGCACCGGAGTTGAACTGCATTGTGCCGCCGATTTTTCCTGCTGAAGAAACGGTCAGGGATCCGCCGGAAGCGACGCTGATATCGTTGACCATACCGGAAACAATAACTCTTCCGCCGCTGTTGACCACAATATCGTTGGCAAGCCCTCCGGAAAAAATACGCAACATTCCGGAATCCACTCTTGCTTCATTGCCCACACCACCGGAAGAAATGAGCATATTGCCGCCGTTGACCACAATATCGTTGGCAAGCCCTCCGGAAAAAATACGCAACATTCCGGAATTAACAGTTGCTTCATTGCCCACACCACCGGAAGAAATGAGCATATTGCCGCCGTTCAGCAAAGTTTTATGTGCAAATCCCTCCTGTCCGACATACATAAAACCGCTGCTGTTCAAAACGACATCAGTTGTTTCACCGCCGCTGCGGACGGTCTGCCGTGCTCCGGAGTTGACAGTCACATTGCTTGTTTTGCCTCCTGTGACCATAACGTGGTTTCCGGACTTGACAATTGCAAAGCCATCTATTGAACCGCCGCTGCGGACGGACATATTGGTCGTAATATCTGAATTTGAAGAACTGCTGCAAGAAAGAGAGATATTTTTACCGAAAGAAAAATTGGATGCATTGGTGCAGTTCCACGTCCGGTCGGAGTCAAAGGCAAATCCCAGCAGGATACCCCCTTGTTTAAGGGTGATATCGCCGGCATAATGATTCAGGAAGATGATATTTCCGCCGGAACTGACGACGATGCCGTCTTCAGAGCTGCCGCCGACAATATTGGTTTCACCTCCGGAATTAATGGTAACATTTTTCACAGAACCATTTTGCAGATTCATATATCCGCCGTCATTGACATAAATTCCATCTGCGATCACATTGCTGCCATAGAGTCTCAGATAGCCGCCGTAATTGACGGTGGTATCCGTAAGGACCGCATTGTCCGCAGCAGAAAGGATCCCTGTGCTGTACGGAATATTCAAGGCAGAGTTTTGAATGACTGTGTTACTGAGGGAACCGCCGCTTACAACAGCAATGCCGCCTGAAATGAAAGCATCACAAACAGAACCGCCGCTTCCGACGAAAAAGTATCCGCCTTCTTCGACTGCTGTATGTCTGACAGTTCCGTTTTTCTCAACGAGTTGCGATCCCCCGGAAGAAACGATAACCTTTTCAGCAACGCCGCTGTAGACATACAAATGGGATTTATCTTCAATAAGAACGCCTGAAGCATACCCGCCTTGATAAACCTTGAAATAACCGCCATTGGTCAGTTTCAGATCGTATGCGGAGCCATTTATAACATCTGCCCAGCCCCCGGCAACAGTATAATTGCTGACATAAGCTCCGGAATAGATCAACACATTGCCGGAAGTCTGCAGCGAGTCAATGACTTTTGCCCCGCTTGAAATTTTCATCCACATTGCAATTTCAGCATTGTACAAACTCGCACCGCCGCTTATTGTTACGAAATTTTCGGAAGATCCCGATCCTGAAAGAAGAATATTCTTTGCCAGACCATCCCAGGTAAAATCCCCGTTGCTGACGACCAGATTTTCAATATAACCGTTTGCAATATAACCGTCTGCACTGGCCTCGGTACGGGCAGATATTTTACCATTCTGAAGCCCCCAGATATATCCATTCTCCAGCGTTATATCACTGATGGAACCGTTTGAAAAGCTGTACAGATCCAACATACCGCTGGAACTGTTATTGATAACGACATTGGAAAGAGTCGCCCCGGTTTTTACAGAAAGTTTACCATTTTCAAGGGTGATACCAGTGGCTGCGGCACCGCTGTTCAGCATTAAGCCGCCCTGATAAACGATGGAATTTTCCAATGAGGCTCCGGCTTTGACGTTGCAGAACATAGAGAAAGCCAGATTACTGTTGACACCGCCTATTTCATCACCCGTTGAATTTTTGGTAATTTCTCCGATATATCCGGTAAACCCGCTCCGGGCGGTGATGCCGTTATTAACTTTGCCCCCTTCATAAACCACGACACGTTCAGCAATACCGCCGGAAGAAACGGAAAGATATCCCCCTCCGTTCACGGTGGTGGAAGTCGCCGTGCCGCCGGAAGAGACGTACATACTGTTATTTCCGCCGTCAACGAGCGAGGCACCGGAAATAACACTGCCTGAAGAAGTCAAGGTACCACTGCTGTAAATGAAAACGGAAGGCTCTGTTGCTGCGATATTCAGCAACAAATCGCCATTGGTTTGAGTCAGGGTATATTCTGTTCCATTGTATTTGAAAACCTCCCCATTGACAGTCACCGAACCGTAGTTGACAGTACCGTCGCCTACACTCAGGGTACCTGTAAAGTTCCCTGCCCCCTGAGCAAGTTTGTAAGTTCCTGATTCCTGATCGGCAGAAACGGTGATGGTATAGGTGGGAGTGCCTCCGACCTTGCTGAGATTGTTGAAAAGATAGCCTTGAACTGAATTTCTGTCACTGATGTCAAAGTCCACCTTGCCGCCGGAAGAAACATAAACATACCCCCGGGAGTGAACATATAAACTCCCCGTCAGAGTGCCGCCGGACAATATATATATATGGCCGCCGCTTGACATAAAAGTATCAACAGCCGTACCGCCGGAACTGATAAATATCTCTCCTGCAGCTTTAGCACCTCCGGAAACGATCTGTCCACCGGAAGAAACGTAAAGTTTTCCGTATGAGGCAACTATATTTTCCGCTCTGCCGCCTGAGGAAACTGTCATCTGTGCACCGGCAATAGAAACATTCTCTGCTGCCTCAAGGGTGCCGGAAGCATAATTCCAGCTGCGTGTCTCGGCAAAAACCATTCCTCCGACGATACCTCCGGCTGAAACCGTAAGATTGCTGACAACAGCATCCTGATAAACATAAATAAATGCCCCGGATTCAACGACTGTGTCCCTGATAACGCCACTGGCATACATCCAGCCGCCGGACATAACAGTGTTCTCTGCCACGCCGCCGCTGTCTACATACATACGTGCGGTATCACCAAATGCTGAAACCTTTTCAACTGTGTAACCGGAAGCAACAGAAAGCGAACTGCCGCCGACAGTTACACCGGCAGAAATCTCTATCCTGTTTACCGCACTGTCCACATATATGTCTTCTGCAAAAGCAAAGTCCCCCAGCCGTGCTCCTTTTTTCAAAGTCAAATCAGAAACACTGCCACCGGCAGACAGCGTCAATTGCCCCTCGCTTGAAACAGTTATCGCACCGGCACTGCCGCCTGATCCAATATAACAGTTTCCAATGATAGTGACACTGTTCAACACACCGCCTTCAGAAACGAGCGGGGTAAAAGTAACAACAACATTCCCCATTGAACCGTTGCTGATCGTGAAAGCATTATCTCCGTGAGTTCCCTGTATCAGACGGGTTTGAGAGGTGATATCGGCAAAAATACCAGAGTCCTCATGGGCGACGATCCCCGTAACTGTTGCAGCACCTCCGGAATTAATAATCAGCATACCGTACTCCTGAACAGATACTCCATTGACATAAGCTCCGGAATAGACGGTCATTGAACCGCTTGAGTAAATGGTCGCATTGTTCGCACTGCCCCAAATATAGGCACTGCCCCGTCTTGAAACGGTCAATTGATCGATAAAACTGCCCTCATGGGCAAACAAAACTCCGGTAGAAACGACGGTAAGAGCACTGCCGACCACACCGGATGAAAGAGAAAAATAACTACTGGAATTGGCAACTGTAAATCCGGAAACATATCCGTCAGAACACATAAACGCGTTTCCGCCGATCGTTCCTTCGACAAGAGTTTCGCTTGACAAATTAATATTCAAACGGGCCGTAGAATCAGCAACGATCCCCGTAGCACTGGCTCCCTCTGAAATGCTGAGTATGCCTCCGGAATTCACGATCGTATCAACAACAACGCCGCCGTTGAGAAGCACAAGTGTACCACCGTAATTCACAGTAGCGGAAGTCGCTGTGCCGCCGGAGGAGACGTAAAGATTGCCCCAGGAGTTCACCGTGGTGGCAGTCGCCGTGCCGCCGGAGGAGACGTAAAGATAGCCACTGGAGTTCACCGTGGTGGCAGTCGCCGTGCCGCCGGAGGAGACGTAAAGGTAGCCACTTAAGTTCACCGTGGTGGAAATCGCCTTGCCGCCGGACATGATGTACATAGAGTGGGCATCAAGCTCTTTACCATCCATTACATTGGCATAAGAAAGAAGCCGATTGGCTGAACCGAAATAGACTCCGGAATATTGACTTGCATAAGTCACATAAGCCCCATCTGCCGCAAAAACACATCCAACACAAGGTGTCCACACAATATCGGTCGCTGTGCCGCCGGA
>JAFWBQ010000108.1 GCA_017507125.1 Lentisphaeria bacterium
CGTGAACGCTGATTGAGTGAAGATGTGAAGGTGTGAAGAGCATTTTTGACGAGCGTCAAAAATGCGTGAAGTGCGCCCTTGCGGGCGTAAGGATGTGTTGTTTTCTGTTTTAGAAATACAGTTCTGTTGTGCAGTAGTCACAAGCAGTTCGATCAACGTAAAAGACCTGAAGGGGGACTGCCTTTCTGTACCGCCGGAACACTTGACAAAAGAAGGCGCGTAAAAAGGAAATTTCTGTGTTTTTTTCATCGTTATTTTCCCTGTGCCTGAAAATTTACTGTTACAATCTTTCGTTGTCACCAACAGTTTTCACTTCTACATTTTCAGTGATCCGCAGTTCCTCCCCGCCATGTTTTTCCAGCCAGTTGGCGAAAATCTTTTCCGCTTTGATCCCCAACCCCATGATGCAGCTTGCACAGATGGTCACGCCGTGGATGGTGCCGTCACTGAGCATTTCATGAGCCAATTCCAGCTGATACTCCATAAGTTTGTCATCAAGGGGAGCTCCGGCACTGAAATCCCAGAGATAGATCCCCAGATTGACCTTTTTCCCGCGGAACTTGTTCATGGCAAAGTGCAGATTTTCCTTAAGGACTTTGAGGTGAAAGGGATGCCACGACCAGAAACTGATGGTATCCGGGATCGTTGTGTAGTCAAGGATATGATTCGGAGTGGGTCTTTCAGTAAAAACATCGGTGGCATAAACCACCAGCCACATATCAATGGGCCGGGGTGAGGCGGCAAGAACATTGTCTTTCAGTACCTGAAGTTTTTCAGGAGAACACAGCGTTCTGCGGCGGATCTGGAAATCATCACAGAATATCCCCTTGACGTTGGGAAACTTTTGGATCTGCCGGATGACCTCTTCCATATCAAAAAACGCCTCTTCATTCCGGACAACACTCCCGGAAGGAATTATCGTCCACACCAGTTCATCCAGAAAAGAAAGTTTTTCCGACTCTGTATCGAAAGGATAAACCGGCCCTTTCACACACACATCCATGACCGCTTTGGTCAGCCCGTATTTACGGCAGGCGGCGGCGCAATCCATGGTGTTGACACCGGGAAGTTTGTAGTGTTGCGTGTGATACGCTCCGCAGACGGCTCCGTACATCCAGACTCTTTCTCTGATGGTACTCATTTTCAGTTTCCTTTCATTGTTTCAGCATCTTTCAAATGCATGTTGATGTTTTTATAATTTTTTTTCATAACAGCAGCGGTCACCCACGCTGCTGCGATACCCGTACAAAGCAATGCGGCACAGCTGCTGAAAGCATACACCGTCCCCCACGTCTGAGCGACGGCTCCTCCGGCAGCAGGCCCGGCGATCCCTGCGATTCCCAGGATCATTTCATTGACACCCAGACACCGGGCACTTTTCTTACCTCTCTGCAAAGCGTGATAAACGAAACTGAAATAAAATATTCCCCCGCAAAGGCCGAAGAGGAGTGAGCCGGCAAAGAGCCAGAAGAGTGTGTTTCCGCAAGCCAGACAAATCATGCCTCCGACGCCTGAAAGTGCCCCGGGGACGAGGAAAAACGGTATTGAAACCACCTTGGGGAAACGTATGAGTAGCAGTGCTCCCACTCCCTGTACCAGCCGCAAAAGTCCGAGGACTGCACCGGAAAAGAAAACGCCGGTCTGAAGTTCCACGCATCTCAAAGGCAGCAAAGCACCGGCAGCAGCCATGCAGAGAGCACAAACAGCTCCGAAGATCCACACAGGCAGCATGGAATTGGTCTGTTCTGTGGCGGCAGTTTGAGGAGAGGAAAGTTCAATTTGTTTCTCGTTTCCGGCTTTTCCGGCTCTTCCTGCCAGAAAGACCATAGCTATACCGATAAGCGCGTTGACCAGAAATCCTGCCGCACCCGGCAAACATCCGAAACCAAAGGTTCCTGCAGCAGTTCCGGCACTCCAGGCAAAAGTATAAAATCCCGCCGCCCGTTCCGGAGTACTCCCGGCATTACCGGAGTTGGCACACATTTGAAAAGGAATACAGTAAAAGGCGGAAACCACCCCCATGACTCCAATGAGAACAAGCATTCCCCAGATACTCTGGAAGAAGATGAAAAGCAAAGCACATACCGCAGTCCCCCACCCTGAAAGGCGCAGCAGTTTCACCGCGTTTTCAGGGGTGGTGAAACGGCCCGCGAGAGGAGCACTCAAAGCATAAATGATCCCCCAGACTGCCATGGGGGCGCTGACGGTCAGAGCGCTGGCGCCCAACTCTGCAAGGCGATATCCTGAAATGAAAAAGATACCATAAAGCACGTAATCAAAAAGAGCCGGTATCAGATAAAACATTTGCTTTCTCCATATTGTTATACGTATAACATTTTTATCAAAAAAAGTTTCATATTGCTTTGCATGAGCTTCGCTCCACAAAGACCCCGGGGAGTTTGAGATGCCCGGGGGAAGCTCCCGGAGTTCCTGAAATCTTTTCCAGCAGCAATCTCACAGATTCTGCGCCGATCTCAGCAGTAGGTTCTCTGAATGTTGTAAGGGGTACAGAAAGCTGTTTTGCGACCATGATATCGCTGAACCCTGTAACAGAAATGCGTTCAGGGATCGCAACATTCCTCTCCCGGCAGCAGGTCATGACTCCCATGGCAAGAGGATCGCTTGCGGTATGGATGGCAGTAAATTCTTTTCCGCTTGAGAGCAACTGCGCAGCAGCAAGAGCGCCGGATTTCTCATCGGCCCTGGTCCTTATGACAAGAGAAGTGTCCAAGGGGAGCTGACACTCCTCAAGACCGCGGCAATAGCCTTCAAAAATCTGCTGTGCGAAGGAACCTTCACTGCCGCCGATATGGGCGATTTTCCGATGTCCAAGTTTAAAGAGGTAACGAACCAGTTCAGCGGCTCCTGCGAAACAGTCTGCCGCCACGTAAGACCATGAAGGATCTTCACTGAAATAACGGTCGAACATAACAAAGGGAACTTGCGAGTCAGCTATATAGCGGCAGTTTTCTACAGATTTTCCTGAGGCGGCAGGACTGATGAGGATCCCCGCCACAGGGATACCAAGCAGCATTTCAAGTGCCTTCCTTTCTTCAACGGGATCGTCCCCTGACAATGCAAGTACAAGATTGTACTGTAAACCAAGAGAGGTGCGGATGCTGTCTATAACTTCAGGGTAGTAGGAATAGGAAAAAGAGGGAACTACAAGACCGATGATATTGGAGCTCTGCCGTTTCAGACTCTGTGCCATAAGGTTGGGACGGTAGTTGCGGGAACGCATGAACTCCTCCACACGCTTCTTTGTTGCGGCACTGACGCAACCGTTCCCGCTCAAACAGCGGTAAACGGTCATAACTGAAAGTCCCAGCTCTTTTGCGATTTGTTCCTGAGTGATCATTGAACTGCCAAATTGTTATACGTACATCACAAACTGAATATAGCACAACAAAATCTTTTTGTCAACACTGTTTTTCAAAAAAAGTGCAATTTTGCCTGATTTTTAATTCATCATCTCTTTCCGGTTCGCAGCTTCCCTGTTATGCCAGCATGCCTTTGTCTTTTTCCTCAAAAATCTTTCGGCTTGAAACATCGTCAAAGAGTCCCGCTTCTGCAAATTCAGCATATCGGCCGCCTTCGTCACCGAATTTCAGATCGACAGCGCCGCTGCCGGTCACAGTTACAGAATTGCTGCCGCTGCGGTAGATCCGTCTGACAGGATCCCACTTCTCTGAAGAACCGGCGTCAAACCACAAGATGACTTCAGAATAGTCCGTAATCTCAACAGTGTCATTGCCGAACTCACCGGAAAAAACAAAGATGTCATTGCCGCCGCCGGAACACATGGTATCATTGCCGGAGCCGCCGGCAAACACATCAAAACAGGTGCTGCCGGCAAGACGATCATCTCCGGCATCTCCGAAAAGGACACTGTCTGTCCCGCCCGTCCAGATCACATCATCGCCGTCGCCGCCATGGATGGTAATTTCTTTACCGGAGTATCCATAGCGCAAACTCGTCATGTCGATGACATCAGCTCCGGCGCCGGCGCGGATCTCATCTATCTCTTCCATTCGGGCGCGGTCGCCCAGTGCGGTATATATATCATCCACAAACAGGGCATCGCCGTTGAGATCATCGGTCAGCACCAGAACATTAGCATCTGAGGAGCCTTCAAAGATCTCATCCAGCCGGTTCTTTCCGGCAAGCATGATCCGTTCGCCGGTGAATTTATTTTCAGCGGCATATCCTTTGCCCCAGAGATCATTTGCGTTGGCAAAGAAGAGATCTGTATTACCGTCATTGTCAGAAACGATTTCTTCTGCATCGATACTGCCGTTTCCTGTCACTTCACTGCCGAAGCTCCAGACAGAACTCTCAAGAGCGCGGACACGCCACTTGAAAGTTGTTCCGGGCAGCGCGAAAGAGTCAAGCGCATTGGTCACTGTTTCAACGGCAACGGCACTTTCAAAATCGTCGTATGAGTATTCGACCACATATCCTGAAGCGCCTTCAACTGCGTCCCAGCTCAGCCCCCGGGGTGTACTGACAAGGTTTTCCGGTCCGGGAACTCCGATCACAAAGGATTTTACGGTACTCCATTCAGATATATTGCCTGCCTTATCCACGCTGGCGATCTGGCAATACCATGCCCCTTCGGCAAGGTTTTCAAGAGAAATGCGGCTGGCTTCGACAAAAGTGCCGTGTCCTGTCATATTTTCAGAATTCCCTGTACGGACGAAATATCCTTTTACGCCCGACACGCCGCTGTCTCCCACGTCGTTCCAATCAGCCACGGCATTGTTCCCATCGATGGCAATGGTCACTTCACCCGGAACTCCGGGAGCTGCCTTATCAATATTATCAACCTTGTAACTGCTTATACCGGAAACATTTCCCAATGCATCACTTCCGCGGAAATAAACTGTGGAATTGGAGTTAAGAACAACGCCTCCGTTATAGGTATACCAGGTACGATTGTTGTAACTGAATTCTTTTTTGACCGCATCACCGTAATCGGCTGTCAATGTCACGGACTGATTGGTGAAATCTGTGATGTCCGCAGTGACTTTGGGTGCCTCAGGAGCAACGTTGTCGATTTTGTCAACGATGACTCTTTCAGTTGTAGTGTTGCCGGCCCTGTCAACGGCCCGGAACTCAATACTGCAGTTGGATCTGACTGTGAGAGTTCCGGTGCATACTTGCCAATCACCGTTGTCGATCCTGAAGCTGACCACAGCTTCAGGATCATCACATACCACTTGCAGAACAACATCACGACTTGTCCACTCAGTTGCATTTCCGGTGATCGTAAGTTCCGGAGCCTCTCTGTCAGCAGCTTCGATAACCAAATGCAAATTACCGGATTCGCCGACCAATTTGTACACAGTTTCGTTATATGTAAGCTGTTCACCGTTGACAGAAACTGTTCCCCAGTTGACCGTACCGGTTCCGACAGAGAGGGAACCGGCAAATCCGTCGGCATTCTCTGCCAGCATATAGGTACCTTTTTCCTGATCTGCGGCAACAGTGATCGAAAAACTTCCGGCATTGAGGTAAGCGAGATTTGATACGATAAAGGAGTCTGCAGTCAAACGCTGACTGACATCAAAAGTCACATCTGCATTTTCGGCATCGACATATCCTTCGATTGCGACTCTTCCGCCGTAGACATGTTCTCCGGCAAGGATGGCGCCCGCGCTGTAATGAATAGCTCCGCCGCTTTTCACCTCGATGGTATCAACAGTACCGCCGCTGCTGACAGAGACGTGCTGCCAGTTGACGATGGTATTGCTGGCGGTACCGCCGGAATAGACACAAAGTCCGGTGTAGACCCTCTCGCCATTATCAGCCAAAAGGATATTAGTGATTGTTCCGCCAGCAAAAATGCCGAGAGAACCGCCGACATTAGTAACGTTGTTGATCAGACCGCTGCTCACGCCGACCCAGCACCAATCTTTCCCCATGGAAACATTATTGGCAATGCCGCCCGAACTGACCTTAAGACATCCGTGACTGCCGACAAAAGTTTCATCAGCAGTTCCGCCGCTGAAAACATACATTATTCCGCCTTCATAAATACGGGTGTTTTCTGCAATGCCGCCGGAATGGATCTTCATTTCTCCCGGAGCAGAAGTACTTACTGCGTGACCTCCTATATCAAAGTAACTTGCACCGCTCAAAATGGTTCCGTAAGCCAAACCTCCCGAAGAAACATTCATAAGACCGGAACTGTTGACAAAAGTGCTGTTGGCAGTACCGCCGGAGTAGACGAACATGGAGTTATTGGCTCCGGAAACGATCGTTTCGCCGGTAAGAACAGTTCCCTGTTTGACCAGAGTGCCGCTGGAGTAGACTTTTACCTGATCCCCTGCGGGCACAGGGGGAGCAGCAGCACCGATGGTCAGGGTCAGATTGCCGGCAATCTGATCAAGAGAGTAAGTGACTCCATTATAAACGAAATCCGCACCATTGGCAGTAATCGAACCGTAATTGACCGTTTCTGTGCCGATGGCTACTGTTTGGGTAAAGTTGCTTGCGCCTTGAGCAAGTTTGTAAGTGCCTGCTGCCTGATCGGCATTGACTGTGATCGTGTAAGTCGGAGCCCCCTGAATAAGCGCCAGATCGTTGATCAGATAGCCGTCACCAGTAGTGCGTTCTGAAACCGTAAAATCAATGATTCCGCCCTCAGCAGCTGAAACGACAGCTCCCGCTTCCATAGTAAGAGTAACGCGGTGCTTACCGCCGCTGAGAATACTCGCCGACCCGCCGCTGTTCACAACAGTATCATTCGCCACGCCACCGCTGACAACCATTATGTAACCATCGCTGTTCACAATCGTTCTGTTTGCCACGCCGCCGTAAAGCCGCATTTCCCCCTCGCTTTCCAGCACGGTATCATTCACCACGCCGACGCTGGCAACCATCATGTAACCGCTGTTGAACATCACGGTATCATTAGCGACTCCACCTGCGTAGACATTAATAGTACCATCAATTACACTACCATTCACCACGCCGTCGCTGGTAATACCAATAAAACAGGTTTTATTCACAATGGTATCATTCGCCACGCTGTCGCTCGTAACATACATCCAAGCCTTGCTGTTCAAAGTCGTACTGTGCGCTACACCTCCACTGGAAACACCAACATAACCATTGTTGGCAGTTATGCTGTTTGCCACGCCACCTCGGACATACACGGAACCGCTGCCAAGGGTCGTGCTGTTAGCCACGCCGCCGGAATAGATGTACATGGAGCCACCGGAATTGACGGTTGTGCTGTTGGCCGTTCCGCCGTCATGAACGAACATGGAGTTGTTCGTCCCGCCGACGATCGTTTCGCCGGTAAGAACTTTTCCCTGTTTGACAAGGGTTCCGCTGGAGTAGACCTTCACTTGATCGCCCGTGGGGACCGCAGCGCCGATGGTCAGGGTCAGATTGCCGGCAACCTGATCAAGAGAATAAGTGACGCCATTGTAAACGAAATCCGCTCCATTGGCAGTGATCGAACCGTAATTGACCGTTTCTGTGCCGATGGCTACTGTTTGGGTAAAGTTGCTTGCGCCTTGAGCAAGTTTGTAA
>JAFWBQ010000010.1 GCA_017507125.1 Lentisphaeria bacterium
CACACCTTCAATGTTCACAACGGCAAAACTTTTGCTCAGGTTTTCGTTACTGAAAACATGGTCGGACACAAACTCGGTGAGTTTGCTCCCACCCGTAACTTCCGTGAGCATGGTGCTATGTCCGGTAAGGACAAATAAGTTTCCGTTGCAACACAAAAAAGCGGCTGCTTTCCGGCGGCCGCTTTTTTTTGCTCTCTTCCGGCAGAGAAAACAAGATTCTTTTTTTGTTGCTGTTTGACTTTTTCAGGAGATAAAAGTATATTATAGTAAAACATCCAACCCAATAAAGGAATTTGAAATATGTCCCCCGAAGAATTGAAGCAGAAAGCTCTTGCCTATCACAGTGAAGGCAGACCCGGCAAGATCGCCGTCAACTCCACCAAGCCCTGCAACAGCGCTGAAGAACTTTCTCTTGCCTATACTCCCGGTGTCGCTCAACCCTGTCTGGAAATCAAAGCCGATAAGAACAATGTGTGGCGCTATACCTCACGGAGCAATATGGTGGCTGTCATCAGCGACGGTACCGCCGTCCTGGGACTGGGGAATATCGGCGCCGAAGCAGGACTCCCCGTGATGGAGGGCAAGGCGGTGCTTTTCAAACACTTTGCCGCTATTGACTCTGTGCCTATCTGCCTGAACCGCGTTTCCAACGCCGAAGGCAAGACCGATCCTGACAAACTGATTGCCGCCGCCGCCTGTCTTGAACCCAGTTTCGGCGGATTCAATCTTGAAGATATCGCCTCTCCCGCCTGTTTCAAGGTGGAACGTGAACTGAAAAAGATGCTTTCCATCCCTGTGTTCCACGATGACCAGCATGGTACTGCCATCATCTCCCTTGCCGCCATTATCAACGGCCTTGCCCTCGTCGGCAAGAAAATCGAAGATTGCCGTTTCGTTGTCAATGGAGCCGGTGCCGCCGGACTGGCCTGCAGCCGCTTCTATCTTACTGCCGGAGCCAAACTTGAGAACATGACCCTCGTTGACATCAACGGCGTGCTCCATAAGGGACGTACTGATCTGAGTGAAGAACAGCAGATTTTTGCCAAAGATACGGAAATGCGTACTCTTGCTGAAGTGGTCAAAGGAGCTGACATTCTTCTGGGATTCTCTGCTCCCAATTGCTTCACCCCTGAGATGATCAAATCTATGAACCGTGACGCCATCGTCTTTGCCATGGCCAATCCCACTCCTGAGATCTTCCCTGATGCCGCCATTGCCGCCGGAGCAGCTCTGGCAGGTACCGGACGCAGTGATTTCCCCAACCAGATCAATAATGTGCTTGGTTTCCCCGGCATCTTCCGCGGCGCTCTTGACGTCCGCGCCAAAGACATCAACGAGGAAATGAAACTCGCCGCCTCAGAAGCTCTCGCCGAACTTGCCAAAGCAGAGATCCCCGAAGATATCAAAGAACTGCTCAAAAAAGCCTATCCTGCCGATGCTGCCCGGGGACTCTTTGACACCCCTGCCGGACTCCGCCGTGAAATGGTGATCCCCAAACCCTTTGATCCCCGCGTTGTTCCCCACGTGGCACGCAAAGTCGCTGAAGCCGCTATGAAGAGCGGTGTGGCGCAGATCACCATTGATGACCTTGACGCATACGAAAAAGAGGTTGCCGCCCGTATCGCTGCCTCACGCGCTCAATAAGCCGATGCACTCTCTCTTGAACTCCGGTATTTTGCCGGAGTTTTTTTGCATTTTGCCTTGAAAAAAATGGCAATCGGGTGTATCTTATAAAAACTGTGTTTTGTTTTATATTCAAGGGAATTGTACCATGGCGAAAATTACATTTATGGGTGCCGGCAGCACCGTCTTTGTGAGAAATGTTCTTGGTGACTGCATGTGCCGCGAATCTCTCAGAGATTCACATTTTGCGCTTTACGATATCGACGCTGAGCGTCTTGAGGAGTCCCGTTACATCCTTGATGTCATCAATAGAAATATCAATGAAGGACGCGCTACCATCACCACCCATCTGGGAGTGAAAAACCGCAAGGCCGCCCTTAAAGGCGCTGATTTTGTGGTCAACGCCATTCAGGTCGGCGGATATGAACCCTCTACCGTCATTGACTTTGAGATCCCCAGGAAGTTCGGTCTGCGCCAGACCATCGCAGATACTCTGGGTATCGGCGGTATCTTCCGCGCTCTGCGTACAATTCCTGTGATGCTTGACTTCGGATATGAGATGGAGCAGGTGTGTCCCAATGCCTGGTTGCTCAACTACACCAATCCCATGGCCATGCTCACCGGCGCCATGCTCAAAGCCACCGATGTGAAAACTGTGGGACTCTGCCACAGTGTCCAGGTGTGTGTTTCCTCCCTCTATGATACTCTCGGACTGAAACCCACTGAAGAAGAGTTCGCCCGCACCCAGTCCAAGATCGCCGGTATCAACCACATGGCGTGGCTCCTTGAGCTGACCCGGGACGGCAAGGATCTTTATCCGGAAATCAAAAAGCTCGCCGCCAAAAAAGTCAAAGAGTGGCGCAAGAACAAAGAGGAGTTCATCAAGAACGGCCGTTTGCAGATGAAACAGTCTGAGGGCGGAAATATGATCCGTCTGGAAATGATGCGCCTTTTCGGTTACTATGTCACCGAATCCAGCGAACACAACGCCGAATATGCCCCCTGGTGGATCAAAAGCCAGTACCCCGAACTTATTGATGAATACCGGATCCCGCTGGATGAATACCCCAGACGGTGTGTCAGTCAGATCAAGGGATGGAAGAAGATGTATGATCAACTCCATGACGATCCCAAACTCGGTCATACCCTCTCTCACGAGTACGGTTCTCTCATTATGGAAGCCATGGTTTCCAATAAGCCCATCCAGATCGGCGGCAATGTTCTGAACAACGGTCTTATTACCAATCTGCCCTCTGACGCAGTTGTCGAAGTTCCCTGTCTTGTGGACCGCAACGGTGTTCAGGGAACCTTCATCGGCGATCTGCCCACCCAGTGTGCCGCCATGAATATGACCAATATCAACGTTCAGCTTCTGACTATTGAAGCCGCTCTCACCTTGAAGAAGGATCGCATTTATCAGGCGGCACTCCTTGATCCCCACACCGCAGCAGAGCTCCCGGTGGACAAAATTATCAAGATGTGCGATGCCCTTATTGATGCCCACGGCGACATGCTGCCCAAGTACCGCTGATTTTATACTGTTAAGGAGAAAAGGAAAAATGTACTTTACAGGATTTGCCGATGAGGCATCAAAATCCATTGAAGGTCAGATCGAAGTGACCAAAGCTCTGGGGTGGAAATTCATTGAAGCCCGCCAGATCGACGGCACCAATCTGCACGATGTTTCAGAGGAGGTCTTTGAAGATGTCTGCTGCAAACTTGCTGATGCCGGTATCGGTGTCAACTGTTTCGGCAGCTGCGTGGCAAACTGGGGCTGGGAGCCCATGGACGACGACCACTTTGAACAGACCAAAAAACAGCTTGAACGTGCCATCGTCCGCATGAAAAAACTCAACTGCACCATGCTTCGCGGCATGAGCTTCAAAGCCCAGTGGGAGCGTCCCGCATGGGATGCTGAAGTTGAAAAACATGTTTTCGCCAAAGTCAACACCCTTGTGAAAATGTGTCAGGACAACGGGATTGAATATCTCCATGAAAACTGCAACAACTACGGCGGTCAGTCATGGAAGCATACTTTGAAACTTCTGGAAAATGTTCCCGGACTCAAACTTATTTTCGATACCGGCAACCCGGTGCTGAACTTTGACCGCTCCGAAGGGGATGCTCTTGATAAGATGCAGGACTCCTTTGTCTTTTATTCCAACGTGAAAGATTTTATCCGTTACGTCCACATCAAAGACGGCGTCTGCACCGAAAAGAAGATCGGATTTTCCTCCGCCCGCTACACCTTTGCAGGTGAAGGTGACGGCAAAGTCCGGGAGATCGTCGCAGATTTGCTGAAAAACGGCTACGACGGCGGATTTTCCATGGAACCCCACATGGGATATGTGTTCCACGATACCGAAAACGGCAGCGCTGAAGATCAACGCAAGGAGATCTACATCGAATACGGACGCCGTTTTGAAAAGTTGATTGAGGAGTTGTCTCCTGTTAAATAAACGGGCTTTGCCCCAAACAAAAGGAAAAGTAAAATGATCGAACTGAATCAGACTCCCGCTGCAGCCAGCGCCAAGCTGGTCGCATGGGTCAAAGAGTGGGCCGCCATCTGCGAGCCTGATGCCATCTACTGGTGCGATGGAAGCCAGGAAGAGTACAACCGTCTCTGCGAAGAGCAGATCGCTTCCGGTCTGGCTGTCCGTCTGAACCCCGAAAAGCGCCCCAACAGCTTGCTGTTCCGCTCTGATCCTTCTGACGTGGCCCGCGTCGAAAAACGTACCTTCATCGCTTCCGAAAAAGAAGAAGATGCCGGTCCCACCAACAACTGGATCGACCCCAAAGAACTGAAAGCCACCATGCTCGGTCTTTACAAAGGCTGTATGCACGGCCGTACCCTCTACGTGATCCCCTTCTCCATGGGTCCTGTGGGTTCCAAAATCGCCAAGATCGGTGTTGAGCTGACCGACTCCGCTTACGTTGTGATCAACATGCACGTCATGACCCGCGTGGGAACCCGCGTGCTTGAGATCCTCGGCAACGATGATTTCGTGCCCTGCGTCCACTCCGTCGGTAAACCCCTCGCCAAAGGCGAAAGCGACAACGGCATGTGGCCCTGCGCTCCCATGGATCAGAAATACATCGCCCACTTCCCCGAGACCCGCGAGATCTGGTCCTATGGTTCCGGTTACGGCGGCAACGCTCTGCTGGGTAAGAAATGTCTTGCTCTGCGTATCGCTACCGTCCAGGCCCGTGACGAAGGCTGGCTGGCTGAGCACATGCTCATCCTGAAGCTGACCAACCCCCAGGGCGAAGTCAAGTATGTCACCGGTGCTTTCCCCTCCGCTTGCGGAAAGACCAACCTCGCCATGCTCATCCCCACCCTCAAGGGCTGGAAGGTCGAGACCGTCGGCGACGATATCAGCTGGATGAAGTTTGATGACGAAGGCTACCTGCGCGCCATCAACCCCGAAGCCGGTTTCTTCGGTGTGGCTCCCGGTACCTCCATGAAGTCCAACCCCAACGCCATGCTCTCCTGCTCCAAGGACACCATCTTCACCAACGTTGCTCTCACCGATGACGGCGACGTCTGGTGGGAAGGCATCGGCTATGATGCTCCCGATCACCTGATCGACTGGAAGGGCAACGACTGGAAACCCGGTCAGGTTGACGCTGACGGCAACCCCGTCAAGGCTGCTCATCCCAACGCCCGCTTCACCGCCCGCGCCTGCAACTGCCCCGCTATCGCTCCTGAATGGGAAGATCCTGCAGGTGTCCCCATCGCCGCTTTCCTTTTCGGCGGCCGCCGTCCCTCCACTCTGCCCCTGATCTATCAGGCCAAGGACTGGGAACACGGTGTCTTCATCGGTTCCACCGTCGGCAGCGAAGTCACCGCCGCCACGCTTGACGTCAAGGCCGGAACGGTCCGCCGCGACCCCTTCGCCATGCTGCCCTTCTGCGGCTACCACATGGGCGACTATTTCAAACACTGGCTGGAAATCGGCAAAGCCGGCGAATCCAAAGGCAACCTGCCCAAGATTTTCTGCGTGAACTGGTTCCGCAAGAGCCCCGAAGGCAAATTC
>JAFWBQ010000109.1 GCA_017507125.1 Lentisphaeria bacterium
GAACTGTTTTTCAAAATTTAAAAACGACACATCCTTACGCCCGACAGGGCGCACTTCACGCATTTTTGACAACAGTCAAAAATGCTCTTCACACCTTCACATCTTCACTCAATCAGCGTTCACGCTGATTGAACTGCTGGTCGTGATTGCCATTATTGCCATTCTCGCCGCCATGCTGCTGCCTGCTTTGCAGCAGGCGCGGGAAAGGGCAAGAATGAGTTCATGTCAGAACAATCTTAAACAAATCGGGTTAGGTATCATCGCGTATGCAGATGGCAATCGGGACTGGATGCCCGGCTGGGTCCATCAGATGAAACTCTGGCACCACATCGGTCCCTACATGGGACTGCCTATGAAAAACAAAGATGAAGTGCTTTCAAAACCTGTTCCCAAGGTCGTCTACTGCCCCTCTGACGCCTGGCGGATCAACTGGAATGACGTGGGAGTCAGATGGTACAGCTACGCCCATAATTACTACGCCAATACCAGCAGCGCCCTCTACGCCGATACAAAGAGGCTCTTTGTGCTGAACAAAATCACAGGTCCCAAAAACATATCCAGAATCTTCATTCTTGCCGACAGTTACGCACCCAATCGCAACTATGTAACGATCAGCACCGGCAGTTGGCCTTTTGATATTACAAAAAGTTTGGAAAGCATGCGCATTGCGTTCCATCATAACAACAGCGCCAACTGGCTTTTCTATGACGGCCATGTGGCAAGCAGGGTACCTGGCGAATGTTACGCAAAATACACTATGATCGATGATCGTTAACACTATTAAGGAATAAAGTATTTATGATCAAACACACCTTTTTAACTTTGTTGGCTGCTGCCGCATTCATTCCGTATTGCGGAGCAGTTCCGGTTCCCGCGGAAATCACCCGGATCATTTCCGAACCGCCCCCGCGGGTCATCAAGATCGGTAAAAAAGGGATCCATCCCCTTTGCGTCAACGGCAATGTCCGGATGGAGATCGTGGTTCCTGCCGATGCCTCCCCCTCTGCCCGTTATGCGGGCAAGATGATGGCTGAGAAATTTTCTCAGGCTTTCGGCGCTGCCGTTCCTGTGGTCACTGCCCCCACCGGCAATAAAACTGCCGTCATCATGGGCAACAGTGCCGAAGCCCGGAAAGCCGGGATCGATGTCAAAAAGCTCCCCCGTGACGGATTCATCATCAAGAGCGTGGGTAAAAACATCATCATCGCAGGTCTTGACGATCCCAAAACCGACCCTGCCCGCGCTTTCGGATGGGCTCTTTTCTTTGAGCGCGGTACCCTCAACGGCGCCCTGGAATTTATGGAGCGCTTCGGCGGCATGGCATTCTATTTCCCCGGGGAACTGGGTGAAGTCATTCCCCGGCAGAAAAACCTTGTTCTCCCTGAGCTCAATATTTTTGACCGTCCCGACAAGCCCCGGCGCCGTTTCCTTGTGGGGGGATGGGCCAACTGGTTCCCCGGCAACCCCATGAGCCACCGCTTTGGTGAAGCATGGCTCAATCTGGTCTACCGCACTGAAAGTTTCTACGTCCCCAACTGTCACAGTCTTGAACGGCTGAAATTCGTGGAACGCTTCGGAAAGACCAATCCTGAATTTTTTGCCATGGATCACAACGGCAGACGGATGCTTGATCCCGGTTCCCCCTATTACGGAAACCTCTGCTATACCGATCCCGGATTCCGGAACGCCCTTTTTCAGGATGCCGTCGCTTTTCTGAAAAATCTTCCTCCCAAGTCCCGCAACCTCAAAGGATGGGACCCCAGCTGTCTGCAGAAAGGCTTTTTCAATGTGATGCCTAAAGATCACTTCCGCCCCTGTCTCTGCAAAAACTGCCGCGCTTTCGTCAAGAAGCACTCCGAAGCGGATCTGGTCTGGGATCTCGCCTTTGACATGGCAGAGCGGATCAAAAAAGCAGCTCTCCCCGGCTATGTGACCGCCATGAGCTACGCCCATTACACTGAAGTCCCCAAAAGAAAACTCCCCGATAATCTGCTTATCATGTGCGCTGTTCAGGGTCCCTGGGCTGAAAACAACGCCCCCCGCCGGAAAATCCTTGAAGAGCGTCTCAAAGTCTGGAACAAGGCCCTCGGCCACAAAGTGTGGAGCTGGACCTACACCGGAAAATACGGCGGTCTTGATATCAAAAATGTCCCCTCCACCACCCCCCGGATCGTGGCAAAGTATTTCAACCGCACCAAAGATCTCACCACCGGAAGTTTCCTTGAGGCCGAAAGCGATCACTGGATCTTCAGCTACCTGATGATCCATACCTTCGGAAAGATCATGTGGGACAGCGCCCGGGATCCTGACGCCCTTGTTGACACCCATCACAAAAAGATGTTCGGCAAGGCGGCGCCTGCCATGAAAAAATTCTTTGACCGCATTGAATCCATCTGGCTCAACCATATTTCAGGCCGCATCGTTGAAACCAATCTGGGGCCTCAGGCCATGCCTCCGTCTGAATATGAACTGTGGGAAAAGATTTACAACAAGGCACAGCTTGAATATCTGGACAAATGTTTTGCCGAAGCTGAAAAAGCTGCTGCCAAAGAGGATAAGATCATCCTGAAAAGGATCCGCTATTTCCGCAGCAACTTCCTCGGACTGATCGTAAAAGAGCGTGAAAAGTACTACAACACCCGGGTCAATGTGGGTGAATGGTACTCCTTCGCCGTCCCTGCTGAAAAAATGCCCGTCATCGACGGCAAAGAGGATGATCCCGTCTGGAAAAATGCGCCCAAAAACTATCTGCTCCCCTGGATGAAGGATTTCACTGAAGTCCACACCTGGTTCAAGGCGGCTCAGGATAAGAACAACATCTACTTTTTCGTCCGCTGCGACGAGCCTGATATGAAAGGCATCATCGCCGATCAGAAAGGTCCTGACAACAACGACATCTGGCGTGACTCCGATGTGGAGTTCTTCCTCAATGGTTCCGGCGACCGTCAGAGCTACGGTCAAATCATGGTCAACTCCAACGGCGAAACTTATGATGCCTGGTGCAGTGTCAAAGGTTCAAGTGCCATCCACGATCCCAAATGGGACTCCAAAGCGGAACTGCGTACTTTCAAGGGCAAAGACTACTGGACCGTTGAGATCCGTTTCCCTCTCTCTCAGCTTGGCAAGATCGATCCTGCAAAATTTGCCGCCAACGTTTCCCGCCACCGGGCGATCCGTTCAAAGGCGAAGGTGCCTTATTACAAGTGGTCTCCCTACGCCAAAAATTTCCACGATGTGGCGAACTACGGCGTACTGCGTTTTGCCAAAGTGGATAAAGGCGGCAATCTGGTTGATAACAGCGACTTCAGTGCGCCTCAGAGAGGACGCGCTTTCGGTACCTGGTACACCGACGAAGATGAGATCAAAAGAAACATCGTCACCCTTGACAAAACTCAGTTTGTCAAAGGCGGACGCTCCATCAAGATCAACTCCGACGGCAAGAAGATCTACTGGGTGACCCATTACATGCCCAGCCTGAAACCCAACCGGAACTACGAAGTGACCTGGTTCGTCCGGACAGAGAATTTGAAACCCACCGGCAAGGGCTATCAGGGCCGGGGCGGAGCAAGTTTTGTCTACGGTACCGGTGGAAAACAGTTCTTCTTCCCCCACAATCACTACCAGAACTCAATGCCCTGGACTCCTCAGCGCCTGACATTCCGCTCTGAGCCCAATACCGGTAAGAAGCCCTCATTTCTCCGTCTCGGCGTGCTTCACGCAACAGGTACCGTCTGGTTTGACGATATCAGGGTGCGCGAGCTCCCCGAAAAAAAGTAATGCTGCTCTCTGAGAGTCTGTGACTTTCTGCTGACAGAACATCTCAATGCCGCCCCGGAACACATAAGACACCGGGGCGGCATTTTTTTGCCTGAAACGGCAACAGGGGATCATAAAAGTTGACTCAAAGTTTATGTGTTACCCTTGACAATTCAGTCAAGCCGTAATATATTAAGCACTTCCATAAGAAGAAAATAATGGTAATGTAAAAAAATAAAAAATCATTCCGGAGTAATTTTATGACACCTGTGCTTAAAAAAAGGACTTTCTCTTTCCGGAGGGAGTGCGGCCATGAGAGATTCACGCTGATTGAATTGCTGGTGAGTGCTACTTGTCAAATAGGTGTTTTACCGTTGTATTGCCTCAAAAAAATTCATAAAAACTGCACATCCTTACGCCCGTCAGGGCGCACTTCACGTTTGCCGCAGGCAAACTCTTCACACCTTCACATCTTCA
>JAFWBQ010000110.1 GCA_017507125.1 Lentisphaeria bacterium
CATAAAATTACTTATGACATATTAATTAACCGAAATAAGATAAAAAAATCAATCATTAAAAGAAGATTCTGAAGAATTGCTTTTTGTCCAGTCTTGATGATCTCGAAACAGCCCCCAATCTGATATTGCCAATATCATAAAAAAGATTGTTAGAAAAGATTGAAGACATCGGGACGGACATTTATCAGGCGTCGCTTCCTGGCAGAAGCATTACAGAACGCGAATAGGAGCAAGACAAAAGCAACCTTTGTGAATCATCTTTCGCTGATTATCCCATTATTTTACGATTTTTTTGCAAATAAAACTTGACAAACAGTCTCTCATAGGAGGGGCTGTTGCACTGTGCATTATCCGGTAATAAACGATCGTTTTGTTACTGCCTGACCGTACAAGTCAGTCATTGTCCGTTGCAGTCCGTGATCGCAGCGATCGGCATGTTACTTCTGCGTGACCGTCTTGCCGCCGCCTTTGAAAACGGAGGCGGAGCTTTCTACGGCACGGAATTTGCCGGGTGGAAGACCGTACTTCTTTCTGAAGGAGGTGATGAAATACTGCAGGTCCGGGAATCCGCATTGTTCGGCGATCACCCCGACCGGAAGTTCTGAACTGAGAAGCAGTTCTTTCGCATGTTCCAGTCTGAGCTGGCGCATGAACCGGTGAGGCGGCATGCCGCACCGTTCGACGAAACGTTTGTGACTGGTTGTTCTGCCTACATTGAGAGCCTCGGCAAGTTCATTGTTATCCAACGGGTTGTCGAGGTGGCAGCGCAAATTTTTAAGAAGCGATTCTATGTGAAATCCTTTGCCCGGAGGCAACTCCCGCTTCGTCCAGAGTAGCCCTGCGAGGCGATAGAGCATGGCGCACAACAGCCCCGACGCGATACACTCCGAACCGATATCCCCCTTCTCCATCAGCTTGCCGATTTTCGCAACATCGCCGATGTACTCCTCGAAATGTTCAGGTTGAAAAAGCCGATCTTCCTCCAGCCCCAGCTCCTTGAGAAAGATCCCCAGCAGCGACCCGTCGAAGATGATGTTCACCTTGTGTACTTCTCCCCCCTGCGGATTCCGCATGTAGTGGGAGTTGCTCTTGTGGCTGATGAAAAAAATTTCCCCCTCTCCGGCTTCACGGGTGACACCATCCCAAGTGTAGCGGATCTTCCCGGCGAGAATGAACTCCAGTGCGGCATAACGGTAGTTCACATGCCGGATCCAGTGGTTGCTGCTGTTACGGTTTTCTTCAACCTTGACGATATGTACCGGAAGTATAACACAGTTTTGCTTCCTGCGCTTGGGAACGACAGGTATCTTGTCTCCGGCGGTCCTTACAATGATGTCGTAGTTTTTGCGGCGGCCACGCCGCTCCACCAATTTTTCGTCATTTTCCATCTTTTTATCCTCCGCGGAAATAATATAGTACGGAATGTGAATTTTTACAAATGCATTTTGAACAAAAACACATGTTTAAGCTCTTGCATTTTTTTACGATCCGGTGTAAATTTCCTATAGCCAAAAACAAAGGAGACTCTGTGTAATGAAAAAAGTCGTTGTCTGTCTGATTCTTCTGAGTGCCGTCCTTGTGTCGGGAAGCGAGATAATTATGCCCTCCATCAACGGTGATTTCGCCGAAAACGGCCGCTTTTGGGTTCCCATTACCTCCGGGAACGGGAAAGTGAACTTTTCCGGCGGCATTATGGAACTGAGCCGCAACGACGGCGCGTCTTATGCTGACGCTGGAAACGCCCGGCAGAAGGTGTCGTTTCTTCCGGGCGATAAGATCAAACTGACCTTTTCCGCCAAAGGTGAAGGCTGGGTTTCCGCCGGATTCCGGATGTCGTCGAGCGGCAACGTCACCAAACGGTTCAAACTGACCTCTGAATTTTCAAGGTGCAACTTCACGGTCGATACCGCAAAACTGAAACTGCCGGAAAATGGGATCGTGAAATTCATCATCGTCAAAGACACCTCCAAAGTCTGGATCAAGACGTGCAAGGTCACGATCACCCGCATTGCAAAGAAAAAAACGCCCGTGCAAACCTTTACGCCCGTGCAAACCTTTACGCCCATGCAAACCTTTACGCCCGTGCCTCTGCCTTCCGGCATCAAGTTCCCTGAAAGACTGTTCTATCTCGGTACCAATCTGCTCGTCGATGCGTCGCTCCCCAAGATCGCGGCCATCGCCGACCGCGCCGCCAAGGCCGGATACAACACGGTCCTTCTCGCGGATTGGAAATTCGGTCAGCCCTGGGTCTTCGGGGAGCGTTACATAAAGCGCATCCGCGAGGTCGCCGCTATGCTCAGAGCCCGGAAACTCCGCATCATCGTGAGCGTCTGCCAGCTGGCAGATCCGACCCCTTTTATGAACGAGTGCCCCGAAGAAGTGGAGTGTCTGCCTTCGTTGGGGACACCATTCAAGGTCGTCAACGGTGTCTTCACGCCTCAGGATATCATGCGGAACGGTTCTTTCGAAAATGGTCTGGAAAACTGGCGTTTGGATAAGGGAACCGATATCGCTCTCGACGACAAGGTAAGTATTTCCGGGAAAAACTCCCTGCGCTTCCGGGTGAACAGCCCGAAAGACACGCCCCTGGGAATGAACCGGGCATGGCATAAATTCAAGACCCAGCCCTTCCAGCAGTACACCATGAGCTTCAAGCTGAAAACCTCCGGCCTCAAGGGTCCCGGTCCCAGTTTCGGAATCGGCATTGTCCCCGTGGGCAACGCTCCCGATCAGCCCGACGGATTTCGTTATCTTTGCGCCCGCAGATTCTACACGGAAAATCCCGTTGCCTCCACGCAGGACTGGAAGGAGTACAAACTCACCTTTAACTCCCTCGAATGCCGGGAGGTATCTCTGGCCATCGGCGGATGGGGTACTGCCGGCGGCACATTCTGGTTCGATGACATTCAGATCAAACCGTCCTCTTTCCTCAATGTGGTGCGCCGCGGGGATACCCCAGTCAAAGTGAGACTTGCCAAGGACGGTACCATCTGTCAGGAAGGCAAGGATTATTCCCCCATCGTCGATCCCAAATGCGGAAATGTCAAATGGAAGGGTGATTTCAGCGATCGGCATGCAGGTCCCGTAATCAGGATCCTGCCCGGAAGCCGCATCAAGGAGTGCGACACAGTCAAGGTGGATTACTATCACGCCGCCATGGCACTGCACAGCGTCTGCATCTGCCTGAACTCCCCTAAACTGAGGCCTCTGATCGAAAGACAGATCCGCTGGCTTCAGGAGGCGATCCGCCCCGAAGGCATGCTGATCGGCATCGACGAACACCGCACTTACGGCTACGATCCGGCATGCGTAAAGTCTGGGATCAACGCAGGAACAGCTCTGCGGAATATGGCGATCTTCACCAGAAATAAAATCAGGGAAATCGCTCCCCAGGCTTCCATTTACATGTGGAACGACATGTTTGATCCCTTCGCCAACTGCCGGAAGGGGGGGTACTATTATTTCATCAAGGGACGCGGTGCCCTCTACGGCAACCATGTCGGACTGCCCAAAGATATCATCATTATGCGCTGGACTTGTGTGGAAAAACTCGTCGAAAAATCCGTCGCTCACTGGAGCAAAGACATGGGAATGAAATATATCCACTTCCCCGGATATTTCGACGCTCCGGTTTTCAATCCCCGTTCCCGGAGTTTCATGAAACCCGTTCTCAATGATCCCAACTGCGTCGGTGTGGGATTCGCCCAATGGTCTGGACTGAACAATTACAAGCCCCATTTTGAAAAGTTCCTCGTCATGGTCAACGAAATGAGTGCAAAATAACGGAAAACACAAGGAGATCTTCATGAAAAAACGTTTTACGCTTATTGAGCTGCTGGTGAGTAAAACTTGTCAAACAGGTGTTTTACCGTTGTATTGCCTCAAAAAAATTCATAAAAACTGCACATCCTTACGCCCGTCAGGGCGCACTTCACGTTTGCCGCAGGCGAACTCTTCACACCTTCACATCTTCACTCAATCAGCGTTCACGCTGATTGAACTTTTGGTTGTGATTGCTATCATTGCAATTCTTGCAGGGATGCTTCTGCCGGCATTGAACAGCTCAAGAGAAAAAGCCCAGGCCGTCAACTGTGTCGGAAATCAAAAACAAATCGGGTTGGCAATCGGTGCTTATACTGTTGATTACAATGATTATCTTGTTCCGTGCAGCCAGGGATCCAACAAGTATTTGTGGGGTCATACATTATCTGTAAACG
The DNA here is from genome assembly GCA_017507125.1 of Lentisphaeria bacterium. Taxonomy (GTDB): domain Bacteria; phylum Verrucomicrobiota; class Lentisphaeria; order Victivallales; family Victivallaceae; genus UBA1784. The sequence goes on from JAFWBQ010000110.1 coordinate 4,218, forward strand.
GTTATATTGCAAAAGTCAGCTCTTCGAAAAGCTATACGACCTTTGCCAGTCCGGGAGCTCTCAATACATTCAGATGTCCTTCTGATACAACAAACTTCAGTGATTATGATGCTGCAAACCTCTTTTATCTTCCGGTATCTTACGGTTACAATCACAGAATTGCGGATCCGGCTGCAGATGATTTGAACAAGCTGAAACTTTCCACATTGATCAAGTATGCTTCCACAGCCCCCCTGGCAGCAGATTGCTGGAAGTACAGCAAAATTAAAAATCTTTCGGATAAATATTACCGC
>JAFWBQ010000111.1 GCA_017507125.1 Lentisphaeria bacterium
AACTCAAAAATGAAAAGCGTTACTGAAAAAGGTTTTCCGGCTTCGTTAAACTACGCCGTGACAAGGGGAAAAGGGGAGTTCAGTTTTCGATTCTCGCAGCTAGTTACAGCTGCGAGTTATTCCGAAGCCGACGTTTCGGCCTGCCCCAACTCCCTCAACCTTTTTTACCGACCTTTGTCGGGAACAGCGCTTTGGTTTTTGACAAAGGAGCAAACAGTGACCATGAAAAAGAAAAATTGGCAAAGAGCCTTCAAAGATACTTTGCCTGTGATGATGGGATATCTTGCCATGGGCGCCGCCGCAGGTATCGTGCTGGCAGGAACTCTGCCCCGGCTGCCCGCAACGCCCCTCTGGGGAAGTGTCAGCAGTGCTCTGAGTATTTCGGGCGCTTTGCAGTTTCTTATGGTCGGATGGATCAAAGAGGGGATCACCCTCACCGATGTGGTGCTGCTGACCGTGTTTCTCAATTTGCGCTACGCTATGTACGGTTTTTCCCTCATTGAACGCTTTGAAGGGATCCCCCGCTGGAAAAAGTGGTATCTCATCTGGACTCTCACCGATGAAACATACGCCCTTGAGTGCGCCGACAGACGCTCCGGGAAAGAGGAGTCCGTGGACTACTGCATGAAAGTCGGCTTTCTGGATCACTGTTACTGGATCTCAGGCGTTACTCTGGGAACTCTGGCAGGGGGAGCGCTCCCCTTTAACTGCAAGGGCATCGACTTTGCCATGACCGCCTTGTTTCTGGTGATCCTCACCGATCAGATGCGGGAAAAATTCAACCGGCTCCCTGCGGTGACGGGATTCGCCGCAGCGCTCCTTGCCCGCATCTTCTTCCCGGTGGATAAAATGCTCATCCCTGCCATGGGGGTGATGACCCTTGTCTTTCTGCTGGCGCGCAGAAAATTTGAAGCGCAGAAGGAGAAAGAATCATGACGAACTCAGAACTCCTCTACGCCTTTTTGATCGTGCTGCTGGCATCTGTGACCACCATCGGACTGCGGGCATTCCCTTTCATCGCTTTCGGCGGCAGAAAGGAAACGCCCCGGTTGATCCGCTATCTGGGGAGCGTTATCTCACCTGCCGCCATTGCCATGCTCTGCATCTACTGTCTCTTCTCACACTGGAAAAGTTATTTCTGTCTCCGGGGCGGTGCTGAGATCGCGGCGGGTGCCGTGGTGGTCGGTTTGCAGCTGTGGAAGAGGAATCCTTTGCTTTCAATTATTACCGGAACCGTTGTTTATATGGTACTTGTCCAGAACTTTTAGAGGAGAATTTGCAATGAATGTTTTACTTGTCAACGGAAGCCCCCACAAAGAGGGATGTACCTTTACTGCTCTTTCTGAGATCGCCTCAACTTTGAAGAGCGAAGGGGTGGAGTCCACTTTATTCTGGATCGGCAACGGCCCTGTTCAGGGATGTGCCGCCTGTTACAAATGCCGCAGCGGCCATGAGGGATGCGTCTTTCAGGATGAGATCTACACCTCTCTTATGGAAAAGATCCGGGTGTGCGACGGTATCATCATCGGTTCACCTGTCTACTATGCAGGGCCTTCCGGTTCTCTGTGTGCACTGCTCGACCGCGTCTTCTTTTCCGGTGCTGCCGCTTTGAGCCGGAAACCCGGTGCCTGTATCGTCAATTGCCGCCGGGGCGGAGCCAGTGCCGCCTTTGACCGGCTGAACAAATATTTTTCACTGCTCCAGATGCCTGTCATTACAAGCCAGTACTGGAACTCCACCCACGGCACTGTTCCTGAGGAGACCCGGAAAGATCTTGAGGGAATGCAGACCATGCGCGTTTTGGCGCGGAACATGGCGCACTACCTCAAAAGCCGCGCCGCTGCCGGTTTGCCTTTCCCCGAAATGGAACCCCGCGCCTCCACCAACTTTATCAGAGATTGAAATACTCTGAAAGAGCCTGACAGAATTCTGAAATGTCTTTGAAACAGAATGCCGCCTCTCTGTCAAAGGAGGTGGGCTGTTCGTTGACGATGACCACTCTGCCGCCGTGGTTCAAGGTGACTTCAGGGAGATTCGCCACCGGAGTCACAGTAAGACTGCTGCCCATGACAAGAAGTATCTCGGCTGCGGCGCACTCTCTGAAAGCTCTTTCAAGAGCCTCTTCAGGGAGCATTTCGCCGAAAAAGACCACGGCAGGCTTGATGACTCCGGAACAGCTTTTGCACAGAGGGACTTCTCCTTTGACGCCTTGAGGAAGAACTTCAGAAAGAGCGTATTTTGTTCCGCACTCAGTGCAGAAGTGTTCCCCCATGGTTCCGTGAAGCTCCACCACATCGGCAGCCCCTGCTTTGGAGTGGAGCGTGTCTATATTCTGGGTGAAGATCCCCTGACAGAGTCCTTTTTTCTGCATGGCGGCAAGGGTCTTGTGGGCTATGGATGGCTCTTTATCCAGCATGGGGAAGAGAAAATCCGCAGCATATCTGTAAAAGATCTCAGGACGTTTTCTGAAAAGCTCTATATCAAAAAGTTCCTCCCGCCGGACGCCGTAAAGAGGATCTCCTTTGGTGTAGAAACCATTTTTGCCTCTGAAGTCAGGGATCCCTGATAAAGTGGAAACACCGGCTCCGGTAAGGACGCAGATACGTCCGGCTTGAGCGATGGCTTCAAAACATTGTTTCATCCCTTTGCTCCTTCATTTTTCCAGATATTTTCTGACAGTGTTCCGGGCTGCTTTGAGAGCTTCTGCGGTTCTGGTCAGGTTGCGGTCGTATTTTTCGTAGACATTCCTGACGTGCCGTTTGGTGGCTTCTTCCAGCTCGTCGGGATACTCTCTTGAGCTTTCAGGAACAAAAAGCCCTGTTATTGTCTCTTTGTGCTCTTTGAGAAGTTTTTTGAAATCGTGTTCCTCAAGCACTATGGCACGTTCAAGAAGATTGCCCAGTTCACGGACGTTGCCGGGGAAGTCATACTCCATCAGGGCGCTGATCTGCTCCTGAGAGAGTCTGCGTCTGAGTTCCCGCAGCCAGATGCTGTTGGCAATGGCGCCGATGTCCTCTTTGTGTTCCCGCAGTGCAGGAGCATGGATCTGCACCACATTGAGGCGGTGGAAGAGATCTTCTCTGAATTTGCCCTCCCGGACCATGGCGGGAAGGTTTCTGTTGGTGGCGGTGATGAGCCGCACATCCACTGAGATCTCCTCCCGGTCACCGATGCGGGTGAAACGTCCTCCCTCAAGGACCCGGAGCAGAAGCCCCTGTGCCTCAAGGGGGAGTTCTCCGATTTCATCCAGAAACAAAGTGCCGCCGTCTGCCATTTCAAAGAGACCTCTTTTGAGTTCATTGGCACCTGTGAAAGCGCCCTTTTCGTGTCCGAAGAAACGATCTTCAAGAAGACTCGGATTGACGCTGGCGCAGTTGAAGGCGATAAAAGGTTCATCCCGTCTGGGGGATTTTGAGTGGACAAGGAGGGCGATGGTTTCTTTACCTGTGCCGCTTTCGCCCAGAATCAGGACTCTTGCCCTCTCTTTGGGGGCAATCAGGTCGATCCGGGCGTGAAGAGCGGTGACAATGGCGCTTTTGCCCTGAATTTCCCGGTGTCCGAAACGCTTGCAGTGCTCCACCATGTTTTTTTCCGCCTCGCTCCAGCGGGATTCAGGATCGTTGCCGGCAAGGTGGCGGATCGCTTTTCCGTAGGCAGCTTCATCCTGATAATTGCGGTAATAGTAAGAGGCCGCCTCAAGAAGCTGTCGGTAGTGTTTGATCTCTGCGGGAACTTTTGCCTCAAGATCGATAAGGGGCAGCAAATCATCACAGGGAATCTTGAAACAGCTGCTGACCGCTTTGGTCAGATTTCCTCCCGGCAGCAGAAAGATGTCAAGATTTGACCGGATTTTTTCATTGATGTTTTCGGGGATCTCAAGGGAGCTTATCCAGCGGACTTTTGTTTTCTCTTTTTTCAAACGCTCAAGGGCTGACTCCAGCAGTTCCGGATTGCCGATGAGTCCCACACCGAGAATCACAATTTCGTCGTAATTTGATATTTCTGCAAGATACTCCGGCAGTCTGCGGGTGCTGATGCCCATGATGTCTGCATCCTTGTAACGGCGCAAAGCAATGGCGGCAGCGCAGGCATAGTCCTCCCAGAACCATCCGGTGAGAATAAGGGTTTTCATATATCTGTCTTTCAAAAAATGACTGTTGACTGTTCAATATATAATCTAATCCCGGATGCTTTTTTTTGCAAGCCGGGATCAGATCATTTTTCAGAGGAAATCAAAAACCGAATCTTCCGGCTGAAGTGCAAGGGGAAGTGGCAGGTTTTGCGGCACTTTCCTTTTCCAGAGACTCCAGACGCAGGGCGTTGGAGCTGCTGTCAAGGTAATAGAGCGCCTGACGCACGGTTCGGAAGTCCCCGGGAGCGAGATTGGGGATGGCGTTGAGCCTGCGGACTTCTGCGGGTGTAAGTGAACACTTGAACATACGCTCAAAGAAAATCTTTTTCCCTTCGTTGTCCAGATAATTGAAATCCAGCTTGAAGGTGAAACGGCGCATGATGGCGGGATCCAGGTTCCTGAAGAAGTTGGTGGCGCCGATCATGACTCCGTTGAAGTTTTCCATTCTGTGGAGCAGCTCGTTGACCTGAGTCACTTCCCAGCTGTGGCTTGAGCGTTCACGGTTCTGCACCATGCCGTCGATCTCATCCAGAAAAAGGATGGCATTTTCAGCTTCAGCTCTGGCAAAGGCGTTTTTGATATTCTGTTCAGTACCGCCCACATACATATTGAGCAGATCGCTTCCCATGCAGACGTGGATCTTTTTGTCCACTTCTTTAGCCAGAAACTTGACGAACTCGGTTTTGCCCGTGCCCGGAGGACCTGAAAGCAGCAGATTCATTCTGGGGCGGTCAGGGGAGGCGGAGCCGGAGTCATTGATGAACTTCCGGACAGCTCCCACGATCATTTCAAGTTTGATATCGCCTTTGATATTGAGTCCGGCAAGAGAATAATCCCTGGCAGGGAGAAGTTTCTCATCGGCTTTGCAGTCGATATCCATGAGTTTGCAGTGGATGCCGATCAGCTTTCTGACCACTTCTTCCACCTCGTTTCCGGCAGGTGAGAAAAGAGCAAGGTTTTTGAGAGCCTGAGTGATGCCGCCTGCGCTGATGGGATAATCGTTGGCCAGACCTTCGAGAAGCTCATCGGTAAAATACTTTTTGAGTTTCATCCGGCTGACGTTGTTTTTCCAGATCGCCAGACGCTGAGCGGCATTGAGAGGCTCGAACTTGATGGAGTAATCAAAGCGGCGGCGGCTGGATTCATCAAGAGCATAAGCAGGACAGTTGGTGATCCAGATGACAGGCGTTTTCAGTGTGTCAAGGATCGCATTGAGCCGGCTCTTTTCATTGGGACCTGAATAGTTCTGGAAAGCTGAAAAATGGTTCCCCAGAAGCATTTCATCTGCTTCGTCCACAATGATGACGCTCTTTTCATTGACGATACTGTTGTCGCAGATCTGCAATGCGGCGAAGCGGAATTCAGGAGAACTGTCTGAACGGTTGTTCCGACCATAATCACTTGAGGATTGGGCGATATTGTAGCACTCAAGTTTCAGCTCTGCCGCCAGACTCCTGGCGAAGCTGGTTTTGCCGGTACCGGGAGCACCGTAAAGCAAAATATTTACAGGTTTTCCGGCGCGAAGCAGCTTTTTGAGCAGAGTACCGTGAGTCTGTGCCAGTTCCCCGTAGAAGTCCCAGGGAAGGGCCGCTTTCTTCATTTTTTGATAGTAACTGCTTGAAAGGGGATCCGTCTGGATCCCTGAGAAAAAATCTTCAAGGCGGTAGCGGAAATCCAGATCATCATCCACACAGTCATAGCGCCGGAGCCTTGAATTTTCAGAGACTGCATCGGCAACTTTTTCTTTGGGGCAATCCAGGCATTTGGCGATGAAATCAATGGCATCGTCTGCGTTGGAACGGCCGGAGACACAATATTCACAAAGAATATCGTGGCAGACACACCGGGCGATAAGAAGAATATTTTCTTCAAAGGTGTCAAGCTGCATCATCTTGACCAGTTCGGTCCATTTCTTTTCAGGCCGGAGCGCAGCAGGAGCTTGAGCAGCCACTGTTTTTCTGACGACGTGTTCAATGAATTCAAGGATTTTGGAACGGGCCAGATTCAAATTCCAGATATTCCGCAGAAATTCCTGGGGAGAGGTTTTGAAATCAAGCGCCTCATTGCGTCTGCGTCTGTATGAATTCTTGAATGTTCTCCGCTTGATGGGGGAGAAAAAATTGCGGAATTCCCACACAAGCTGAGCTTGAGTACAGGCATAGCCGATAACGGAAAAAATATCCTCGTTGTCGATATCTTTGTTGTGATTTTTAAGAAAATTGACCAGAAATTCCATGGCGCGGAATTTCATCCAACAGTTGGTTTCTTCGCGATAGTGTTCCATAATTTTCACCTCTTTGCATTTATTATTTTATTGACGCCTTCTTTATATGCAAAAAACGTGCCAATCTGTTTTTGAGGTACAGTTTTGCGGAAAAATGTTTTCAGGTGGTGTGTATTTGAATAGTGTGTTCAAAATTTGAATAGCTGAAAAACAAAAACACCTCATCTTTCAATGAGTGTCACTTTTCCGTATTTCATCGTGCTTTTTCCTCCGGGGGGGCATAACAGCACTTTGACTGCGCGGCGCGGGACATTTCGGATTTTTTATCCGGAAAGTGAACTTGAACCTTGTTTTTTTCTCCTTTGAGTGTTATATTACCGTGATACAGTAAAATCCACGATTTGAGAGGAACAAAATGGTCAATGTAAAGGATTTCAAGGCAGTTGGTGATGGTGTCGCAGATGATACTGCTGCGATCCAGGCGGCGTTGGATTCAGGCGAAGTGGTCAGATTTCCGGCGGGTGTTTATAATTCCAATACCATTTACTTGCGTTCCAACGGCGGACTTCATCTTGAAGAAGGGGCGGTGCTCCGTGCCATTGCTGATAAGAATAAATGCAACCCCGATGATTTTCCCCCTGAAAACGCCGTCTTTTCAAGCGAGCATGTTTCGGGTGCCCACTTTATTATTGCCTACAAATGCGAAAATATCTCCTTTTCCGGCAAAGGCACCATCAACGGGAATTACCATGCCGTTTTTGATACGGAAAATATTGTGGGACTTGGCGGAACACATCCCCATTATGAATTCCCTGAGTGGCGCATGGCGCAGATGATCTTTTTCTGCCGCTGCCGCAACATTGAGATCAAGGATATCCGCCTTGAGAATGCCCAGTACTGGAACTGTTTCTTTCACGGATGTGACGGGATCCATGTGGACAATGTGACAGTCTGGGGGGATCCCTATGTGATGAATACTGACGGTTTCGATGTGGACTGCTGCACCAATGTCCTGATTGAAAACTGCAATATCGATACAGGGGATGACTGTGTGGCTGTCCGCGCCAATGAAAAGCGTCTGGGATATCACAAACCCTGCGAAAATGTGGAAGTCCGCAACTGCCGTTTCAAGAGTGTCTGCTGCGGCATCCGTCTGGGGGTGGGACAGGGCGAGATCCGCAACTGTCATTTTCATGATATCAACATGGAGGAGACCTGTATCGGTATCGGCATCTGCCCCAGCTACCGTCAGGGCAGCAGCTGCCAGCTGGAAGATACCGTTTTTGAAAACATCACCTTCCGGGGGATCCAGCCCATTCTGATGATCCCCTGCTGGACGGGGCTGATGGATGAGGATGATCCTGCGATCCGTCCTATAAAAAATCTCACCTTCCGCAACTTCAAAGCTGAGGGGCGCCGTCCTCTTCAGTGTCTGGGACCCCACAATCATGAGCTTTTCAAAAATATCGTTTTTGAAAACTTTTCTGTGAAACTTGTTGAACCTGTCATGGCTCCCTTGCCGTGGCGCTGGCGCAGAGAAAAATTCGGCGTCTTCAACGTCCTCAATCTGCCCGGACTTGATCTTTCTGGAATCCATGCTGAGGCAGAGGGGGATTACCCGGCTTTCTGTGTGATTTCGTATAACGACTTAAATAAATAACGGAGCTTTTCAAGATGTCCAATATAAATGACCCGGTTTTCAAGTGTACTGCCACCGGCGATGCTATGGTCACCCGCCGTCTTCCCTTTGAAGGGGAGTACGACGGATTCAGCGAAGTGCGCCAATTTATTCTCAAAGGTGATTTCCGTTTCGGTAATCTGGAAACCACCGTCCACAACTTTGAATCCTACGGCGGCGCTCAGAGCGGCGGCAGCTGGCTCTGTTCTCCTCCCGGAGTTCTCAAAGATATGCGGAAATTCGGTATGAATGTCCTTTGCACCGCCAATAACCACGCCCTTGACTACTCTTACGGCGGACTCCTCAAAACCATTGAGTACCTTGAAAAAGAGGATTTTATTTTCACCGGTACCGGACGCACCCTTTCTGACGCTTCACGCCCGGTTTATCTGGATACCGTCAGCGGCAGATACGCCCTTATCGGCTGCACCATGACCTTCAATCCTGAATGTATGGCAGGTGAACAGACCGCAAGTCTCCCCGGCCGTCCCGGAGTCAACGGGATCCGGGTCACTAAAAAGTTCCGTGTCCCCAGAGAGGAGCTTGAGCATCTCAAGCGCATTGCGGACTCCCTTTCTCTCAACGCCAGCGCCGACATCATCCGCGCCGAAGGATACCTTCCCCAGCTTAAAGAAGGCGAACAGCCTTTTGCTCAGATGATGTTTGAAGCCGCCGATAAAGCCGAAGTCGTTTCCACCATCAACGAAACTGATATGAAACGCATCACTGATGCCATCGCAGAGGCCCGCTTCATGGCGGATTATGTGGTCGTCGCCATGCACAACCACCTGATCGAAGGCAAGATCAAAGAGGCGGTCGATAAAGTTTCTGTTGAGTTTTCCCACAAGTGTATAGATGCCGGCGCTGACGCCATTATCGGCACCGGTCCCCACCTGCTGCGTCCTATGGAAATCTACAAGGGCAAGCCTGTCTTCTACTGTCTGGGAGATTTTATCAATCAGCTTGAAACGATCCGGCGTGCCCCTGACGGCATGTTTGCCAAACAGAAGCTCAACGGCAACGAAAGACTTGACGTGCTTTTCAACAACCGTTCCGCCAACGGTACAAGGGGATTGAGTTACAGCAAGGTCATGTTTGAATCTGTCATCCCTTACTGGGAAGTTGAAAATGGCGAACTCAGAAAGCTGCTGCTGCTCCCCATTGAAGAACATTTTTCTCTGCCCCGTTCACGGAACGGATGGCCCAGAAAAGATACTCAATCCAATATTATTGAACGCTTTGCCGAGATGTCCAAACCCTGGGGAATGGATATAAAAATTGAAAACGGCGTGGGCGTCGTTCAACTTTGAAGATAACAGGAAAAATCATGGCTCTTACAAATGAAATGTCCGCCTATGCTGCAACGGCATGGGAAGATGCCGCGCAGATCGTCCGTGATCTGTGCAAACTCCCCGCTCCCTCCCACCATGAGGAACTCAGAGCGGAATACTGCAAAAAATGGTTCTCAGACAACGGTTTTGAAAATGTCACCATTGACAAGGCTCTCAATGTGATCGCTCCCGTCAACGTGAAAGAGGGGAACAAAATCAATATCGTCATGGCACATACCGATACGGTCTTCCCCGATACCGAACCCATGCCTTTCTCTGAGAAAGATGGATTCATGTACTCCCCCGGCGTTACCGATGATACTGCCAATCTTTCTGTGCTGATGGTCTGCGCCAGATATTTCAAAGATAACTACGCTTTCGGCGATGAGGGATACCTCTTTATCGCCAACTCCTGCGAAGAGGGGCTGGGCAATCTGAAAGGCACCCGGCAGATCATGGCTGATTACGGCGACCGGGTCAGTGAATTTCTCACCCTTGACTCCACCTGTATGAACCGCATGGTCGTTCAGGCTGTGGGCTCCCACCGTTATCAGGTGACAGTGCGTACCGAAGGGGGACACTCTTTCGGCAGTTTCGGCAACCGCAACGCCATCCATGTTCTTGCCTCCATGATCAACGCCCTCTATACGGTGAAGGTGCCTCAGGAAGGGGAGAGCCGCACCACTTACAACGTGGGGATCATTTCAGGCGGAACTTCAGTCAACACCATCGCTCAGGAAGCCGGGATGATGTATGAATACCGCTCCGACAATAAGAATTGTCTGGCAAAGATGCAGAACATCTTTGAGAAAACCATTGAAGCGTTCCGCGCCATGGGCGTGGAGGTGGAGGTCGAAAAGATCGGCGACAGACCCTGCTCCGGGGAGGTGGATCAGGCACGCTTTGATGCGCTGAAAAACCGCGCCCGCGCCGCTGTGAAAGATATACTCGGTCTGGAAATGATTGACCGTTCAGGTTCAACTGACTGTAATATTCCCCTTTCCATGGGAGTCCCTGCCATCTGCTTCGGCGTCTGCCGCGGCGCAGGAGTCCACACCCGGGAGGAAAAACTGGAAACGGCAAGTCTGCACGACGGATGCAGATTGCTGCTTGACTTCCTTTTCCGCAAGTAAAATCATCATTCATGTACTGCTGAAAAGACATTGAGAAAGGAGCGCAAATTGATGAAAATAAGCAGTTCTGTTTTTCTGGCTGCGGCATTCCTCTGTTTTTCCGGGAGTGCCGGGGAGTTTTCACCCGGGGGCGTTTCAGTGGATTTCCACAAGATCTCCGAGGCAAGATTTGCTTCAGCGGGGGAGAAAAAGAACAATCTTTTCACCCCGCAATGGAAACCGGGAACTGTTTTTATCCATTCCCCCGATCCGCGGACTCAGAAGCTGCGGAGCAAAGTGCTCCCCTTTATCAAGTTTTCAAGAAAGGATTTGAAAGACTCCTTTACTCTTAAAACTGCCAAAGGCGCTGAAATCGGCGATGTGGCAGGGAAATATGCCAGAAGCATTTCTGCGTCGTGGACTCAGCGGGTCACCCTGCCGGATACCCGCGGCGGGGATTACCGTCTGACTTTCCGCAGCAAAGTCACGCCTGCCGGAAAAAAGGCGGCGCCCATGTCTGCGGCAGTCATCTCTTTGAAAATGGTCAAAGGGAAAAAGGGTTCCGCCATTGTGAAAGTGTTCCACAGCAGCGCAACGGCTTTTGCGAAGAATGAGATCGTTTTCCAGTTCCCCGAAGGAACGGAGTCCGCTCTTTTTTATCTGCGCCTTGACGGCTGCGGAACCATGGAAATAAAAGATCCTGTTCTGGAAAAAGTTCACCACGCATTTCCTGTGGAAACGGCACTTTACCCCAACGGCAAACTGGATAATGTCTTTGTGCTTTCACAGAATGACCCGGCAGTGATGGCATTCATTCTCAAGAGAAATGTTCCGGCTGCCGCACTGAAGCTCAAGGAGCCTGTTTTCAAGGTGACACTGCCTCCTGAAATCGAGTTTGTGGATCACGCCTACCCCTTGAAGCTCATCTCCCGCAAAGGCAATACTCTTTTCTTTGATGCTTCATTCTGGATCTCACGGCTGCAACGCTTTGATAACTATGAAACTCACATGAAGCTGCCTCTTCTTGTGACCACCAGGGCGGCGGTCGGGGAATACGCCGGTACCGGCACCTTTCAGCTGACCGACAGCGGAAAAAATCTTACTGAGGAAATGTCTTTCAAGTTCCGGGTCATTCCTCAAATCAAAAAAGCCGCTCAAGGCAATATCTTTCTCCCCGGATATCAGCCTATGGGATTGTATCTTGACTTTTCCAAAAAAGCAAGCCGCAAGCTCTTCGCCGACTTCAGCGGACGCGCAGGCTTCAGATGGATCTGCCAGAACTTTGATCCTGAAACCACCGCTTTTTACCGCAGCAGCGGTGCGAAGCTCATAACTCCGGAGCTTTACTGGCTTGCCAACGGATACCGGATCTGTCCTCGGAAACCTGATTACGCCAAATTCAGATCCCTCGGCAAAACTTCAAGTTTTGATGTGAACCAGGGAACATGCCCTGCGGCGATCTACAACAAAACGCCCTTTTTTCACGATACTTTTGTACCCTATTTGAAAAAGGAGCTGAAAGGCAAAGACGGTGTGGTCGCCAACTGGGAACCCTTTATGTTCCACGGACAGGGATGTTTCTGCGACACCTGCTGCAGGGAGTTTGCCGACTTTGTGAAGATACCCCATGCGGAAATGAAAAAAATGTGGCCCAAAGAGCTGACCATTACCGGGAAATATTATGCTCAGGGTGTTCGGTTCCGCAGCTTGCAGCATGCAAAGATGGTGAAAACGATCCATGAGGCCGTCAATAAAGTCACCTCAGGGAAAGCCGGATTCATCCCTGAGATCGTCTGGATCACCTGCGCCGATACCACCGCACGGGGCGGCTCCAACAGTGAACACGACCCCTTGGATTATGCCGGGGATCTTACCTATATCGATCCCTGGGGGCCCTATACCGGCTGGCAGTCTCTGACCCCTTACAACTATAAAAAAGGGGAAAATCTTGAAACTTATGTTGCTGCCGGAAGAGTCAGGAGTTTTATGAAAAAGAATCTGGGGTCAAAGTGCCCCCGGCTGGTGGCACTGCCCCATGGCATTCAGGGGAAATTCTGGGTGACCACTCCTGAAGCTATGGCCATGGAGGTCACCGGATTCTTCGTTCAGCGTTATCATGCCGCCCATCTCTATCTCTTCCCCCAGGGATATGATAACCGCTATTGGAGCGTCATGGCTGAGAACAACGATCTTATTGCCCGGAACGAAGAGTTTGTCTTCAACGGCAAATGCATCACTGAAAATGTTGCAGCAGAGCCTGTGTCACCTTTCCCCTCTCCCAAAAAGCGGATCAGCCCCCGCTATCTGGTTGACCCTGCACCTGAAAGTCTGCTTCAGTATGAAGCCTTCCGCAAAGGTGAGACCATTCTTGTTGCCGCAGGAAACTTCTGGCAGAAAGGCGAAGTCTTTTTCAAACTCAAAGTCAAAGGTTTGAAAAAGAATGCCTCTTATGCCGTCACAGAAGCTGCTTTCAACCGGAGTTTTGTTTCCGGAAGCGGCAGGTTTTTCACCGGCGCTGAGCTTGAAAAGGGCGTCATGCTCCACGCAGGCGCCCTGCGCTGGGCGTTTTTCAGGATCGAACCCTCCGGAAAAGCAGCGGCTGCCGCTAAGAAAATCACTCCTCAGCAGCTCCTTTCTGCTATGAAGAAACGACTTTCTGTTATTGATAAAGCCGCCGCTGAAGAGAAGAAACAGGATGACATCATTGAGGAAGAGTTCCGCAAAGCTGAATTGCGTACTCTTGTCAACGGCCCCTTGAAGTGTATGCCCGCTCCGGGCAGAGAGGGGGGACAGGTACTCAACTTCAGCTCCGGAAAAAATTCTCTTTCTTTTGACTTGCAGCATTGCGCCATCCGCAACTGGGTGATCGACGGTACCTTGTGGAGCGAACAGATGGGCAGACCCATGTTCTGGGAGCCTTCCAACGCCGCCGATGCAAGATACCGCATCGTCCGGCAGGATGTTGAGGGCAGCGGGATCACAGTCACAGCTGAAAGACTTTTCAACCGCCGCAATTCTGCCGCTCTTGAACATCTGACGATCCGCCAGACCATGTTTGTTTCCGGGGATCTGCGTTCATTGAAACTGACCACTGAGCTGATAGACAGTCACAACGCCGAAACAGGCGGCGGCGGCTTCACGCTGGGGTTCCGTTACCACTTCTTCCCCGGCAACATGGATGGACGAAGCGGAGAGATCCTTTTGAGTTCAGGCGGCAAACCTTACAAGTATCAGCGCACCATGGAGCGTCTGATCTTTGCCAAAGGGAAAAGCGCTTCAGCCGCGAAGATCAACAAACTCTTTGAGTGCCACAATGCTCCCTTGCTCATTGATAAAAGCGCTGTTTCTCTGCGTCATAAAAAATCAGGCGATGTGCTGAAAATCAAGGCTGCCCCTGAAAAACTTTTTGCAGGTTATGCCGTCTGGGATACCCCCAATCTCAAGTATCCCACCTTTGAGCCTTTCTTTCATCCCGTCTCCATTGAAAATGGCAAAAACGCTGTTTTCACCCTTGAAATGAAAGCAGAAAAAGCAAAATGATTTGAACACAAAAAATGCTGCTGTCAGCGGAAATCGCCGGACAGCAGCTTTTTTGTGCAGAGAAGAGAGATTCAGCAGAAAGGCTCTTCCTTTTCCACCAGTTCGTGATGGAGTGCGATGTGGGCCTTTTCAAAGTCCTTGCGGTCGATGATGAACTGCATGTTGACCTGACGCATACACTGGTCAAGGGCGAGGATATTGATATCTGCTTCAGCCAGAGCGCCTGCGGCACGGGAAAGGAAGCCGGGGAGCTTCATGTTGCTGCCGATGACGCCGATCACAGCCACTTCGCGGCATGAGATATCAGCTCTGGGGAACTCCCGGCGGAGCTGGTCGATACACTCCTTGAGTTCCTTGCTCCGCTCGGAAACGTAATGGGTGATGGTATTGGCGTTGGTGTTCTTGGCAATGTAGCTGATCTTGTGTTCATCAAATGCTTTGAGCACACGGTAGTCATAGCCGGCAGCACCCACCATTTCAGAGTCGTAGATCTCGATCCCTATAAGGTCTTTTCTGCCGCAGATCATGTCCACCCGGGGAGTGGGGGAAACATAGTTGTTGCTGATGAGAGTTCCGGCATGTCCGGGATCAAAGGCGTTGTCAACGCGGATGGGGATGTTGTGCAGCGCCATCTCCTTGGAGGCCTGGGGATGGATGGCTTCCATAGCCATATCCGCCAACTGGTCGGCAATGTCAAAACTGGTGTGCCCGATGGTGCGGACCTTGTCCACGCCGATCATCTTGGGATCGCCGGTGCAGAGGTGGAACTCCTTGTGGATGATACCTTCTCTTGCCTGAGTTGCCACAGCCAGCTTGCTGAAGGTGATTTCGCTGTATCCCCGGTCGAATTTTGCCATGACGCCTTCGGCGCATTTGGCATAACCGGTAACGATGGGCATACAGTTGGCAAGATCAAGATCTTTCATGTGGCTGATGATGTTTTCTTCCATGGAAAAGAATTCTCTGTCGCGCCATCCTGAGAGATCCACGAAAACAGCGTTGACACCCATCTTCTGAAGGATCAGCACGGAGTTATAGGCACTGTGTGCTTCACCCACAGAGCTGAGAAGTTCTCTTGTCGCGGGAAGATAGGCACTGCTGTTGAAGTGTCCGAAACTGCCCAGTTTCATCAAATGCTGCAGACAGTCATTGATACCTTCCATGCGTTCATTGACAAAGTCATCAGCAGCTTTGACATCCAAGCCGATGGATTCAAACTCATGGTTGATGCGGATCATTTCAAGACGTGTGTTTTCCAACTTCTTCTGCCACGCGTCATCATCGCCTGCGGCAAAACTGCCGTAGATGCCGGGTTCGGCACTCTTTTTATTTTCCAGCAGCAGATTTGTGATGCCGCCGTAAGCGGAAACCACAAAGACGCGGTTGTAAAGCTCCGCACCTTTGCGCTTGCCGAGGATGATATTTTCAATGATTTCCCCGAAGCGGCTCATACTGGTGCCGCCGATCTTTTCCACGGTATGATTTCCCATAGTCCAGACTCCTGAAGATTAAAAAAAGGTTGTTAAGAATAAAACGGATCTCAGAGTTCTTCGATGCGGAGCATCTTCGCAGTGGAACGGTTCACAGAGAGTTTGCTCAACTCGTCCATGGCACTGCGGATCTCTTTTTCCATAGCGGGATGGGTAAGGATCACCAGAGAGACATTCTCTCCCTGATTTTCATGCTGGATCAGACTGGAAATGCTGATTTCGCGGTCAGCAAGAATTTTTGTGATGGAGGCGATGACGCCGGGACAGTCCTCAACGATCAACCGCAGATAGTAACGTGAAGTGCACTCATTCTGGGGGGTGACGCTTTCAAACTGTTCGCCCTGACGGAATGCAGGGATCCGTCTGGTTGCGCCGGAGTTGTAATTGAGCGCCACATCCACAATATCGGCCACCACGGCGCTGGCGGTCGCCTGACGGCCCGCACCTCTGCCGTAGAAAAGGGTCTGCCCCACAAAGTCGCCTTCCACCATGACGCCGTTGAAAACGTCCATGATCCCGGCGAGAAGTGCCTCCTGGGGGATCAACGTGGGACGGACGCTCATTTCCACGGCGCCGTTCACATTTTTGATCACACCCAGCAGTTTGATGCGGTAGCCCAGTTCCAACGCATAGTTGAGATCCTCCAGTTCCAGATCTCTGATACCTTCAATGGTCATATTTTCGATGCCGAACCATCTGCCGTAAGCAAGGGAGGCAAGAATGGCGGTCTTGTGAGCGGTATCGAAGCCGTCGATATCCAGAGAGGGATTGGCTTCAGCGTAACCCAAACGCTGGGCATCGGCAAGGACTTCATCAAAGTTGACGCCTTCCCGCTCCATGCGGGTGAGGATATAGTTGCATGTACCGTTCATGATGCCGAAGATCCGGTTGATGCGGTTGGCTGCGAGACCTTCGCGCAGAGCCTTGATGATGGGAATACCGCCTGCGACGCTGGCTTCGTAGTAGAGATCAACGTTGTTTTTTTCGGCAGCAGCAAAAAGTTCTTCACCGTGGAGCGCAAGGAGAGCCTTGTTGGCGGTGACGACGCTTTTGCCGGCATTGAGGGCATCGAGGATCAGTTTTTTTGCAAAAGTGGTTCCTCCCACAAGCTCCACGATGATATCGGAGCGTCTGATGGCTTCCGCGGCATCATTGCAAAGGATCCCTTCAGGGAGTGCGACGCCGCGGTCGGTAGTAGTGTCAAGATCAGCTACACAGGTCAAAGTGAGCATAACGCCTGTACGTTTTGCGATCACTTCGCGATTACGCAACAGGTTTTCCACCACTCCGGCGCCGACTGTGCCGAATCCGACAACTCCGACTTTCAATTCTTTCACGACATCGTTCCTTCAAAAAAGTTAAATCACAGACTGTTGAAAACCTTGCAATGTTCCGGTAGAGAGTATGAACTCTCTTCAGGGGTTTTCACAAACAAACAGTTCTCATAATATAGCACAGAAAAAGGCACTTGTCAATCGTGCAACCCCATCAAATAGAAGATAAATAATGAATTTTTTGTTCAATATATCAAACGCTCCGGATGAAATTAATTTTGTTTTCAGCGTGGGGAAAACTGTTGAGTTTGTCTATTCGACGCGCAGCAGAGCAGATATTTTCCGGAATCTGGCTGTTTTCTTCGCTCTTGTGCTGCACGGGAAAATTTTTTTATCTGCTTTTTCCCGGCTCTGCAGTAAGAGTTCTCTTGCAAAAATCTTTTTCAGGCTGTATATTAAGAAGATATCATAAAAACATCAACTCGCAACGAAAGAGCATCGAGTATTATGCCTATCACTGAAATACTTGCCAGAAACGCTGAACTTTACGGTGAGGATGTGGCTCTGGTCGAGATCAATCCGCAGGAACTGGAAAAACGTCACACCACCTGGAAGGAATATTCACTTATCGAGCCCAGCCGTTCAGACAGTTTCCGCTCAGAAATGACTTGGGGGCAGTTTGATCGCAAGGCAAACCGGCTGGCAAACTTTTTGCTGACACGCCATCTCCGTAAAGGAGACAAGGTCGCCATTCTGCTGATGAACTGTCTTGAATGGCTCCCCATCTATTTCGGGATCCTCAAGGCAGGTGCCATGGCAGTGCCCCTGAATTTTCGCTACACCGCCGAAGAGATCAAATACTGTCTGGAACTCGCTGATGTGGACTACCTCTTCTTCGGACCTGAATTTACAGGGCGGGTGGAGGCCATCTGCGATCAGCTGCCCCGGATCAAATCTTTCCTCTATGTGGGCGAAGATTGTCCCTCTTTTGCCGAACCCTACGGCAATCTTGTTTCCTACTGTTCAAGCCGGGCACCTCAAGTGCAGCTTTCTGAAGAGGATGAGGCGGCGATCTACTTTTCTTCCGGAACCACCGGGTTCCCCAAGGCGATTGTCCACTGTCACCGCAGTCTGACCCACGCCTGTATCGTGGAGCAGAAACACCACGGACAGACAAAAGATGATGTGTTCCTCTGTATCCCCCCTCTCTATCACACCGGTGCCAAGATGCACTGGTTCGGCTCTTTTCTTGTGGGCGGTAAAGCCGTGCTGCTCAAGGGTATCAAGCCTGAGTGGATCATTTCCGCTGTTTCCGAGGAAAAATGTACCGTGGTCTGGCTCCTTGTTCCCTGGGCGCAGGATATTCTTGACGCTGTTGATCGGGGCGAGATAAAGCTGGAGTCTTATCAGCTTTCCCAATGGCACCTTATGCACATCGGTGCCCAGCCTGTTCCTCCCAGTCTTATCAAAAGGTGGAAACAGGTATTCCCCCATCACGATTACGACACCAACTACGGCTTGAGTGAATCCATCGGTCCCGGCGCCGTCCACCTGGGTATTGAGAACATCGACCACGTGGGTGCCATCGGTAAGGCGGGCTACGGTTGGGAGTGCGCCATCGTCGATGAAAACCGCAATCCCGTTGCCCCCGGCGAAGTGGGAGAACTGGCTGTCAGGGGCGCAGGCGTGATGAAGTGTTATCACAAAGATGAAAAAGCCACCTCTGAAACCCTTTCAAAAGACGGGTGGCTCTACACCGGCGACATGGCAAAGACCGATGCCAACGGATTCATCTATCTGGTGGACCGCAAAAAAGATGTGATCATTACCGGGGGTGAAAACCTCTACCCCGTTCAAATCGAAGACTTTTTGCGCCGCCACAACGCCATCAAGGACGTCGCCGTCATCGGATTGCCCGATGCCCGTCTGGGTGAGATCGCCGCCGCCATTATCGAAGTTAAACCCGGAGAGACTCTTTCTGAGGAAGATGTGGAAAATTTCTGCAAAAGTCTGCCCCGTTATCAGCGTCCCCGCAAGGTGATCTTCGCCAACGTTCCCAGAAACCCCACCGGCAAGATCGAGAAACCCCTTTTGAGGAAAACATACGGCGGAGCCAATCTGGTGGCGCAGCAGAACGAACTTGATTGACAATATTGAAAATAACGTTCCGGTCTCAGGAAGTGCTGACATGAAAGTGTGTCAGTGCTTCTTTTTTTTGCGGTTGTCAACAAGAAAGAGCTGAATGGCATTATAGCTGTTGTGCCACAAGACGTAACTGATGACGCCCATGGCGGCAAGGGGGCCGGCATAGACCAGTGCCAGGTAAATGGTAAGGGTGGTGTTTTTCTGTCCCAGACTCTGACTGGATTCACGGCGGAGCCTTTTTCTTTCGAGAAGAGCGCCGATGCCGAAACTTGCAATACAGATGACAAGAGAGATCATCGCCGTTTCAAGGATGATCCAGGGGGAAATGTCAGGATTGTTCCGGAAGAACGCCGCCGCGGAAGCCGCAATGATAAAAAGACATGCCGACCACAATCCGAAACTGGCAGTTGCAAGTTTTTTCGGCCACTCCTGAGCCGCAGGATGGATCTTGCGGACAACAAATGCACTTCCTCCGGGGATCAGCAGCAGAAAGACCAGAGTGTTGGCGACCCTGAGCATGAAGTCAAAAGAGGTGTTTCCGCAGACCCAACCCAGCAGAAAGGGCATGAAAAGCGCCATCCCGGCATTGGTTACGAGAAAAGAGGTGATGACGTATCCCACGTTCCCCCTGAGAAAACCCATGACCACTGAAGCTGCTGCCGCTGTCGGCGTGATACCGGTGAAAAATGCCGCCTGGGCGAGGGTTTCGTTCCGGGTGAGCGTTCTTGTGAGCCAGTAGGCGGCGATGCCGACAGCGAGGTTGACGGCAAGAAGAATACCGTGGGAAATGCGGAATTTGAGATCTTTAAGGTTCAATTTCAGAAAGACCATGAAAAGCATGGCCATGAGAAGATAGCGGATGAGAAAGTTCAAATTTACTGCCTGAGGAAAAAATAATCCCAGCCCAAGGGGAAGGAAGATCATTGCCGGACGCAAAAGGGTTTTCCATGTCATAAAAATTTTTCCTCGGGAATTGCTGACTTTCAAGCTGCTTCCCACAGGAGGCAGCATCATAATATACCGGACTTATACTTTTTTTTCAAGAGACGGCACGGACAAAAATTTGATAAAACCTTGTATTTTTGCAATAATTGTGCTATATTATACGAAAAAGGTTTCGTGTCAGGGAAAGTTAAGACCATATTCAGCCTGCGGTAATTTGATGAACGGAAATAATGATTTAAAAGTAACTGAACTGAAACAGAAAGAAGGAGTCCTGAATCCGGATATGCTCCTGACTCTGCCTCCCCGGGCAAAAATCGGTGAGGTGTTCTGTGACCGTTACAAGATCACCTCTTATCTCGGCGAAGGGGCCATGGGGGTGGTCTACGGCTGTATGGACCTTGTCGCACAAATCGAAGTTGCCATCAAGATGTTTCCTCCTGAACTTTCAAATAATCAGGAGATGATGGAGGATATCAGATACAACTATCAGCTCATTCAGGCTTTGAAGCATGATAACATTGCCGCATTGAAAAACCTTGAGCCGGATCCCAAACGTTCAGGCAGTTACCTTCTGGTCATGGAACTTGCCAGAGGGACAAGTTTGCAGGAACTCATTCTGGCTTGCAAAAAACGTCAGCGCCCCTTCTCTGTGGATGAAGCTCTCCCCCTGCTGCGGCAGATCGCTTCTGCTCTGGATTATGCCCATGCCAACAAAGTTGTTCATCGCGATGTCAAACCCGGCAATATCATTGTTTCAGATGAAGGCAAGGTCTTTGTTCTTGATTTCGGACTTGCTGCCCGTATCAGATCCACCATAGCTACGCTTTCTGCTCAGAGTGATGATACCAGCGGAACACCGGCTTACAAGTCGCCGGAACAATGGAAAGCACGGCGGGCAAGGGCTTCTATGGATCAGTATGCCCTCGGAGTCGTTGCTTACGAAATGTTGGCGAATGCTCTCCCCTTTGAGTCAGAAAATAACGGAATGCTCCGCGACGCGGTCCTTTACGAAGAACCTGAGCGGATCGAAGGCATCAGCGATACTGTGTGGAACGCCCTTCTCAAAGCTCTTGCCAAGGATCCTGACGAGCGGTTTGAAAACTGTATGGCTTTTGTTGAGGCTCTTGCCGGAAACTCAAATAACTCCGGCGCAGCAGACAGCCGAATGGGAAAAAGAGACTCTGCTCAGGATTATTTTGAACTTTCCGCCACCTTTGAGGTCCTTGAGCTGAGAGCCGCAAAGCGCAATATTTCTCTTGATGATGACGACGAGTTCCTCATTAAGAAGAAAAGTGCTGAAAATGCGGAACGTCACAATGACTACGTCAAAGCTGCCAGGTTTCTTGCCGAAGCTGTGGAAAGAGGCAAACAGATCATCCAACGCCATAAAGAAGAAAACGCCCGCCGCAAAGCAGAGGAGGAATCGCTCCGCAAAGCAGAGGAGGAATCGCTCCGCAAAGCAGAGGAACGATCCCGTTGCGAGGTGGTGGAGGAGATAAAGATAGAGCATCAGGATGAGAAAGCAGCCCCTTCCCGAAGTGAAGAGGAATCAATTTGCGAAACAGATGAAAAAACTCCACCCCGTGCAGGTGAGGATCTTCCCATTGCAGAAGAGATGCCGCTCCGGGATGAGGAAAAGTCCCTTCCTGAGGCAGGAAAAGAGTCCTCTGCACACGCCGTGGAAGAAGCCGTAAAACACTCTGAAGAAACAGACGCCCGGGAAGAGCGGAATTCTGAAGGCGCATC
Organism: Lentisphaeria bacterium; assembly: GCA_017507125.1. GTDB lineage: Bacteria > Verrucomicrobiota > Lentisphaeria > Victivallales > Victivallaceae > UBA1784. The sequence goes on from JAFWBQ010000111.1 coordinate 21,618, forward strand.
GGATAAAAAAAGTGCGGAGCAGCTTATTTCTCTGCCCCACAAGGTGAAACTTGCGATGATAAGGATCAAAGCCGGTTCTTTCATTATGGGGAGTCCTGAAAATGAAATCGGTCATGACAAGGATGAAAAATTGCATCGGGTCACTCTGACCAGAGATTTCTGGATAGGGAAATTCCCTGTTACTCAGGAGGAATATGAAGCTCTCATGGGACACAATCCTTCTCATTTCAAAAGAGGAAGGTATCCTGTAGAGAGTGTCAGCTGGGATGACGCCCGGGCTTTTTGTGAAAGATTGAATCGCCGCTATTTCCGGGTCCTGCCCCGGAATTACCAGTTCGATCTGCCCACTGAAGCGCAGTGGGAGTATGCCTGTCGCAGCGGGATCCGTACTGCACTGAACAGCGGAAAAAAATTGACTTCACGGATGCGCAGCTGTTTCAATTTGGATGAAGTGGCATGGTACTGTGAAAACGCCAATGGACGCCCTCATACTGTCGGGCGCAAACAACCCAATGCCAGCGGCTTGTTTGACATGCACGGCAATGTGGGGGAGTGGTGCCGGGATTGGCACGGCTTTTACCGCAGCGATGAAACAGATCCTGTCGGTCCTGCATCCGGTTCCGGACGCGTTTACCGCGGCGGCAGCTGGTACGACAACGCCGGACGCTGCCGCTCTGCATACCGGAGTTATGCTTCCCAGGGACACCGCAGTTTCGATGTGGGGTTCCGGATCGCTCTTGTGCCCATTCAGTGAGCAAAGAGACTCTTTTTGTTAAAAAAAAGAGTTTTTTTTCATATATGCACTTGATATTTATGTGAATCGTGGTAATTTAGAGTAAGGCACATTTGCGCTTACCGGGGTCGCGGGGCGGAATGTTGATTGAAAAAAAAGGAGATTTTTTGAGAGAAGGACTATGAAGTACTATACAGAAGAGCATGAGTGGGTCGAAGTGACAGATGATGAGGCGACTATAGGTATTTCCAACTATGCCGCAGAACAGTTGGGAGAGGTTTCTTATGTGGAACTGCCCGAAGATGATGACTGCTTCAACATCGGTGACAGACTGGGAGAGATCGAGTCAGAGAAAACTTCCTGCGATATCTACTCCCCCATCAGCGGAACCATCTGTGCTGTGAATGATACTTTGGCTGATGCTCCGGATTTGATCAATGAATCTCCGGAAGATAAGGGGTGGATCTGCAAGATGATCGACTTTGATCCGGCTGATCTGGATGACCTCATGGATGAAGAGGCATATATGGAGTATGTTGACTCTTTGGATTGAACCGGTACCGGGAATCAAAAGTTCCCGGTTTTTTAATGGCAAATGAGGAAGAAAGTGCAGTTGTCGAGTTTGAGAACTGTACCGCAAAGAGGAGAGAATATTATGTTGCGTCGTGATTTTTTGAAAGGGGTCGCTTTTACTGCACTTGCCGCAGGATTGCTGAAACGGCTCCCCCTGGGCGCCGCTGTGAAAGAGGGCGAAGCATGTGATCTGGTCGCCGTCAGAGGCAAATCCCCTGCTGATATGTTTGATCTTGCCATCGCCGAACTGGGAGGCATGAGCGCCTTTGTCCGCAAAGGGCAGAGTGTGGTGATCAAACCCAATATCGGCTGGAACGCCCTTCCCGAAGAGGGCGCAGACACCAACCCCGAACTGGTGGGACGCATCGTGAAACGCGCCCGTGAGGCAGGCGCTTCAAAGGTCATCGTCTTCGATCATACATGCGATGCCGACTGGGTCGCGTGCTACAAGCGCAGCGGTATCCGTGACGCTGTGGAAAAGAACGGCGGCGTCATGGTCACAGGCAACGACAAAAGCGTTTACCGCGAAGTGGAGATCAAGGGCGCCAAAGTTATGAAAAAAGCTCTGGTCCATCCTGCTCTTCTTGATGCCGACGTGGTCATCAATGTCCCTGTTCTCAAGAATCACGGGGGCGCCACTATGACTTGCGCCATGAAAAACTATATGGGCGTGGTTTGGGACCGCCGCTGGATGCACAAGAACAAACTTGAGCAGACGATCGCTGATTCAGTCCTTATCCGCAAACCCGATCTCAATGTGGTGGATGCTCATCTGGTCATGACCCACGGCGGTCCTACGGGACGCTCCGCCAGAAGCCGCAGGGTCAAGATGAATTCCCTTCTGGCTTCAAAGGATATCCTTGCCATTGATATGGCGGCAGTGAAAATGCTGGGCGTTACCATGCCCGCTCACCGCAACTATCTGGAAAAAGCAAGTGAGCTCAAACTGGGCGAAAGTGACCTTAAAAAGCTCAAGATCAAGAGGATCGCAGCTGACAAGAGAAAGAGCTGAACCGTGAAAAAACTCAGGATTTTCAGGATCATCATCTCAACACTGATGTTTCTCATGATCTGCGCTGCCTTTTCGGGCATTTGCGATGAAGCGGCAAAGGTGTGCGGGGTTGAGTTTTTTCCGGCTTTCGCCGCAGGGTCTGTTATGGCGATATTCTGGATCATCCTGGCCCTCGTGAGGGGAAGAGCTTTCTGCTCTTTCGGTTGTCCCCTGGGATTTATGCAGGATGTGACAGGATTTCTGGGACGGAAACTTTTCAGAAAAAAATGTCTGCCGCAAAAGCCGTACCGTTTTCTGCGTTACAGCGCAGGCGTTTTTCTGCTGGTGCTCTTTCTTTTCGGATTCAGCAGTTTTGCAGGATTCTTTGAACCCTTTTCTGTTGCAGGCCGGTTTTTGAACACCTGGCTGAGGCCGCTTTTTCAGTTTATCGGAAATGTGACCGGGCTCTGGGACTACTCCGAGATCACGCCTGTGGTTCCCGGTGTGGCAATTGCTTCGGCGGTAATTCTGCTTCTGATCGTGATTGCCGCCTTTTTCAGAGAACGTCTTTTCTGCAACACTCTCTGTCCGGCAGGATTTCTGCTGGGAGTCTTTTCCCGTATCGCAAGATACCGGCTCAAGTTCAGTGATAAGTGTCTCCGCTGCAAAGGCTGCGAAAAGGTGTGCAAGGCCGGATGTATTGATGTGGAAAATGGAGTCATCGACAACGAAAGATGTGTGGTCTGCGGCAATTGTCAGGCGGTGTGCAAGTTTTCCGGATTGACTGTTGTCAACACTTTTCTTCCTCAGAGTCAGGTTCCGGAAAAGCTGGACAGGAAAAGACGCCTCTTTCTGGGCGGTATCGCCATTGCGGGTGTCGCTGCGGCTGTGGGAAAAAATATGCTGAAAGAACCTTTGGGGAAACTTCCCTGCGCCCCTCCCGGAGCAGGGAATGTCTCTGATTTCAATCAGAAGTGCACCGGCTGTCAGCTCTGTATCGCCAACTGTACCGGCAAGGTTCTGACCCCTGCCGGACTGGAATACGGTATTGCCGGTATCGGACAACCCCGTTTGCTTCCCGAAAAAGGTTTTTGCGATTACAACTGCAACAAGTGCAGCTCCATTTGTCCTGCGGGGGCATTGACACCTCTCTCTCTTGCCGAGAAAAAGCGGTGGCGGGTGGGGAAAGTTACCTATTTCCGTGAGCGCTGTGTGGTGGTCACGGACGGTGAAGCCTGCGGAGCTTGCGCTGAACACTGCCCCACAGGAGCTTTGGATATGGTGGACTACAAAGATGGACTCACCATTCCCAAGGTGACTCCGGAGCTCTGCATCGGTTGCGGCGGATGTGAATTCATCTGTCCCGTGCGTCCCCTGCGTGCCGTTGAAGTCAGCGGCGTGGCACAGCAATCCCTGATCGTTGATCCGGAAGTTTTGCAATCCGGGAAAAAAGAGAAAACTCCCCCGGCACCTGCGGTGCAAAAGAGTGCCGATGATGCTTTCCCCTTCTGATGAACTACTATTTCCACGTTCCATTCTGCGCTTCAAAGTGCGGCTACTGCGCCTTTTACTCCCTGCCCGGAGCAGGGGGGGCGCTTATGGATGCCTATCTTGATCAGCTGGAGCGTTCCTTTGTCCCCTGCGGCAGAGCTGAAACGGTCTATATCGGCGGCGGTACTCCCACATTGCTTTCTGAAAAGCAATTGGAGCGCTTTTTCAAACTGCTCCGTGACCGTCTTGAATTTGAACCGGGGGCAGAAATTTCATGCGAAGGCAACCCGGAGTCTCTCACTCAGGAAAAGGTCGCTTTGCTCAGAGAAAACATCACCCGCTTCAGTATGGGCGTCCAGAGCTTTGATCCCGGAGTCCGTGCAAATATCGGCAGACGGTGCAGTCAACAGGCACTGGAAAAGGCCATTGAACTTGTGTGGAATGCCCGGTTCCCCCATTGGAACATGGATCTTATCTTTGCTCTTCCCGGGCAGAGCGATGACGCCTTTTTTGCCGGAGTTGAAAGAGCGCTCCAGTCAGGGGTTGACCACATTTCATGTTACGCCCTCACCGCAGAAGAAAATGCACTTCTGAAACTTCCGGAAGATGATGAGAGAGGCTCGGAATTACTGCCCCGGATCGTTGATTTTTTAAGTAAAAAAGGATTCAAGCGCTACGAGATCTCAAACTTTGCCCCTCCGGGATGTGAATGCCGCCACAATGTGAATGTCTGGCGGGGGGGGCTCCTTTGGGGAACAGGACCCACCGCGTGCGGATTTGACGGCGTTGACCGTTGGACTCACAGGGAACTTGAAGAGTGGCTTCAGGGAAAGGCTCCTGAGCAGGATTCCATTTCTCCCGAAGCGCGTCTGAACGAGATCTTTGCTGTCAATCTGCGTACAAGTGCCGGATGGACTCCGGAACTGTGGCTCAAAGTCCCAGGGGCCGACTCCTGGGAGAACCGGTGCCGCCTCATCAAAGATGTTGCCGCCGGATTGGAAAAAAATTGGTTTATCATTTCTGAGGAACGCATTGCCCTGACCGGTGACGGCATGATGTTCTGGAATTCTGTCGCCGGGGAGATTTTTGATTATGGGACTTGAGTATACCCCCTATACCCCTTACAAACGTTATAAACTGGAAATCGCCTACGACGGCAGTGACTACTGCGGTTGGCAGATCCAGCCCCACAGTCCATCTGTTCAGCAGACTTTGCAGGAGACTCTTGAAAAGCTCTACAAACACCCTATCCATCTCATCGGCAGTTCCCGTACTGATACGGGCGTTCATGCTCTGGGATTCGTGGCAAGTTTTCTGACACCTGAGCAGCCCGATATCCCGGCCGAAAATCTTATGAAAGTGCTGAACCGCCGTCTGCCTTACTCCATCCGGATCCGGTCAGCAGTTGAAGTGCCTCTTTCGTTCCACTCCCGCTACGATGCTCTGGGCAAAGCCTACACCTATGTTTTGAATTACGGACCGGAATCCCCTTTCTCTGTGCGTTACTCGTGGAAGTCATGCCACACTCTTGATCCGGAAAAAATAAAAGCGGTGCTGCCGGTGCTGACCGGAACTCATGATTATTCTTCTTTTGTTGTGGAGCGCTCCGCCATTGATGATGCAGTCAGGACCATTTACCGCATTGACTACAGGGAGTTCGGACACTTCGGATGTGTCACCTTTGTGGGGAACGGATTTCTATATAAAATGATCCGCTGCCTCATGGGAACCATTGAAGCTGCAGGGGCAGGAAAACTTTCTCCCGAAGCTGTGAAGCGCATCCTTGAAGCAAAACAGCGTCTGGCGGCACCTGAAACAGCGCCGCCAAACGGACTTTTCCTCATGCAGGCTTTCTACGATGAGGAGTCTTTGCATAATTACGCAACCACTGCCCTGCCTTTTACTTATTGAGCAGAGGCAGCAGATCTTCCAGAAGTGCGGCTTTGCCCACAGCGCCGTTGATGCGCTTTTGTTCGACGCCGTCCTTGAAGATCACCATACGGGGAATGGAAGTTACTTCATAAGAAGTGGCACATTCGATACAAGTTTCAATGTCGCACTTGGCGATGACCAGCTCTGCGGGAGTTTCTTCTATCACCTGATCCATGATGCGAGCCATGGTTTTACATGCACCGCACCACTCTGCCCGGAAATAGAGAAGGACCACACCTTTTTGTTGAGTAACGCTCTCGCAAAGCTCCGGCGTAAGTTCAATAACAGTTGCCATTGTTTCGTCTCCTTACAAAAAACACTCTCTGTTGAGTCAATATAACATTTGGGCGGTGAAAATGCAAATTTATTTTTTCCAAAGTTTCCAAATTTTTTCTTTGTCGTCAAAGGCGAGAAACAATTGAACACCGGAACGCTCCACCCACTCCCCTTCAGGAGCAAGTTTTGCCCGGCTTACCAGCAGAGGCACCGGATCCGCTGATTTGAAAAGCGGAAGCACTGAATGTTCCAGAAGCCGGGGCAGGGTCTGTTCCGGGAGTTCCGGAGAAAGTGCTGCTGCGCTGAAACCTGATTCCCTGAGCAGTTCTGCACACTGAGAGTTGGTGACGCTGATGGGAAATGCGGCGGTAAGAGTTACGTCCGGGAGATCCTTCAGCAGTTCAAGGGCATGGAATCCACCTGCTTTGAAATGCCGGCAGCCTCCGGCAAAAGCTGCGGAAATTTTCTTTTCCCAGAGGGGCAGATCACTTTCACTGATGAAGCCGGGTATTTCAAGGTCATACGGCGGCTCCGGGATCATCTCTTTCTTAGAACCGTTTCCGGCAAGAGCTGCGGAAAATTTTTCAAAAAGAGCTTTTTTCTCATTATCAGGATCGTATCCTTTCAAGGCTTCAAGTGCTTTTTCCCAGAAGGCGCGGCGGAGATTTTTAAGGAGGGCACCGGGGAGGAAAAAGGGAGTCCCCTTGAAAGAAACATGGCACTTTCTGACTTTCCACGGCGCAGGAACGCCGGAAGAAAATCCCTCAGAGATCTGCTCTGCCTCTGCAGGATGGTTTGCCGCAGGGGAGAACTCCGTTTCCTCTTCCCAGAGGAATCCGGGCAGCTCATTGATTTTGCACTGCCAACGGTTTGCGGAAACTTCCATCTCAAGCGTCACGCCATTTTTCCGGGGCGGCAGCGCCGCCGCCTGACGGCTGAAGTCAAAACCGTTTTCCCCGATCTTGTAGACCAGCCAGTCAGGAGTCGCACTGAATGAACCGGGGAAAAAGGCCATGCCGCCCGGACGCAATGTACGGATCTTCTGCTGGCGGTCCTCCATGGCGGCAAGTGAAAAACTCATTCCCTCTCCACCATCCGGGGGAACCAGTCTGAGGCGGTCCCCCAGATGGATCTTCGCTGAGGCTTTGACCAGTATACCTTTGCGGTTGATGTTTTTGACAGTTCCCACCTCTCTCCCGAAAACGCCGATGCGGCGGGCATCGACCATTTTTTCAGGCGCAAAAGAAGATATTTCACTTCGTGCCGAGGCGGCATTGAGAAGCGTCACTGCCTCATTGATAAGAGCCGGAGTCAATTTCCCTCCGGGGGCATCCAGCAATATCCGGTAGGCATGGACGCATTTCCAAACATAATCCGGTCCTCTGAGTCTGCCCTCTATTTTCAGTGAGGCAACCCCCATTTCCCTGAGGCGTGGGAGTATTTCAACACCGTTGAGATCACGCATGGAAAGGGGGAACAACTCTCCCTGTTCCGTATCAAAAGCTCTCCTGCAGGGCTGCTTGCAGCATCCTCTGTTGCCGCTGCCGCCGCAGAGCTCTGCAGAAAGAAGACAGCGCCCGGAAAGTGAACAGCATAAAGAGCCGTGGATGAAAACTTCGATTTCAATGGGGGATCTTCTGACGATTTTTTCCAGTTCATGCAAAGGGAGCTGCCGTTCAAGGATCACCCGTTCCACTCCCATGCCAGCCATGGCGCGGACTCCGGCTGAGTTGTGTATTCCCATCTGCGTGGAACTGTGGAGCGTCAGTGAGGGGAAGTATTTTTTTGCCATGCGGATGACGCCGGGATCGTGTACGATCAGGGCATCGGGTGCAAGCTGTACCAGATCGGAAAGCATTTCACCTGCTGCTTCAAGTTCGTCTTCAAAAAGAAGGGTGTTGAATGTCAGGTAAAGCCGCTTGCCTTTACTGTGCATGAAGTCAATCAGTGCCCCCAGTTTTTCCGTGTCAAAGTTTTCGGCACGGCACCGGGCGTTAAAGCGTCCGAGGCCGCAGTAGACGGCATCGGAACCGGCGTCAATGGCGGCAAGGGCACATTCCGGATTCCCCGCAGGGGCAAGAAGTTCACAAATTTTTCTTTTCATCATCTGCTTTTTCAAGTTGGGAAAGGATACGTTCTCTCAAAGCTGTGGAGCGGCAGCTTTTTTTCATCAGTGCCGCTTCAACCATTTCCAGGGTTCCGGAAATGGTGATCTTCATAGCGGCGCGGGTCAGGGCGGTGTAAAACAGCTCTTTGGTCAGAAGCGGGGTGTCTTTTGCCGGCAGCGGGAAAAAGACCTCTGAAAAACCGGATCCCTGAGCCTTGTGGACTGTCATGGCAAAAGCGCTTTCAAAGGGAGGCAGGTCATGGAACGAAAGAGGTTCTTCCAGATGTTCAAAACAGACCTTGACGCCCCCGTTGATGCTGTCGGTAAAGACGATACCGGTGTCACCGTTTGAAAGAGCTGTACGGCGGCAGTTCTGAGAGATGAGCAAGGCTGAACCGGGGGACTCCGGGGAGTCAAGATCCAGAGCTTTCATGATCTCTTCATTGAACTTGATACAACCATCCTGACCGACTCTTGAGGCGGTAATGATCCGGAACGATTTCAGCATTTCAAAGGCCTGTTTACGGGATGAGGCTGTGATTTCAGCACAGACTTCAGGCAGTTTCTTCCAATGGCTGAGGGCACTTTCCAGAGCCTCTTGGTGGGTCTCTTTGCCGCTTTTTTTGAAGCAGTAATGGTCAGAGGCGGCATTCGTGATCCGCTGAGAGAGGAGTTTTACATCATCCTCTTCCCGGAGTGCCTTTGCCAGCTCTTGAATGGTGGGGGCGAGCTTTGAACGGTAGTTGGCTGTCAGTTCGGTACTGGCTTTTTTCAGTTTCCGGGCGGCTTCGCGCTCTCCGGGATCAAAGGTAAGCAGCGAGTCCAGCACTGCGCCGGGACCGATGGCTTCAAGCTGCCGGTGATCCCCCGAAAGGACGACCCGGGTTCCCGGTTTCAAACCGTTGAACATCTTTGCTGCTGTGTCAAGAGAGATCATGGAACACTCATCCACGATAAGCAAGTCACAATCAAGGGGATTGGAGCCGTTGCAGTTGAATCTGCCGGAACCGTGCTGCGCCTTGAAAAGCTTATGAAGCGTTTCAGCTTTCAAAGGGTACTCCGGACATGCTTTCGCCAATCCGGCGGTGAGAAGTTCCGCAGCTTTCCCTGTGGGCGCGGCGATTTCAATGACAATGCCGGGGTTCCGCTTCACTTCAAGAGTGACCAGCGCCGCGATAATGGTGGTCTTGCCGGTGCCGGGACCGCCTGTGATGATGGAAAAATTGCTTGAAAGACAATTTTTGACCGCATCCGTCTGATTTTCATGGGGTTCAAAGCCGGGACCGCCCGACTTGACGAAAGCGGCGCGGATCTCTGCGTCGGAAAAGGCATTTTCAGGAGCCGGAGCCTGAAGTTTTGAGGCGATCGCCTCTGCCAGAGCAGCTTCGTTGTGGAATTCCCGGTAGAGGTAGAGATGACTCCCCTCAAGGTGAAAGAGAGCTTTTTCGCCCCGGCAGAAATGGGGATTGGCAAGGAGTGCGGCACTTTCTTCTGCCTCAAGGGTGATAAAGCTGTTTCCGGATTCCCGGGCGAGGATCAGATTTTCTGTCAGGCGCATCATGGTTTCCTGATGGGAAAGGCTTTTTTTTCCGACATGTGCGGCAAATACCCGCGCCATGGCTGTGCTCTCTCTTGGGAGTTCTTCATTTGTAATGTTCAGCAACTGTTCCATTTATCCAATGATCTCCTCAAGTTCTTTCAGTGTTTCATAGGGCAGACGGTCACTGAATACGCCCTGATCGCCCGTGCCGTCAAAGCCCCGGACAAAGATGTAGCGCACGCCGCCGAAGTATTTGTCATAAAGCTCTTTTTCACTGGCGCAAGCAGGCATACGCAGTTTCAGATATTTGAAGAGCGCCGCCGTATAGATCATATATTGGAGATAGTAACGGCTCCCTGCTATGGCATGTGGAAGAAGAGGAGGGGCGTAATATTTCATGTTTTTGAGTTTGTTGGTCTTCCAGTCAACGATGTAAAACTTGCCGTTGTACCGGAAGAAAAGGTCTATGGAGCCGTTAAAAAATCCCTGATCGTAGGTGGTGCTTTCATCAATCGTTTCAGGAGATTTGACATGGAATTTTTCTTTGAAATATTTGGCGGCAAAGTTAAAAAGTTGTCTTGTGTTGAAAGCGTTTCCGAATTCATAGACAAATTCAAACTCGCACTTTTTTTCTTCCGGGGGGATCGCTGAAAAACTGAAATTTCCGCCGTCGCCGTCAGGAATGGGGGCGTTGAGCATACGGTGAACCATTTTTGTCACAGCTTCTGCATGCGTTTTGCCTGAGATACCGTGGGCGTTGAGCTGTTTCAGAACCAGGGGGGCAAGTTCTTCTTCAGAGGCATTGAAACGGCAGAGTTCCATGGTCTTATGGATGGCGTTACCGAAGTTCGTTCCTGAGGGGAAAAACAAGGTTTCCGAAACCTTTTCCTCTGGCGGAACTGTTCGGGAAGGAGTTGTTTCAGATTCTTCTTCCCCTTCATCCTGATTGTCCGGATCAAAGGCGCTGCCGGGGGTACTGTGGGGGGTGATGGAGGAAAAACTCAGAAATCCGTTCTGAAAGAGCAGATAGGGCAGCAGATCCGGACGGCGGAGCTGCTGAAAGGTATTGTTGTCAAACTTTTCTTCCAACAGTTTTTCCGGAATGGATTCATGCATTACGGTGATCTTCAAGTGTTCAGATGTCCTGGCATGTGTTTTGAGCTCTTCCACCATGTCGGCATAGGGCGCCCTGATATTGTGTTCTCTGAAAAGCCAGTCAAGGGCAGATGAACGCTGCTGGGCCTTGCCGTAATAAAATTTGCAGAAATAGCGGGCACGGGTAAATGCAACATAGGCTTTCCGCAGGTTTTCCTGAAGCAGTTCATCACGTTCTGCCGCCATCTGTCTTTCATCCATGAAAGGCGAACAGCAGAGTTTGTTTCCGTGATGAAAGGTCTTTGACAGTTTGTCTGCGTTGAAAGAGTGTCCGGGATCAAACAGGTCGGGCAGAAAAACAACAGGATAACTCAACCCTTTGCTGCCGAAAACGGTATCGATAAGAACCGTTCCCTGATCGGTTTCCGGCTTGCCGGGAACAGTGTTGTCGTTTTCATTTTCTGCGTCTCTTATATGTCTTTCAAGTGAACGCAAGACGGCGCCCGGAGTCAGTTTCCAGGTGAAAGACTCTTCACAGAGAACGTCGGCGATGGTGTTGAAATTGCTCAAACTCAGATCATTGCCTGCAAATCGGTCATTGACCCGGAATCGGATGAAAAGTTCATTATACATGACCATAAAGGAGCGCTTGTGCCAGATGGTGTTGAGTTCCTGAAGCCAGCGGGCGCGGAGTTCAATATTTTCCTCTGACTTCAAATCATAAAGTTCCAGATCCCCCAGAGGCGTAACAAGTGCCCTGAGCAGACACTCTCTGTCGCCGCAGTTGATGATCCCCTCAAGAAAGGTGAGCAGCTGCCGTGCCTCAGCGGTGGTGAAAACGTCACTGTTTTTCATCAGCCGCGCCGGGATGCCGTAACGCCGGAGTGCTTTTCTGAGCATTTCCGCTTTGGCCCACGAACAGTTGGTCAGAATGGCGATGTCTCCGGCTTCCACGGGACGGGCGGGGAGATCATCATGGGGGGGGAGCAGATATTTATCTTTTATCATCTTGCAGACATCTGCGGCACAGTGAGCGTAAACATCTTCAAGAGGCATCTCCGGGGCGACTGCTCCGATGATGGGGGCGGGGACCTCTTGCCCGTCAGGAGTCAGGAGCACTTGAGAGCCTTTCAGGGCGGATTGCTCCGGCAGCTGCATCCCCTCCATGGCAAATGCCCAATCAGGAGAAAAGATCGCATTGAGCGATGTAATGTATTTTTCACCGGAACGGCGGTTCACATTCATGGGGAAGAGCCGGGCGCTGCGCTGAGTCAGCATATCCTCTTTGGCGGTCAGGTAACTTGCGATGTCTCCCCCCCGGAACCGGTAGATCGCCTGCCGGGGATCGCCCACGACGATGAAAGTACTTTCAGGATTTTCAAGAAAGATCTCCCGGAAGATGGTGAACTGAGAGTCGTTGGTATCCTGAAATTCATCAATGAGTCCCACAGGATATTTTTCTTTGAGTTTTGCCGCAAGGGAAGAATCAGGTTGACTTACAGCTGCCGCCATCTGCAATATGAGATCATCGTTGCTGAGAAAATTTTTCTCTTCACTGATACGGCGGTATTCTCTGGAAACATGTTCAAAAGCCTCTTCGCAACAGTGTTTCAGAAAGGCTCTGGCGGGGAACACTGCTTTGGACTGGATCACCTCGATTTCTCTCTTTGTTTCTTTTTTGTACCTGGAGAGAGCATCCTTGCGCGTAGTTTTTTCTTTCTTGAGGAGTTCCAAAGATATTTCAGATTCATCAATTTGTGAGCGTGCCAGCATTACAGCTTCACTGTTTTCAGGAGAAGGAGATTTCTGTTCAGCTTTTTTTAAAGTTGACTTCCATGTTTTGATCACCTTTTTTTGTTCTTCCATCTGATCTTCGACTGCTTGCAGTGCATTTTCCAGCTCTTCCGCCCCGGGGGCTCGCTGAAGCGTGCAAGCTGCAATTTCAGCTTCGATCTTCCGGGCAAATTCCTCTTTGCATGAAGCCGCATCTTCCCAGCTTGTTACCGTCGGCATCCCGTCATGATACAGGATTTCCATTGCAGGATTTTCCAGACGCTTGAAAACATAATGGAAAATAAAATCTTTTGTTCTCGTTCCGGCTTCTGTAAAACACTCCCGCATCTGCGCTGCATCAGGACGGTAGGTCAAACTGCGCCAGTAGTCGTTGCAGAGCTGTGAGATGATGCCTTTAGTGTTTTCATTGAGGACAAATCCGAACTTCTGACGGCTGTCAAAGCCGTTTTCGCTCAGACTCCGCATGGCAAAACTGTGGATGGTGCCGATCATGGCGCGGTCAAAGTTCAAGAGTGCAAGGCGGAGCCGTGTTTTCAGCTGTTTCAGGGTGAGCTCATTTTTTGAAAGTTTTTCCTGAAGATTGATCAGAAGATCATCTTTATCAAGGACTCCGGCATTGACTGCACTTTCAAGTTCCGCAAGGCGCTGGCTGATGCGGCTTTTCAACTCTCCGGCGGCGGCGCGGGTAAAGGTGACGATCACCATCTTGTCAATGGTGACATCGCTGCGTTCCATAATGATACGGGCGACGATATTGGTGATGTTATATGTTTTTCCTGTACCGGCGGCAGCTTCGATGATGGAACATCTGCCTTTGTCTATTTCACACTCAAGATATGGCGGATTGTTCATAATTCACTTGCCTTCATATTTGCAACGGGGGAAAATATTTCATGCGCCAGAGAGAAGAATTTACCATTGCAGAAGTTGTCTTCATTGTAAAACCGTTCAATGACACTGTTGTATTTCACATCTTTCAGAAAACTTGCTTTGATATTTTTTATGTATTTGGACTTTGCATCCAACTGGAAAAATTCCTCCCCTTTTTCAGAAAAGGTATCAGTCAGCTCCTCTGCAAACTCTGCCATCATTTCGATAGACACATTTTCTGCCAACTCTTTGCAGCAGTGGTAAGAGGCATTGGCAAAGATGGGCAGGGGCTGAGCTTCTGAAAAGGTGAGCAAAGCGATTTGAGCAAGACGGCTGAGATGTGCTGCCGGAGCCTTTTCAGGGGGCACAGTATAAACCATTTTTTTCTGCTGCTCTTTGATAAAAATCACTTTCCCCGTGACAGGGGCGTTGAAATGTGCCGCCAGCAGCAGCTGTTCCAGATAAAAGTTGAGAAGTTTATCAGGAGAAAATTTGGAAAAATGTATAACATCCCTGCGGAATGTTTTCTCAAAGTCTGCCGGAACCGCCAGCAAAGCGGCAACCGTTGTTTCAGGGCAGACCTGAAGAGAACAGTTGACAGTACTCATCTCCCGGAACTCTTCCAGAAGAACTTCCGGCAGAGAAAGGATCAGCTCTTTTGCGCTTTCATATTGTTCAACATTATTGACAGGGAGCAGCCGCCCCCGTTTTACCATACTGAGCCAGCTGCCGCTGTCCATATCAGCCAGACGCATGGACCAGAGGGCGCGCTGAAGCGTTGTTTCATCCTGATTGCTCAGACTTTCCGGGTCATCGGTACCAGGCGGCTCTTTTTCATACTTTTCGGAGTCAAAGCCGCAGCGGATCTTGAAAAAGCCTTTGCAATTCTGGGTGAGCAGCAATTGCAGCGTCTTGAGAGGGAGTATCTCAGGGAGTGCCGCAGGGGGAAGTTCCGAAAGAGTTTTTTCCTCTTCTGAAACGTTTTCTGTACTGCCGGTACGCAGCTCTGAAAGAAAATCAAGTTCCACTGCCTTGAGGGGGATCCTCTCTTTTTCAATGCCGAAATTTTTCTTCAGCATATTCTCAACTGCCGCCATGGGGATGGCAGGTGCAAGCTCTTCGCCGTTGTTGAATCCGACGTATGAGAGGATCAGATTTTCCTGCGCCGCCATGAGAGCTTCAAGGAAAAGGTATCTGCCGTCGTTGGTCAGATTGGGATCATTGCGTTTCCCGGCTGAAAGAAGATCAAAGGAGTTCCTTCTGTCAATGCCGGGAAATTCACCGTCATTGAGTCCGAGGACTGCGATGACTTTAGCGGGGATGGCACGCATGGGCACAAGGGAGCAAAAGGTGATTTTGTCCCGCAGAAAGTGCTGTTTGCCGCCGGGGGAGGCATATTCAGATCTGAGATGAGCGATCCAGACCTGGGAGTCGATGAGGGCGGTTTCATCTGCCGCTGCCGCATTGGCGGCGATCCTGCCTGCGGCGCGTTTGAGTTCGTTGACTTCGGGGAGGTATTCTTTTGAGGTTCCGCTGAAAAAGTTGTTGATCCACAGCAGTGTAAATTCGCTCCATGCCTCAGGAGTCCGGGGCACATGAAGCGCACTGCGCCACTCTTTAAGGAGTTCAATAAATTCTGCCAGACTTGCAAAGTTTTCTGCCAGTTCGCCGTCAATGCCTCCACTCCTGTCGGAGTCATATATGACACTTGCATCTTCACCTCTTGCGTATTCAGTCAGCAGCCGTTCAATGCCGTCCTGCCACGAAAACTCTTCAAAAGGAGTCATGCGGAACCTGGCATGTTCTATGTGATCCAGTCCCCAGTTGATCCGCAAACGGCTGACCAGATCGGCAAGTTCCGGGAGCGCCTCAGGGGGGATTTTCAGCTTTGAGCTGATGCAGCCGAATTCCAGAAGCTGAAGAATCTCTTCTGAAGTCACCCGTGCCGAGGGCAGATTCAGCAGGCGGTTGAAAGATTCAATGACCTGGCTCTGACCGATGCTGCTGCGGTCGCAGATGGCGTAGCGTCCCTTGAAAGGGCCGTTGGAAAAGACCGCATCGATCATGGGGGCGGCTTTGTTGATGTCAGGGAACATGACGATCACATCTTCAGGAGCCAGATCACGGGTGACTTTCACTGTTTTTTTGCCCCGGCATTTTTTGTCTTTGCTGTAAAAAAGTTCCAGAAGCTGGTCGTGGAGTATTTCCAGTTCCCGTCTGGCATCGGTACAGCAGTTGATCCTGACGGAGCGGTCATCGGGAGCGGGGGTATATTTCTCAACTCTGTTGCGGGCGTTGAGTATGTCTGACTGGAAAAGATGGAGCACATTTTCGCTCTTGTCAACAGGATCGGTATAATCTTCCTGCTGATCTTCGCCTGAAAAGCAATCCCGGTCCAGAAGCAGATTGAAAAACTCTCTGCCGGTGACGCCGAAGTCGGCGAGAAGCTGGTTCCCGGCGGCGGATTCCTCAAGGAGTTCTGCCGCATGGTCAGGATCTTTCAAAAGTTCTTTGGCGGTTTCGCCTCTGCTTTTGATATCTCCCCAGTAGGTTTGGCAGGGGGAGGGGGAAAAGAGAAAAATTTCCGTGAAGTCTGCAAGTTTTTCCAGACAGTGAAAACAGAGGGCAGGCATGGTGCTGAGTCCGAAAATGCCGATCCTTTCAGGAAGCGTCCGGCGGGGGGCGGCGCATTCCATGAACCGTACATAAAAAGAATCAGGGTCCGGAATTTGTGCACAGAGTTTGTGATAAAGACGGCTCTGAACATCTTTTCCCTCACTCTGACGCCACTGTGCAAGGGTTTTATGCCCTGTAACAGAACTGCGGTAAAGCTGATAACGGTCAAAGTTTCCTGCAAATTCACATGCAAGGAGATGACGCCGCACCGGGTCGCCGGTACAGTACGCGCTCAGTTCCGGGAACTCTTCAGGCACAGCAGAAAGAATGGCGTCGATGCGCCAGCTCAAAACATCAGGACTCCAGAAGTGCATGGAGTCCCGGAAGGCTTCGCACTCCTCTTCTGTGAAAAAGGAGCAGATCCGGTCGGTCAGAAATTTTTGCAGAAAGGGAGTTTCAATATTGGCAGAGATGGCAAGGTTGTTTTTCCGCGCCAGACGGCGTTTGAGAAACATGCCCATGCCGCTGTTGGGCACAACGGCATAAACCGCTTGAAAAGGATCATTGCTCCCCATCAAAGGCTGACAGAGTTTTTCTGCGAATGAATCCGCCAGTTTTTCAAGTGAATTGGAAAGACGCAAATGTAAAGCCATGTGACAAAGACTCCTGAAAATAAATTTTTTTCAGAAAATAACAGTTCCGGCGGAAAAGTAAAAACGGGAGCTTACAACTTGTCAAAGTTGGCAATGTCGTCACATGCCCATTCGTCATTATCTTTGTAGTCGGCAAGAGAGGCACAGGGAGAAGTTGAAGTTCCGGCTTTGCCGAAGTGTTCATCCGCTCCGGGGGCGATGATGTCATACTTTGCAGTGTTGACAGCACCGGGATATTTATATTGGATCCTACCGCCCCAGGCGTCTGTAAGATTGCCGTTTGAAACATATTTTTTCAGATTTTCTCCGTCAACGACAGAGAGAAAATCTTTGAGCTGCTTGGCATTTGTAATGCTTTGTGTGCCGAAAGTGATGCCGTCGATCACACCGGCAGAATTGAGATCGACTGTGATATCTCCGAAAGAGGCACTTGCCGGATAAAATCCATGTTTTGTCTTGAGGGTTTCCAAACCGGCTTCAAGGCGGGTGATGAGGCTGCGGGTGGCGGCTTCTTTGCCCCGGTGAGAAGCGTAGGAGTAGGCGGAAAAACCGATGCCCGCCAGAATGACGACCAGAGCCACAGCGCAGAGCAGCTCTACAAGAGTGAAATTTTTCTTTGTCTTTTTCATAGTATGCTCCCTTGAAAATTTGTACTTGACGGAATATAATATGTAAACGCAAAAAAATCAATACCAAAAATGAAACTTGACGGAAAAAAAGTGCTGATAACGGGCGGTGCCCGGAGAATCGGCGGAGAGCTTTCCCGGAGCGTAGCGGCTCAGGGAGCGGTTGTTTATATCCACTGCCACAAGGGGAGCGCAGAAGCTGAGAGGCTTCCGGCAGAACTCCCCGGCTCCGGGCACAAGATTTTTACAGCCGATTTTTCTCAGCCCGGTGCCGCCGCTCAGCTTGCAGAGAAGTGCGGCGAAGTGGACGTGCTCATCAACAACGCCTCCATCTATGCACGGACTCCCGCTGATTTGAATGAAGAGGAGTCAAGACGCTACTTTGAGGTGAACTTCTGGAGCCCCCTTGCCCTTATGCGCGCCTTTGCCGCTCCTGAAAGAAAAACTCCCGGCGTTGTGGTGAACATCCTTGATCAGGAGATACTGCGCCCCGCCGTTGAAAACGGTATCTACGCCATTTCCCGGAAAGCCCTCGGCGATGCCACCGCAGCCTTTGCTCTGGAACAGGCGCACCGGGGATTGCGTTTCAACGCTGTGGCTCCCGGCCCCATGATCCCGCCCCCCGGACTTGAGAACTCCACCATGTCAAAGGTGCTGAAAAGCGTTCCTGCGGGAAAAAGGATCGAACCGGAAGATCTGGTGAAAACGGTTCTTTACATCATTGAAAACGACTCCCTGACAGGAGCGGTCATCCCCCTTGACGGCGGACAGCATCTGAAAAATTATGAATACCTCTGAAAAAATCGCCCCTTCTGAAAAAGTGCCGTGGCACAGGTCAAAATGGTTCCGGGATCTGGTGCTTTTTGCTGTGACTGTGGTGTGGTTCGGTACCATGGCACGGTTCGGTTTTGATCCCCACCATGACGGGATCATGCTGGGTGCCGCCGCCGCCGTGGCAGAGGGAAAACTGCTCTTCAAAGAGGTTTTCTGCCAGTACGGCCCCCTTGCCGTGTTGATCCAGAGTATACCTGTCCGGCTTTTCGGAGCTGAAGATCTTGTCATCAAATGGACCACCGTCTTTTTCTATGGACTGTCTGCTGTTTTGGGGACCCGGGTGTGGGAGCGCTTTCTCAAAAAGCCTTTCCTCCGGCTCTGGTATTGCGCTTTTTTCATGCTCTGCCCCTTCTATCTTGTCCCTTTTCATCCCTGGTCAAGTGTCTACGCCCTCTTTTTCATGCTTCTGGGGGTGGAGCTGCAGCTGCGTTTCCTCGAAAAGGGAAACTGGAAAGTGCTTTTCGGCGCAGGTGCCTGTGCGGGAGCGGCTTTCCTCTGCCGTACCCCCTGCGGCGTGGTCGCCTTTGCTGCCGGAGCTGTGCTGCTCTTTCTCCATGGAATTACTGTTCCTCCTCCCCGCAGATTCAAAAGTCTGCTCCCCTATGCAGGAGGCGCGGGAGCTGTTGCCCTGTTGTTTACCGCCTATCTGACACTGGTCAACGCATGGAGTGACTATCTGAGACAGTGTTTTACCTTTATTTTCGGATTCGTCGTAAAACGGGGCGGCAGCTGGTCGTGGACTCAGTTCGCCGACAGCATGATCCCCCTGACCGGCTCCGAAGGTTTCGGAAATTGTATCTTTGCTTTGATGCCTCTGCTCGGTATCGGCGCTTTTTTTATCATGGTGCGCCCTCTCTTTTACGGCAGAATGGAGCAGCTGAAAAAGAATCTGCCCCTTTTGGCAGTAGTGATGCTGGCGCTGGGTTCGTGGCACCAGTATTTCCCTGTTCCCTGTGTCCGTCATCTTTACTGGGCGGGGATACCCCTTATGGGCGTCTATGCACTGACTGCTCAAGAGATATGGCAGATGCCGAAAAACAAAAAGGTGCGTGTGCTGCTGCTGATATTGCTTGTACTGCCTTTGCTTTATTGTTTCAATTACCGGGCATGGGTGTTGTTCCGCTACTTTGATAAACTTGACAAACGGGTCGTTGCCGCAGCTCCCGGGATCCGCGGACTTTGGATCTTTCAGACGGAAAATGATCTTTTCAACACTTTGCATTCCATCTTTGCCTCATTGCCGCCTGAGATCCGCAAGCGGGGCGTGCTGAACCATACGCCGGATGGACTCTATTCCTGCATTTTTCCGGCGCCTGCCGGGTTCCGGCATCCCATGTTTGTCAATTGGAAAGATGATGTCTATCCGGATTACAATGAGGCAGTGCTGAAGTTTCTGGAAAAAACAAGAGTCCCTGTGCTGACGACTGCCTTTACGGAAATACCGGGATATATCCAGATCTACGGATTCAAACACTTTGAAAAAGAGTTCCGTTTCTTTGTTCCCGAATATTAATATCAACTGAAGAAAGGATGTCATTATGTTGAAAAAATTTTTTATGCTGCTGCTTGCCGTATCTCTTTTCGGTGCCGTTGAGTGTTATGGCGCTTCTGAAGGTAAAGAGAAAAGCAAAAAGAGTTCTTCTAAAGCGGCCCGTCAGAAGAGCCGCAAAAGCAGAAAAAACGCCAAAAACAAACAGCAGCGGATCGCTTTTCTGCTGCGGAAAGAGTTTAAAAAGATCCACAGACTGCAGGAGGATCTTCTGAGAAACAGAGATGATGCTGAAAAGGTCAAAGAGTTGACCGCTTCCATCAACAGTGCCATGAAAAAACTTACCCCTCACCTGAAAGCTCTCGGTAGTGTTCCCGGCGCAAAAGAGATGGCGGATATTGACAAACTTATTGCCGAAGGTAAGAAATTTTCCTCAGAACCTGATAAGGTGAGCGCTGTTACGGCGCTGCAGCTGCTTCAGGAACATCAACTTGAGCTGATTGAAAAGTTCCGTAAAAAGGTGAGTGAGTGAAGGATCGTGAATTGCCTTCCGGATCGGAAGAGATAAGAGATTTTTTTACCCGTATCCTGTGTGCCCCCGGTGCGGACGGAAAATTGAGAGCCCTTGCACAAAAAGGAACTCTTGAGGAACTGTTTCCGGAGATCAACGCAATGATCGACGTTACTCAACCGCCGGAGTATCACCCCGAAGGGGATGTCTTTGAACATACCATGATCATGCTCAAACACATGGCGTTCCCGGATCCGCTTTTGGGGTGGAGTGTTCTTTTGCACGATGTGGGCAAACCCCTTACCAGGAGTGTTGAGGCTTCTGGCAGAATACGCTTTTTCGGCCATGAGGAAGAGGGCGCAAGTCTTGCAGAAAAGATCTTGAAGCGTTTCAAATTTGCTCCGGATGAAAGTGAAGTCATCTGTCACGCTGTGCGGAACCACATGCGTTTTGCACATGTGACCGCCATGCGGCAGAGCAAGCTGGAAAGGCTTATGAAGGAACCCTCTTTCGGCCTTGAATTGGAACTGCACCGTCTTGACTGCATCAGCTGTCACGGAAAAATGGCTGGTTTTGATTTTCTGCTGGGAGAGTATGTGCGTATGGCTCCCCCGGAACCGGAAAAACTCCTTTCCGGCAGAGATCTTCTTGAAAGGGGAATCCAACCGGGAGTCCGGATGGGCAGGATATTGAAGGATATCAGAAGATTGCAGCTTTCAGGTGAAATCAACTCCAGAGAGCAGGCTTTGAAATATGTAAACAACTTGAGAAAGGATGAAATAAAATGAAAATTGCTTTGATCGGACATCGCGGACACTGGGGATATGTTCTTAAAGATCTTGCCCGGCTGCCCGAAGTTGAAGTCGTTGCCATTTCCGGCGGCGGGGACCCCACTGAACCTATGGCTGAGGCGCTCCGGAAATATTACTCCGGCAGCTTTGCTCTTTATGAAGACTACAAGCAGATGCTTGCTGAAGTGGAGTGCGATCTTGTTATGGTAGACGGCCCCTTTCATCAGCACGCGGAAATGTGCGTTGAGTGTCTTAAATACGATCGCCACGTCTTCTGCGAAAAGCCTATCGCCCTGACTCTGGAAGATCTGGAAAAAATTGAAATTGCTTACGATAACGCCGCCCCCGGCACCCGTATCAGTTCCATGGTGGGACTGCGTACAGAGCCTGCTTTCCATGCCGCTTACCGTGCGGTGAGTTCCGGCGCCATCGGCAAGGTGCAGATGATCAATACCCGGAAATCCTACAAGCTGGGACAGCGCCGGGATTTCTTCAAGAAGCGGGAAACTTACGGCGGAACCATCCCCTGGGTGGGAAGCCACGCCCTTGACTGGATCTTGTGGTTTTCCGGAAGCGGTTTTGAAACTGTTTCCGCGTTCCATACCGATGCCGAAAACCGCGACCACGGCGACCTTGAAATGACCTGCGCCGTCATGTGCCGCATGGAAAACGGCATTATCGGAACTGCCTCCATCGACTACTGGCGTCCCCAGACCGCCCCCACTCACGGCGATGATCAGGTCCGGGTCGCCGGAACCGACGGCGTTATTGAAGTCGCCCACGGCAAGTGTACGCTTATCAACGCTGCCGGTGTCAGAGAGATCGAACTTGCTCCCGACCGGGGGATCTTCTATGACTTTGTCCGGGGCATTCTTGATGGTACGCCGGGGATCGTTTCCTCAGAAGAGACCTTTGAACTGACCCGCGCCTGCCTTGCCGCAAGAGATGCTGCCGACGCCAATCGTGCTGAATGATTTATTACTTGAAATTTAAGGATCGTAAATGCGGATCATTGCAGGAAAAGCCCGGAATCTTGAACTGAACGTCCCTGAAGGCATGGGGGTGCGCCCCACATCAGGCAGAGGACGCAAAGCCCTTCTTGACAGTCTGGGGGAACTTGAAGACGCAGCGGTGCTGGATCTTTTTTCCGGCTCCGGCGCTTTTGCTCTTGAATGTGCCTCACGGGGGGCGGAAAATGTTACCATGGTGGAGCTTTCCACATCTCATATCGCCGTGATCCGGGAAAACTGCCGCAAGGTGCAGCGGACCGGGGTGGAGTCAACTCTTGAGATCATTCAGGGGGACGCAAGGAATGTTTCACTTTACAGGAGCGTCCCCGCCGATCTGATCTTTGCGGATCCCCCTTATGCAGAGTCCGGCAAGTTTTTCAAAGAGTTGACCGCAAACCCTGAATTTCTTGAAGCCTTTGACGGCGCGTTGCTGGTGTGGGAGATCCCCGATACCCCCGGCGCCCGGGGGGATTTTATCAATGCCCCGAACTTTGAGGAGGGCAGTTTACGCAGCCTTGGAGGTGTCTGGTTTTTTATCGGAACGGTGAAAAAGCCGTGATAAGTTTTCCCGGAGTCAAGTGACCGTCAGAATTGGAGCACTCTATGTCAGTCAAATGTTTTTCAGCCGCAGTTACCGGAATCGACGCTGTGCCGGTGGAAATCGAAGTGAAGATCAGCGGTGCCGGTAACTCCCCGGTGAGAGAAAGCGTCATAACCATTGTTGGACTGCCTGATGCTGCGGTCCGTGAAAGCAGGGAACGTATTACCGCTGCCTTCCTGAGTTCCGGCTTCCCTTTGCCGGCAGGAGTCGCGGTGGTCAACCTGGCTCCCGCCGACTTGAAAAAAGAGGGTGCATCCTTTGATCTTGCCATTGCCATTTGCTTTCTGGCTGAAGCCGGGATCGTTGACAAAGAGCGGATCCGGACTTTCGGGTTTGCCGGGGAGCTGGCTCTTGACGGCTCCATCCGCCCGGTCAAGGGCGCTCTGCCCCTGGCCGATGTACTGGGACGCACCGGGAAGGCACATGCCGTGGTGGTCCCTCTTGGCAATGCCTGTGAAGCCGCCCTTGCTGCGGGGAAACGGTTCCCTGTCTTCGGCATCGCCTCTTTGAAAGAAGCCGTCGACCTTGTGAACAACGGCGATTTTCTTCCCTGCCGGGCGGAACTCAAGGAGTTTCAGTCCGAAGATGAGAAAAACATGCCTGATTTTGCTGATGTCAAGGGGCAGCAGATGGCGAAACGCGCCCTTGAGATCGCTGCCGCCGGGGGACATAACATCCTTATGTGCGGCCCTCCGGGAACCGGGAAAAGCATGCTTGCATCAAGACTGCCCGGTATCCTCCCCCCTATGACTTTGGAGGAAACTCTGGAAACAAGCCGCATCCACAGCGTGCTGGGGATGCTCAGCTCCGGAGCTCCGATCCTGACCCGCCGTCCCTTTACAGCGCCTCATCACACCGTTTCTGATGCCGGACTTCTGGGCGGCGGACACGATCCCCGGCCGGGAGAGATCAGTCTGGCGCACAACGGCGTGCTTTTTCTTGACGAACTGCCGGAGTTCAAACGCAATGTTCTTGAAGTGTTGCGTCAGCCCCTTGAGACTGGTAACGTGACTATTTCCAGAGCCAGCGGCAGCTGTACTTTCCCGGCGCGTTTCATTCTCTGCGCCGCCATGAATCCCTGTCCCTGCGGCAGAGGTGAAGTGGAACTGGGATGTGTCTGCAAACTGGAGGAAAAAAGACGCTATCTCAAGAAACTTTCCGGTCCCCTTCTTGACCGTATCGACCTTCACGTGGAACTTCGCCAGTTGACTCAGGATGAACTTATCAATGTTCCCAATGGAGAACCAAGTTCCCTCATCCGTCAACGGGTCATCGCTGCAAGAAAGATTCAGGAAGCCCGCTTTGCCCGCTGCCGGGGGATCTATTGCAACGCCCGCATGGGGAGCCGGGAACTTCAGCAGTACTGCAAGTTGAATCCCGCAGGCGAAATGCTTCTGCGTCAGGCGATTGCCCGCTTCAAACTCAGTCCCCGCGCCTATGACAGGATCCTGAAAGTCGCCCGCACCATCTCCGATCTTGCCGGGGTTGAGAATATCTCTGAAAACGCCATCTTTGAAGCCATCAACTACCGGAAGGCCGCTTTCAGCTGAAATCATATATCAGCAATACAGAAGCAGCCGATCCCGAAGAGGATCGCCGCCACGCTGCCGATAAAGAGTCCGGAACACTTCTCTTTGAAAAAGAGAAGTGACCAGACCGAATATCCGGCAATGCAAAGTCCCACGGCAATGGGGAAGAAAACGCCGTTCATACCGCAGTTTTTCAGCCGGTCAAGGGCGCAGAACTGCATGACCTGGACCAAAACGGCCTGCAATGAAAGCAGAATGATCACCGGAATCAGTTTTTTCGGGAAATAAAACTTTTTCTCTTTCAGATATATCTTGCACGCGACGGCGGCAAGAACTGCTCCCGCCCCGGTGATAAGGGGGCGCAGGAGTCCCTGATCTGTGTAAGACATGAAACTTGTGGCTGAGGTCATGCTCTGGGCTCCGCCGAGAATGACAAAGGCCGCCAGCGCCAGCACGACACCGTACCGGGGATCCGGAGCTTCTGCGGAACTTTTCTGTGAGTTCCGCAGCGCTACGGCGATCATGCCGGCAGCAATGACAGCAGTACCTGACAGTTTGAGGAGATTCCACGGCTCGGAATAGATGATGGTGATGGCGAAAAAAGGGACGATCAAGGCACACTGACCGATGGCCCAGGTCACGCCGCTTTTGCCGTAGAGCATACTGCGCTGAAGCACATAAGAGCCCCAGCCGTTGGCAAATCCGGCAAAGAGGACAAAAACTCCGTAGTGCCATGAGGGGAGCGGAATTTCACCGGAAAAAAACTTGCCCGTCTTTGTGACAAAAAGCAGATTCACAACAATGCCGATGATACCTGTGAGGATTCCCACATCATAGGGATTGAGTTTCCACTTTGCCATCAGCTTGTAGTAGACGCCCACAAAACTCCAGAGAAGTCCTGTGAGGCATGTCAGGAGCAGTCCTGATGCAAAATCGCCCATGAAAGATCAATCCCACTTTTTGCCGAAGTCGATGACTTTGACGCTTTCGCCCTCTTTGACCGCGGATTCATGGGCGGCAACCCCCATAGCCATATACATGGCGGCGTCCCAGGCGGAGATCCGGGGACGGCGTCTTTCTGCCACGGAAGAGATAAATTCATGGACCAGATAGGGGTGGGATCCGCCGTGGCCTGTGGCAAGAAAATCTTTGACTCTGCCCTCTTTTCTTGACATGGCATCTGAAAAAGCGGCCGTGACTTCGGGGGGCAGAGGATCCCGCATTTCCTGATCGGTCACTATGGTTTCCTGATTTTTCTTGCCTTCAGGAGTGGGGGCGGTCCTGCCGTTGTTGCACCAGCGGTTCAGTGAATAGCTCCCCCGGGTCCCGAAGATGCGGAAATCTTCATCATCCAAACCTGTATTGCCTGAAATTTCCCGCATCTCAGACACACGCACCGCGCAGCCGTTGTCCATTCTGAAAAGGGCTGTGATGTTGGAGTAATCGTAGTCGGCAAAGAAAGGATCGTTGTTCCTGTTGGCGTAACCTATGGCTGAAACACTCAGAGGTTTGCAGCGCATCACATCCACCACCCCTGAAACGGAGTGAGTGGGGTAGCACATGGGATGCAACTTGAGGCCCCGGGCAAAATAGGGCGCCATAAGCTCTTTACGCATCTGACCGACCTTGCCGGTGGATCGTTGGGCGGCGACGCTTCTCAAAGAGCAGTCAAAACGGTCCACATCATGAGCGTATTCACTTTCGGCGTAGACAAAGTCCCCGAAAAGTCCCTGCTGCGCCATACGGCGGCAGAACATGGTCTGAGGCCGGTAAATGGTGGTTTCCCCCAGCATATACTCATTGCCTGTGCGCTCCACGGTCTCAATGATCTTTGCACACCAGTCAAGGACTTCGTTGTCATCGGGCAGAGAGATCACCGGAACGGCAGAGTAGACCCATTTGCCCGATTCAAGAACTTGGATGCACTGGGGCGCATGGAGCCAGGGCTGAGTCATGATGATCACAGCATCACAGTCAGATTTGCAGACCTCATCAAGAGAGAGCATTTTTCCTGCAACTTTAGGGGCGATGACAGGGATAGATGCGTGTTTTTCAACCTTGTCTGCTTCTGCATCGCAGAGAATGACAGAATCCACAAGGGGGTGTGAGGTGAAAAGGGGAGCGAATCCGCTGCCGAAAGCTCCGAGACCGACCAGACCGAGTTTGATACCCATAACAATATCTCCTTGAAATTATTCTTTGGTGAGGATCCCGGAACCTTCAGCCGCCAATTCCGTGATCTGCGGTTTGATGATATCGCAAGCGAATCTGAGAGAGAGCGCCATGACTTCGTTCCCCAGCTCATCCGTGGGGAGTCCCAGAATACGCAGCGCCGGAGACTGCTGCAGGGCGTAGGGAACTTTCTCAAGAGTGAAAGAGAGCTTTTCACCGGTGTTGAGCAAGACCGCTTCCACAGGTTCGGTTTCAATGCCGGTCAGAAAGAGTTCTTCTCCGCGGGGAGCGTTGACCATGATGATATTCAGCTCTTTGCCGCCCCCCGTGCAGACATAGGAACCTTTGGCTCCCAGACCTCTTGAGTCGTTGAACTCCATGGGGCAGGGCGTTGACCGCAGGGCGTTTTTGACGCGATTGTACCATTTGCCCACTGCTTTCACTTTTCGGGTGCTCAAAGGATCGATGGTGCCGTCGGGCGCAGGGCCTGCATTGAGAAGAAAGTTGCCGCCGAGAGCGGTGTAGAGAGCGATTTTTTCTTCCAGATTTCTGGTTGAAAAGAAACCATTCTGTTTTCTGTATCCCCAACTGTGCATATTGATAGATTCACACGCTTCCACAGGTGAGGCAAAGGGGGTGATGTCATTGTGGTACTGCCGTTCCGGGGTGGAGTAATCCCCCGGACCGTATCCCCGGTTGTTGATGACGGCGGCGGGCTGAAGCTCCCGGATCATGGCGTTGACCGAGGGATCCACTGCTTCAGGCACATTCATATCCCACCAGATGCCGTGGATCTTGCCGTAATTGGTGCAGAGTTCTCTGATCTGCGCCTTGAGGAACTCCATGTAGGCGGGAAAATCGTGGTGCTGAGGATCTGTTTCTATTTCATGATGCCGCCCCAGATTGGGGTACGCCGGATGATGCCAGTCCACGCAGGAGTAATAGAACTCCAGAGGGAAATCCCGTTTATGGCACTCTTCCGCCAGCATGGCAGTGATGTCCTTTTTGTAAGGCGTGTTCATGATGTTGTAGGTGGTTTCTTTTGTATCCCACATGCAGAATCCGTCGTGATGTTTCACTGTGAAGACCAGATACTCCATGCCGCACTCCTGGCAGAGATCCAGCCACTGGGCGGGATCAAATTTGACTGGATCAAAGCGGTCTGCATATTTTTCATAAATGGCGGCGGGAATGTTGTAGCGCCACTGTTCCTGTTCGTGGCGTTCGCCCAGAGCATAGATGCCCCAGTGGATAAAGAGTCCGAAACGTTTTTTATTGAACCAGCTGCGTTCATCCTGAAAAGCAATAGCCATTTTTTCACCTTGGAAGTGTATTGATAAACTTGAGAAACCCTAATTTTACGCTTCAAAGATACCGTAGGTATCAAGAATGTGTCTGCCCACTTTGAAAAGAATGGAGAGCGCCTCCTGACGGATCTCAAAAGGAAGTGTCTTCAACGCTCCTGACCCACCGGCGTAATTGAGGAATCCATCCACTTCAAAGGTGAAAAATCCAGCGTATCCGATCTCAATGAGGACTTTGACCAGGGCATCAAGATCCAGTTTTCCGCAATAGGGAGGCAGGTGTTCATCAGAAAGACCGTTGTTATCATGGATGTGGACCGCCCGGAGATTGCTTTTCAGTTTACGGAACTCTTCACTCTGATCGTATTTGCCCTCCATGACAGAGTGGCCTGTATCCCAGCAGCACTTGAGCAGCGGATGCGCCATGAACTCAACAAAATCGTTCATATCCTCAGGGGTTCTGGGGAAATAGCATGCCCCTGCGTTTCTGGAAGAGGTATTTTCAATGCAGACGGTGATCCCGTATTTTTCTGCTGTTTCCAGTATGGGCATCAGAAATTTTCTGTTGTACTCAAAGTAAGGTTTTTTATCCATGGGGTAGAGGTGCTGATACCCGCAGCTGGTGTGGAGCACCACGGTGGGGATCCGGAGTCGGCCGCAGGCGTCCACAGAGCGGCACATGGCGCGCATGGAGCATTCATAGTCTGACTCTTTCAGGGGATTGTAGCCGGGAGCGTGGGCCTGAACGAATTCAAATCCGCAATCGGCAGCGGCGCAGGCGGCATCATCGACTTCTTTCATCCAGCAGGTGTCATCCTGCTGCATAAAGGGGGAATCCGGGCGGCAGTCATTGTAAAAACTGTAATCCAGATAACGAAATCCTGTACCTTTATAGGCTTTGACGGCTTCTGCCGGAGATGAGGTGAATTTATACATCTCACCGATAGTCGTGGCGATTTTCATCTGCTCTTTCCTGTATTGAACTTATTGTACCCTCACTGCGGAGGACTCCGGCACTTAAAATACATCTTGACGAACAAAAAGTCAAGAGTCCGGATCGGGTATGCAGAAAGGTTTTTAAGTTCCCGGGAACAGATGTTGCCGCACGGCATGGAAAAATTAC
Organism: Lentisphaeria bacterium; assembly: GCA_017507125.1. GTDB lineage: Bacteria > Verrucomicrobiota > Lentisphaeria > Victivallales > Victivallaceae > UBA1784. The sequence goes on from JAFWBQ010000111.1 coordinate 50,279, forward strand.
CGAAAAGTACATGCTTTTTTCTTAAAACTGCTTGAAATTGTTTTTGCAACAGGCTATATTCTATACAAAGTACAGTCAAACCCGGGGGAAATTACCCCCTAATATTTCTTAAGGAGATGGTATGATAAATAACTGACATTCGCGGTTTCTGCGAACAGCGTGTAAATTATGGCGATTAACATTGCACGTCTGGGAGCGGACAGATTGCAGACTGCATATTTATTTGGAGCACATTGAAAGATGTTGACT
>JAFWBQ010000112.1 GCA_017507125.1 Lentisphaeria bacterium
ACGCTGATTGAGTGAAGATGTGAAGGTGTGAAGAGCTTTTTTTGCATCCGCAAAAAAAGCGTGAAGTGCGCCCTGCCGGGCGTAAGGATGTGTATTTTTTTATTTTTGAAAAACAGTTCTGTTGTGCAGTAGTAACCAACAGTTCAATCAGGGTGAAAAAATTCTTTTTCATTTCTTTCTCCGTCGTTATTGTTTAAACTTGTTTCCCCAAGATATATTGTCAATGCATTTTACAGGAAATTTTTTTATGTTCGCTCCTTTTTTTGTCTGATTTTGAAGATAGAGCTTCACATAATGAAAACAGAGTAATATACTCTCTATAAATGTTTTTTTCAAGACTGTTTGCCTTTTTTTCACTTTTTTTGCCTTGTAATATTTTAAGAGACGGTGTATCTTAACGCAGGAACTTTATTTTTGTGATGCAGTATTTCTGCAAAATTGTCAGGAGAAAGAAAAATGAAAAAAATGTTGTGGCTGTTTCTTCTTGCGTCAGCGGCTGCTGTCTATGGCGCAGAAGAGATCCGTTTCGCTCCCAAGGCGGTTTCGCCGCGGAGAATCGTTTTGAAAAACAGCGAAAAGCTGGTTCTCAAACCCGGCTCTTTTGAAGTGGTCGTGCCTGCCAAAGCAACGCCTGCGGCAAAGTATGCAGGATCCTTGCTCAGTGAAACGCTGGGGAAAAGTCTGAACTGTAAAGTCCCCGTTGTCAGAAAGAGCACCGGGAAGATTGCTCTGCATGTGGGGGATACCGCCCTTGCCAATACGATGAAACTTGATCTCAAAGGTCTTGACCGTGACGGATTCTATATCAAGAGCGCCGGGAAACAGGTTCTGATCATCGGTAACGATGACCGCACTGCCAATCCCGCCAACAATCCCAATTATGTTGAGCGCGCCACTCTCTTCGGCGTTCAGGATTTCCTTGAGCGTTTCGCAGGAGTCCGCTACTACTTCCCCGGCGAGATCGGCACTGTCATCCCGAAGAAAAAAGAGATCGTTCTGCCGGGGATCGACATTGCTGAACGTCCTGATATGCAGCACCGCACCTTTTACTTCAAGACCTGGGGACCTGTTATGGAGGGGCAGAAGTTCGTTTATACCAACGCCCCCAAAAATTGGCAGGCCCTTTCCAGGTATCAGCTGCGAACCAGCACTTTGTATATCCCCAACTGCCATGGTTTGGGATATCTGGGATTGGTGAACCGCTTCGGCAAAAGCCATCCTGAATATTTCGCCCTGAATAAAAACGGCAGACGCTGGAACGCTGAAGTCAAGATGGGCAATCCCAACTACGATCTCGGGCATCTCTGTTTCAGCAATATGGAGCTGAAAAATGAGATCCTTCTTGACGCCATTGATCTTCTGTCCGGAAAACCCGCCTCAAAACGGGGCGTCCAGAACGGTCACGGCAGAGTAGGATGGGGATTCCCCCACCGCAAACCCTTTTTCAACCTTATGCCCAATGACGGTATGCCCCCCTGCTACTGCGACAAGTGCAAACCCCTCTTTACCAGCGGAGACAAGCAGAAGGTCAGCAACTTCATGTGGAACTACTTTTCCTCATTTGCCAAAGAGCTTCAGAAAAGAAAAGTGCCCGGCTTCGTGACCTGCATGGCCTATGCCGAATACAAACCCGTTCCTGATGTGGAGATCCCCTCCAATATCATCGTTCAGCTGGCTCTGACAGGCCCTTATGATGAAAAGCTGCCCACCCAGAAAGCCAACGATCAGCTGCTGCGTACCTGGAACAAAAAACTCGGCACCAAACCCTATCTGTGGCTTTACCCCACCAAGGCCCGCGCCGTTGTGGGCTGGATCCCCAACTCCACCCCCCGCGCCATGGGGACATTCCTGAAACGGCAGGCGGGATTTACTTTCGGTGCATTTCTTGAGTCTGAGACCGACGTCTGGCTCTTCGGATTCCTCAACCACTATGTCGCCGCCAAGATCATGTGGGACACTTCCACCGATGTGGATAAACTTCTTGATGAACACTTCAGAGTCATGTACGGTGCCGCCGGTCCCATCGTGCAGAAGATCTTTGACCGCTGTGAAGAGCTCTGGCTGAACAAGATCTGCGGCAATGTGATCGAAACCTCTGTGGGCCCCAAAGGAGTGGTTCCCTCTCAGACTGAGATCTGGAACAATATTTACAATGCAAAGCTGATCGACTCCGTCAACAGGGAGTTTGATAAAGCAGAGAAACTGGTGAAAAATGATCCTGATTCTCTGAAGCGTCTCAAATTCATCCGCGCCGAGTTCTGGGGGCCTGTCACCACCGGAATGGAGCGCTACAAGAAATCATGTGAGATCGTCGATGAGGGCGTTATGCCTGAACTGAAAAAAGGTGAAAAGATCACCATTGACGGTAAACTCAACGATCCCGCCTGGAAAAATGCTGTTCCCGTCTGGCTCCGCGCCAGAAAAGGCGATGTGACCGATGTGGAAACAAAAGTCTATATGCTCCGGGATAAGGACTATTTCTACTTCGGATTCCGCTGTGAAGAACCCGAAACAAAAAAGATCGTTGCCGTTCAGCGCAAACATGATGACCGGAACCTCTGGGAAGATAACTGCGTTGAAGTCTATCTTGATACCCGGGGTGACCGCAAGGAGTATTATCAGATCATGCTCTCTTCAAAGAATTGCATGACGGATCTTTACGTCCGTCCCGGAGATATGCGCTGGAACTGGAGCAGCAAAGCAGTTTTCGCCGTTTCTCTCCAGCCGGGCAAGGCCTGGTTCGCTGAGATCAAAGTTCCCCGCAGCTCTATGGCGGCGGCGGGCAAAAACGGAATCAATGCGGACTTTACAAGACTCCGTTCTCTGAGCAGCAAAAACAGTTATTACAACTGGATCAAACTGCCTCCCCGGAACATGGTGGAGCAGTTCGGTGTTATCCACTTCAACGCTCCTGTCAATAAAAATCTGCTCAAAGATCAGGACTTCCAGAGCAAAGTGGGATCCGAAAACCGTTTTATCGGACGCTGGGCGGCACATAAGATCATCAACCGGGATACAAAAGTCTTCCGTTTCGGCGGCAGCTCCTGCCGCATGGAAACGCCCGGATGCCATACCCTCAGCCAGTCCATTCCGCCTCTGAAACCCAACACAAGATATCAGCTGAGCTACTTCCTCAAGCTGGAAAATCTCACCCATCCCGGACTTTATGTTCGCGTCTTTGAGGGCAACGGCAGAGTTCATACGCTGCCCCGGATCTTTCCCAAAGGAACTGCCCCCTGGCACAAGTTGACCTTTACCTTCAAGACCGGAACAACGCCTGTCCCCAAAGGCAAAAAGGCCAACGTGTTTTTCGTTCTTTTCAAGCGCGTCACCGGAAAAGTATGGATCGACAGAGTTGAACTTATTGAGCTTAATGACAAATAAGGATTGAACGAATATTATGAGAGTTATTATCATTACGGACCTTGAGGGAGTCAACGGCGTTCTGAACTTCCCTGACTGGTGCACCCCTGCCGGACGGCGCAATGAAGTCGGATGCCGCTTTCTGACCGAGGAGGTCAACGCCGCTGTGGCTGGCTTTTTCGGCGCCGGCGCCACCTCTGTCACTGTGGTCGACGGTCACGGTTCCGGCGGCTCGATCAGGGATGAGATCCTTGATCCCAGAGCTGCTTTGCAGCGGGGAGCGAGAGTTTCCCCTGTTTTCAACGATCAGGCAGATGTGGCGGCCTTTGTGGGGCAGCACGCCAAGGCCGGTACGCCCAATGCACACCTTGCCCACACCCAGACGGGCGAGGCGGTGGATTTCAGGATCAACGGCGTTTCTCTGGGGGAATTCGGACAGCTTTCCTACGGATTCAATGAACTCGGGATCCCTGTGATTTTTGCATCAGGCGACCTGGCTTTGACTCTTGAAGCAAAGGAGCTGATCCCCGGAATTTTCACTTCTGCTGTAAAAGAGGGCTTCAATAAAGCTCTTGACGCCTCATGTCCTGCGGAGGAGGTCATGGCACGCCAGAGCGGTGCTGTGCATTATCCCAGAGGTTCTGTGCTTGCAGATATCAAAAAGCAATCCGGACTTGCCTTGCAGAAATATCTTGCCGCGCCTGAGACCTTTGCCATCAAACCCATTGTGGGTCCTTATGTCGCTCAGGCGGAATACCGGGCAACTTCAAAGAAACTGATCCCTGAAGTGGGCGCCCTTCCTGCCCGCAGGATCACCACAAGCTCCCACGCCACTATCGCCGGAGCGTTCCGCGAGTTTTACGAAACTCTTGAATGGGGCAAGGTGGAGGAGGGCGAACATTACACCCTGCTGTAAAAAATTGTAATGAAGCGTACCTTGTGAAACGTTTTTGGGAATCTTGAAATAACAGCCCGGCTGAAGAATTCTTCATGCCGGGCTGTTGTATGAGTTATATCATATTTTCTGTCGGGATTATTTTGCAGTTTCTTCCTGTTTTTTCTGACTGTGTTTATAAAGCCA
>JAFWBQ010000113.1 GCA_017507125.1 Lentisphaeria bacterium
CCGTATCCGGGGGACTGGGTTCCGCTTGCGCCCATGCGGGCATGGGGATTGTATTTCACAAGATCGGTCAGATGACTGCGGAACTGTCCCCAGGCGAAGGTCGCCGCCATAAAGAGTTTGTGGTCGAGCCAGGGGGCGAGATTCTCTTTGCTCTTGAGTTCGTCAAGCTGTTTGGGCATGACTTCGGCGAAAGAGGAGTAGCGGGTTTCCCACACCTTGTTCAGTGCGGCGATGGTTTTGTATTTCTCTTTGAGAACTTCACGGAATTTTTTCAGACAGTGTTCAGAGAAGCAGACGGTGCTGCCCAGGAACTGTTCATCACCGCTCCAGAAGTCACGGATATCGTAGTACCCGAGCATGTTGTTTTTGCCGTAGTGGATTTTCAGCAGTTCCGTGTTTTTGGCAAGGTATTTGGGATCGTGGAAACAGGGGTTGCGGACAGGGTCGCTCTTTCTGTCGCCGCGGTAGGGGGCGCTGTTGCGGAAACTTGCAAGACCCATGGGGCTTGCGGCGAGGTTTTCATAACGTGCCGCGCGGTAGATGTCCTGGGTGTTGGCGCTGTAAGGAGTGTTTGCCGTCACGCCGTCCAGTTCAAGATTGCGGGCAAGATTGCGCTGGAATCCCCAGGTGGTGGCGAAAAACTCTGTGAAGTCCGTGGGACCTGCGGGAGATGAAAATTCGCAGATGGTTTCAGCGACGGGGAGAGCATTTTTCTTCACTCTGACCATCAGGTTGTTGATGACGGTCCGGGGTGCAGGAAGAGTAAGGGAGACCGTCTGTTTCGCAAGGGCGGGGAGCCTCTTACGGGCGATGATGCGCTTGAAGGTGTCTTCAACTTCCACTTCCACACTGCTTCCGGCAGGAAGGGCGGTGAGATTCAGGTCAAAGACCAGAGGTTTACCCTGGGGGAAGATCCTGTCGGCATTTTTGAAGGCAACACCGATCTTGACTCTTTCAGGCACATCCACCACAAAAGCACCGGCGTCAATGACTTTGCCTTTGTTATCAAGCAGTCTGGCATCGGCAACCAGTTTTCCGCCGGGAAGAGGCGTCGCGGGCAGAGGGATCTTGTTGATGCCGGGTTTCAGAGAGACTTTGAGATTTTTCACAGCTTTGGTTTCCCGGAACATGTTGTTGTATTCAAGTTCCAGAGTGACGGACTGCGCCTTGCTGCTTTTTATGACCACCTCTTTCCCGTTGCCGGAAACGAAGTTGGCGGACAATTTGCTGCCGGAAAGGTAGCGCATGATCTGGAGCTTGGCAAGGTTCTGATACTCCCACCAGGGGTAATCCCGGCTCAGATAGGTGATCCGGTGGCGGGTGGTGTTTTCCTGTGATTCGGGGATCAGGGGATTGAATTTTGCAACGGTATCGCAGTAGATAAGATAGGATTTCCCCTTTTTATACCATCGGATGGCACGGTCCTTTGCGACCTTTTTCATCTCGGGGAGCATGAATTTGACCGGAGCTTTGACCGCTTTGCCCTGAAGTTTGGGGAACATCTTGCCGCTCAGGATAATGAAGTGAGTTCCCTTTTTCTGCCAGTTGGCAAGGATCTGTTCCATATCTTTGCCGTAACGCTGGGGGGGGAAACGGGTAATGATGACCACTTTGGGGACTTTGGGGAGTGCTTTGATCGTTTCAGCAGAGTAGGTGCTGAGTTCTTTGCCGAATGTGGCGACGTGGACGCCGTAAATACCGGTGCTGGAAATGATTTTGTTCAGCACAGGAACGACTTTGATATTCATGGGCATACGCGCGGCAAGTTCGACGACCAGCTTTTTGTCGATCATCAATCTGCCCCGCTCATGTTCAAAGGAGAGATAAAGGATATCAAGACTCTTTTCAGCGGGAGCCGGATGGAACCATTTTTTATGGGGATTGGCGGCTTCAAGAGAGAGCTTTTCCAGATATTCAAGGGGAACGCCCCACTGTTCTTTCAGTTCCTTGCGGCCTCTTTCAAGGGGGGTGATCTTGTTGCATGTAATGGGTTCAGCTTTCACGCTCACGTTGTCCAGAAGGACCTTGCCCGGGCTTTTGGAGGAACGGGTCACGGAAATTGCCATCATGGCGCTGTTGGCAGGGGCATAGATCTTTTTCTCGATTTTTTTCCAGTCAAAGCTCTGTTTGGAACTGAAAGCGAGAACGGAATTTTTTGCCATTCTTTTGCCTTCGGCATCAAAGAAAACGAAATAGCAGCGAGTCATATTCTCTGAACCTTCATTTTTGACCATCAGAGAAAGTTTGTAAACTCTGTCGGCTTCAGGGATGAGAGGAATGACCAGTTCACCGCCCCGGAGGCAGGGGGAGCCGTTGACGCCTGCTGTTTTCAGATATTCGGCGTGATAGTTTTTGTTGGTAACAAAGTGGTGATCCGCAGGGATGGCGGGATTTTTGGCATCGGCCTTATCAAAGGAGCCGTTGCAAACCAGTTCGCCCCCGGCGGGAGCTTTTTCTTTGAGTTTCAAACCGTCGGTGCGGTTGTAGTAGATACGGCAGTCAAAAGGTGAAGCATCATAAGATTTGCGGAAACCGCTTTTGGTGGAGTAGATGCCTTTTTTCAAAGTGGCGCGTGCAACGCTGCCCATGGGGTGAAATCCGGGGACCTTGATCAGCAGTTCTCTGCCGTTCATGACATACCCCACCGGGCGGTCGAAAGAGGGGGCATCGTTTTTTAGCTGGAAAATGGCGATCTTGTCAACCGGAATATCTTTGGGCAGCTGCACGGCGCGCCAGGAGTCTTTGAATTGTCTTTTAAGTTCAATATCAAAGAATTTCGTGTCTTTGGGCAGCTCTTTCTTGATGGCGCGGATCTTGTAGGAACGATCCTCCTGAAGATTCAGCTGATCCACCATGGCGGGGATCTTGCCCTTGACGGGGCGGGCGGTGAACTTCTTCTGAGCGATGAGTTTGTTCAGATCTTTTGTGAAGTGGAGCTTGATGGAAAAGGAGCGTTTTGCTCCGGGAGCGAGAATTTGTTCATCGCTGAAAAATTCAGTACTGGCGGAGCGTCCTTTGACGAACCAGTTCATGAGCCCTGCGGTGCTGTCGGCGGGATATTCGATGAGCATACCTGATTTGTCATCTGAACCGATGGCAAGGTAGGTCTGGGGCGGCAGCTTGGAAAAGGTCATGTAGGTCTGCTGTTTCAGCTTTTTGAGTCCCTTGATACCGGGCTGCCAGTAGATGTTTTCCCGGTCGGAGCGGTAGAAGTAGTTGCGGGAGCTGAAAGAGATGGGCTGGGCTGTTTTGCCGGTGTTGACAAGTTCATAGACCACTTCAAGGGTGTTGCCGGTGCGGATCTTGTAGGTTTTGTTGAGGCGCAGCCAGTTATAGACGGTCCCTATAACGGAAAAGGTGATGTCCGCTTCGCCGGATCTTTTGAGGTTTTTCCAGGAAACAAGTTCGTATTCAAGTTTGCCGAAATCTTCATGGAACTGGGTTTTTTCTGCGACGGTCTGACCCAGACGGCTGTCGGTGAAGGCATTGCCGTGTTTTTGGGGGCCCCGGGCGTTCCAATCCACCTTGTTGTGGATCAGTTTTGTGAGCATCCCCCCTTTGGTATCGAAGGTCAGTTGGAAATTTGCATTTTGGAAATCAAACTCTCCGGCTGAAAGGCACGCTGCCGCAGCCAGACACAAAAGCAGAAACGATCTCATTTTTTAAAGTTCCTTAAAGTATTTTATTGAGAAATTTGGTATACTCGGCGTATACTATAACATTTCAACCTCTGAAATGCAAACTTTTTTCCTGAAAAAGCAATAAAGAGGGCATGTGTTTTATTTTTTGCGTCAGTGGAGAGTTTTTTGCGCTTTTTTAAAAATAACTTGAAAAAAACAGCCTTTGTGTTATATTAAACAAAATATTAAGTTTGCAGTATTGGAGTCTTTAAGATTGTATGGAGAGTCAGGCAAAGACTTTGAAACCTGAAAAAAATCATACCCGCACTACAGATAATTCAAAAACTCTTCCCGGAGCCCATGACAGAAAAGCCGGAGATGCGCTTGAAAAAGGGGATTTGCTCCTTGGCAGGTACAGAGTGCTTGGAGAACTCGGCAGAGGCGGTATGGGAGTGGTCTGCCGCTGTCATGATCAAATTTCAGGAACAGAAGTGGCGATCAAGACCCTTGCCCCGGAGCTTGCCGCAAGCAACTGGGAAATGGGGGAGATCAAGAGAAATTACCAGATCGTCAACAAACTTCACCATCCCAACATCGCTAACTACAACGCCCTTGAATTTGATGAGTCCCGCGGGGAATATCTGCTTGTTATGGAGTATGTTGAGGGAGAGGAACTGCGTTATTATCTCCGCAGAGTCAAAGAGGCGGGGGATTTTTCTGAAGAAAAGGCTCTCAAACTCATCCGTCAGGCGGCAGAGGCAATTGATTTTGCCCACAGCATGAAGGTGCTTCACCGGGATATCAAGCCCGCCAATATGATGGTGGACCGATATGGAAAAGTCAAACTGCTTGACTTCGGACTTGCGGCACAGATCCACTCAACTCTTTCCCGTGTGACCAACTCTGCTGCTTCTGATACCTGCGGGACGGTTTCTTATATGGCGCCTGAACAATGCCGGGGACAGGTCATTGATGAACGCGCCGACCAGTACGCCCTTGCGGCAACTGTTTACGAAATGTTTGCCGGAGTTCCCCCATTTGACAATCCCGACCGGAAGATCTTGCGTCAGTGCGTTCTTGAAGAGATACCGACACCTTTAAGGGGAGTTTCTGTTCCTTTAGCTGCCGCAGTAGCCAAAGCTCTGAGCAAAAATCCTGCTGAGCGCTTTGAAAACTGTTCTGCTTTCGCAGCTGCCTGTGCCGGTGAAGTGATCCCGGAAGTACAACACATCCCTGCGGAAGACGTAAGTACAGGTGATCTTTCTGACAGATATTATGATCTCCTGACAGATGTTGAAGACCTTGAAGCTCAGGCAGCGCAGCTGGGGCTCCAACTCAATGAAAATCAGGCTTACTCCCGCAAAAAGAGAAACGCCGACCACGCCGACAAGCGCAGTGATTATTCAAATGCCGCCCGTTTCCTCTCTGAAGCTCTGGCAATCGGCAAAAAGCTGATTGCCGAAGAAGAAGCACGCCGCAAGGCCGAGGAAGAAGCGCGCCGCAAAGCCGAGGAAGAGGCGCGCCGCAAAGCCGAGGAAGAAGCCCGCCGCAAAGCTGAGGAAGAAGCCCGCCGCAAAGCTGAGGAAGAAGCCCGCCGCAAAGCCGAGGAGGAAAAACAGCGTCAAGCTGAAATTCTTCGTAAAGCCAAGGCACAGGGGATGGAGTTTAATGACGACAATACAATATTGTTGCGGTGTAATGATAAGAGCATAACAGAAGCAGTGATTCCTTCTTGCATGACCACCATAGGCGGAGGTGCGTTTTATGGATGTACAAGTTTGAGCAGCATAAAGCTTCCCGCCGGTGTGACCACCATAGGGGAAAGTGCGTTTTCAGGATGTAGAAGTTTGAGCCGCATAACCCTCCCCGACGGCTTAACCACCATAGGAGATTTTGCGTTTTCAAAATGTAGAAGTTTGATCAGCATAAATCTCCCCGTCGGCTTGGCCGCCATTGACCAAGGGGCGTTTAGTGAATGTACGAGTTTGAGAGGCATAACCCTCCCCGACGGCTTGATCAAAATAGGCAGATGGGCGTTTCTGGGATGTACAAGTTTGACCAATGTGATTATTTCGGCAAGTGTTAAAACTGTTGGCGAATATGCTTTTTATCGAGTCCCTTGTTTGGAAGAGTTGAAGGAAAAATATCCTCATTTATTTCCTCTTGCCGAGAAAGAAGCGCGCCGCAAAACCGAGGAAGAAGCCCGCCGCAAAGCCGAAGAAGAAGCGCGCCGCAAAGCCGAGGAAGAAGCGCGCCGCAAAGCCGAGGAAGAAGCGCGCCGCAAAGCCGAGGAAGAAGCGCGCCGCAAAGCCGAAGAAGAGGCGCGTCAAGCTGAAATTCTTCGTAAAGCCAAGGCACCGGGAATGGAGTTTAATGACGACAATACAATATTGCTACGGTGTAATGATCAGAGCATAACAGAAGCAGTGATTCCTTCTTGCGTGACCACCATAGGCTGTGAGGCGTTTGCTGGATGTGAAAGTTTGATCAGCATAAATCTCCCTGACGGCTTGACCTCAATAGAGATGTGGGCGTTTGCTGGATGTACAAATTTGAGCCGCATAAATCTCCCTGATGGCTTGACCTCAATAGGCAGCTGGGCGTTTGATGGATGTACAAGTTTGAGCCGCATAACCCTCTCCGACGGCTTGACCACCATAGGCGATTGTGCGTTTGCTGGATGTACAAGTTTGAGCAGCATAAAGCTTCCCGCCGGTGTGACCACCATAGGCTGTGAGGCGTTTGCTGGATGTGAAAGTTTGATCAGCATAAATCTCCCTGACGGCTTGACCACCATAGGCAATAGTACGTTTTGGGGATGTACAAGTTTGAGCCGCATAACCCTCCCCGACGGCTTGACCTCAATAGGCGAGAGGGCATTTAAGGGGTGTGAGAGTTTGACCAGTGTGATTATTCCTGACAGTGTTAAAACTGTTGGTAAAGACGCTTTTAAAGGGGTCCCTTGTTTGGAGCAGTTGAAGAAAAAATATCCTCATTTATTTCCTCTTACTGAAGAAGAAACGCGCCGTAAAGCTGAAGAAGAAGCGTGGCGCAAAGCTGAAGAGGAAAAACAGCGTCAAGCTGAAATTCTTCGTAGAGCCAAGGCACAGGGGATGGAGTTCAATGACGCCAATACCATATTGTTGCGGTGTAATGACAAGAGCATAACAGAAGCAGTGATTCCTTCTTGCGTGACCACCATAGGCAATGAGGCGTTTGATGGATGTACAAGTTTGAGCCGCATAACCCTCCCCGACGGCTTGACCACCATAGGAAATTGGGCGTTTCATGGATGTACAAGTTTGAGCCGCATAACCCTCCCCGACGGCTTGACCACCATAGGCTATGAGGCGTTTGATGGATGTACAAGTTTGAGCCGCATAACTCTCCCCGACGGCTTGACCACCATAGGCTATTGGGCGTTTTATGGATGTACAAGTTTGAGCAGCATAACCCTCCCCGACGGCTTGACCACCATAGAAAATTGGGCGTTTTATGGATGTACAAGTTTGAGCAGCATAAAGCTTCCCGCCGGTGTGACCACCATAGGCAATAGTACGTTTCGGGGATGTACAAGTTTGAGCCGCATAACCCTCCCCGACGGCTTGACCACCATAGAGGAGTATGCGTTTAGTCAATGTACAAGTTTGAGCAGCATAAATCTCCCCGATGGCTTGACCACCATAGGGGAGGGGGCGTTTGGGGGATGCTCAAGATTGAGCAGTGTGATTATTCCTGCCAGTGTTAAATCTGTTGACGAAGACGCTTTTAACGGGGTTCCTTGTTTGGGACAGTTGAAGAAAAAATATCCTCGTTTGTTTCCCTCTTTCTGGAAAAAGTTGTTTGGGTGAAAAATTCTTTTTGATACGCAAAGAAGTTGATTGATTGCTTTTTTGGTATTATAAACATCAATTGACATCTTGCAAAAATCAAAAGAGATGTTATCTTATTGATGAAACACCTGTTATCAAGGAGAATTTTTCAATGCTTACAAAAGAGATCATCACCGAGGCGATGTATAACGCCATCCGGCTGGGCGCCACCAAGATGCCACCGGATATCCGGGAGGCGCTGGAACGCGCCATGAATGAAGAAACTGACCCCATGGCAAAAAAACATCTGGAAGTCAGCTTGCAGAATGCGGACTCCGCCGAAAAAGGATGCGGGCTGGTCTGCGCCGATACCGGGTTCCCCATGTATTTTCTCCATGTGGGCGCCAAATGTACTGTGGAGGGGGGATTCAATGTTGTCAGTGAGTGCGCCAAAGCCGCAACGGCACGCGCCACGGCAGAGTGTTTCCTGCGCCCCACCATGGTCCACCCCCTGAGCCGGAAAAATCCCGGAGACAATATCGGCCCCGGTATGCCCAAGGTGGAGATCATCTTTGACAGAGAGGATGACTCCATGGAAATCATCGCTGTTCCCAAAGGGGGCGGCTCTGAGATCTTCGGCACCTTCTACCGGATGTTCTTCCCCGCCGACGGCAAGGCGGGAATCAAAAAGTTCGTCATTGAATGTATCAAAGATGCCTGCTATGCCGGAAAAGTCTGTCCCCCCGCCGTTATCGGTGTGGGGATCGGCGGCACCGCCGATGTCTGCATGGGCATCGCCAAGAAAGCAGCTCTGCTCCGCCCCATCGGAGTCCATCACTCCGACCCCGAAGCCGCTGAACTTGAAAAAGAACTCTACGCCGCTTCACGGGAACTGGGCATCGGTCCCATGGGCTCCCGGGGCATCAACGCCGTATTGGCTGTGAATGTGGATCTCGCCGTCACCCATACTGCGGCGCTCCCCGTGGCGGTCAACGCCCAGTGCCTTGTGGGCAGAAGATGGAAAGCTCTGATCGACGGCAGCGGAAACATTAAATACTCCGGTGAATTCCGGTAAAAAAGAGTTGAAGGAAATCAAAGATGAGAGATATTAAACTTCCCATGTCAGCTGAAGATGCCCGTTCATTGGAACTGGGCGAAATGATCACCGTCAGCGGACTCCTTTTTACCGGACGCAGCCGTTTCCACATCCGCGCTATTGAGGAAAATCTCTTCCCCCCCATTGATTACGAAAAGGTCAACTGTTTCTTCCATGTGGGCCCCGTCATGAAACAGGAGGAGAACGGCGAATGGCAGGTGGTCAGCTGTGAACCCACAAGCTCCATCCGCTTTGAACGCTACGGCGCCGATGTGGTGCGGAAATTCAACTTGCGTACCCTCATCGGCAAAACCACCATGGGCCCCGGAACCGCTCAGGCGCTCAAAGAGGTGGGGGGCGTTTACCTTTCCAAGATCGGCTTGAGCGGCAACGCTCTGCGGGGACAGGTGAAAAAAGTCCACGAAGTCCATTTTCTTGACGAACTGGGCAAAACGGAAGCCACATGGATCTATGAAGTGGAAAACTTCGGCCCCTTCTTCGTCGCCATGGACACAAACGGCAGAAACTACTTTGAGGAACTCGCCCGTGAAGCCGATGCAAAAATGCCCGGAATCGAAAAGAAACTGGGAATCCCCGAAGGGTATGATTATACGGAGGTCAACGGCTGAATGAAAGAGTTGCGCTATCTTTCCCTCTGCGGTATGCTGGGCTATGGATACAAACCCGTCAGTCTGGAAAATGCCTTTGCAGAAAAACTGGACTTCATCGGTGTTGATGCCGGTTCCACCGATCCCGGCCCCTACTATCTGGGCAGCGGCAAAAGTTTCGTCAAGGAACTGCAAATGAAGCGGGATCTTGCCCTTGTCCTAAAACGGGCTCTGGAAAAAAAGATCCCTCTTATTATCGGCAGTGCCGGCGGCTCCGGCGCCCGTCCCCACACCGACCGGGTGGTGAAAGTGCTCCAGGAGATCGCCGCTGAACAGCAGCTGAAGTTCAAGGCGGCAGTCATTTATTCCGATCTTGAAAAGAGCTTTCTTGAAAAAATGGCAGCCGAAGGACGCATTTCACCCTGCGGCGGCGCCCCTGAGTTTGATGCCGCTTCCATTCCCCGGATCTGCAACCCTGTGGCACAGTTCGGTACCGGTCCCATCATTGAGGCTTTGCAGACCGGCGCCCATGTCATCGTTTCCGGCCGCTGCTGCGACACCGCTGTTTTTGCGGCGTTCCCCATTATGAAAGGATTCCCCGCAGGACTTGCGCTCCATGCGGCAAAGATCGCCGAGTGCGGCGCCCTCTGCGCCCGTCCCGCAGGTGCCAACGATTCACTGGTGGTCACTTTGAGAGAGGACTCCTTTACAGTGGAGCCCCCCGATCCCGAGCGCAAATGCACGCCGGATTCTGTTGCGGCACACTCCTTGTATGAGCAGCCCGATCCCTACTGCTTCTATGAGCCTGAGGGGATGATAGATATGCGGAACTCCTCTTTTGAGCAGACTTCCCCCCGGGGCGTCACCGTCAAAGGAACGCTTCTCCGCCCTGCTGAAAAGGAGACGCTGAAACTGGAGGGCGCCGCCTTCTGCGGATTCAGAAGCATCACCATCGCAGGAGTGCGTGACCCCAACGCCATTGCCAATCTTGACGCCATTGAAGAGGGCGTCCGCAAGGCCGTCGCCATCAGCATCAGGAATATTACAGAGGAGTATTCTCTGCGTTTTCTGCGTTACGGCGTGGATGCCGTAGGCGGCAGACTTGAAGCCCCCGCCACCATCCCCCCCAGAGAGGCGGCACTGGTCATTGAAGCCATCGCTCCCACTCAGGATCTTGCCGATACCGCCATCAGTCTGGCGCGTTCAAGTGCGCTCCACCAGCAGTTCCCCAACCGCAAATCCACGGCGGGAAATCTGGCGTTCCCCTTTTCGCCCTCTGATTTCAAGGGAGGCGAAGTTTATGAGTTCGCCCTCTATCATCTGCTGGATATGGAGGGCGTTGAATTGGAGTTCAAACCTGTCATCATGGAGATTTGCTGAATGAAGATCTACGATATCGCCTTTGTCTGCCGCAGTAAAAATGCAGGTCCCTTTCAGCTGACGGTGGATCTCATGTTCAAAGAGAAGTCCGAATATGAGAAGGTGCTGAGTTCTCCCAACTTCACCCCTGAAAAGATCGCCCCTCTGTACCGGACTACTCCGGATAAGGTGCAGATCAAGCTCTTTGAGCGTATTCTCACCATCAAGGTCGTGCTGCCCCGCCTGACCGGTTCCGGTTCTCCGGATGACACCGACGTGTACGGCAGTCAGCAGCACTTCCCTCTGGGAGATCTTGAGGTCTGAAAAAGTTACTTTGAAAGATTCTCAAGATCAATGAGATACTCTTTATCTTTCATGCGGAGCGTAAAAATTTGAGCGCTTCGCTTTTTTATTTCGGGCATTTCTTCACTGCGTTTTACAGGGATGAGAAGTGTGGCAAAGGTGCAATTCCTTTTTCCTGCGATGGTCATGGTCAAAGTGGTGCTTTTGTGGAGAGCTCTGTCATTGCGTCCCACGAACCATCCCCCCATGGGCGGAGTGTCAACGCCTGAAAGAAGGGCCGTTTCCACCTCTTCCGGGAAAAGCGGCAGAACAAGGATATCATAAGTGGAACCGAAATCTGAGAGAAAACCTTTTTCATGACGGGGGTAAGAGTCCACTTTCAAAGTGTCCATGTGGAGCCGCATTTCATAAGTATGGGGAGCGCCGTCAAGGGAATTGAGCGTGTCTTTGACGCAGAAGAAATCAGGTTTGTAAAAGCGCACTTCACGGGTATGGAGGGCAGGTTTTGTCAGAGGCACTTCAAGATCCGCTCCACAAAGGAGCAGAGGACCGTATTCATCTTCGTATGAACTTTTTGCGTAATCAAAGTTTTCATTGCTGACCCAGTGCATCCCCTCTGGCGTTTCCAGTTTCCGGGGAGCGCTGCGCCTCTGGAGCAATCCATCCACAAGAACCGTGTTGTGGGAAGAACTGTTGACACCGTAGGCGCGGTGACAGGATTGTTCATACTGTCCGCCGCCATCGTCATAGATCAGCTCATCGGCGCCTTTGAAAATGTTGATGTTGAGTTTGTCCTGATGCATGTGTCCCATGCCCAGGGCGCCGCCGTCAAAACAGCAGTAGGCGGCATCATCTCCCCAGCCGGAACGCATGACCGCAAAGCCCGCCCAGGGGAGAAGTGCGGAACAACCTTCAGGGAAAGCCGGTTCTTCGCCCTCTTTGCGGTTTGTGGCTCCCCAGAGAAAATCTTTTCTTCCGGGGAAAAGCAGATGTGCCCGTTTCATCTTTGAACTGACCGGAATGGTGAAACAGTCATTGGTGCGGGGGGAAGTCAGGCTCGGCGTTGCCATCTTGAGGACGCTTTCAAAGGAAAGTTCAAGTTTTTCCATGAACTCTTCAGGAAGTTCCGACTGGATCTTTTCACATTGGGCGATCCGGCAGAAAGCAAAGGCACATGAAAGAAGTACACTGTGGTAATCCGGTGAAAGTTCATCGTGCATCCCGTCAGGCAGGATCTGGAACATCGCCGCTTCACTGAATTTCTGTGACGCGTAGTGCCGCATCTCTGCGGCACAGGAAAACTCCTGAAACAGAGCGCCGAAGGTATAGAGTCCGCTCATTTCCATCAGCAGCCAGTTGTTCCTGGGCCTGTGGTTCTTTTGCAGATGAAGAGCATGGCGGTACATGGAACTTACCATAAGGCAGATGTTTTCATCCGTGAAATGGGGGGAGTGTCTGAAAATTTCAAAGGTGAGCGCCCATGAATACATCATCCGCAGTCCCGTTTCAATGGTGCGCCAGACGCTCCCCGGGGCGTTCCACTCTTCACCGTATGTTCCGGCTCCGGCGATCCAGGAGTAAAGCTGATCGTTGAAGGCTTTTGCATATTTTTCATCCCCTGTTTCCTGATATGCCGCGCACATATCGCGCCAGAAGTTCATGCGGTTGAGCTGCCAGAGCCATTCATGATTCACAGGGGGCGTTTCAAGAGTGGGATTGAAGAACCAGTTGATCTTTCCGCCGGGGAAGTGCCACGGAACGTTGACAATGGTCACATCCCCCTGACATGCCCGGTCGGCTGTTTCCCGGGAACAACTGGAAAGGTCGATCTCTTTGCAGTAAGAATGTTCTTCCCTGCTGCGGAAATGCGCTGCCGCCGTCCGTATCAGCGCCGCCGTATCATTTGCCGCCAGCGCTCCGGCGTAGGCAGAACCCATCTTTTCAGGAGAAAGAAGTTGAAAAAGCTCAGAGAGCATCTCATCATATTCAGGAAACAAAGCCATATTACACACCTTTATGATCAATTGCTGAAACAGAAAGAACGGAACCGGCAGCTGCCGCACATTTCGTGCTGCCGGGGAAATATCTTGTCATCCGGCACCCCGCTTTTCAACTGCAGTTCAAGGAAAAGCATACGGTCGGAATCCTGCCGGATGCGGCGGAAAGCACCGCTGGCAGAAAAATTTTTCTCTGCGGCTGAAAGACGGCCTGAAACAAGGTGGAAAATCTTCACCTTTTCAGGGGGCGTTTGAAACTTTTCCAAAGCGAAAAAGTGAAGAAGTGCACTGTTTTCTTCATTTTCTGTTCCGGAGCACAGAACATTGAAAGTACCGCCGTTCTGCCATGCCGCAAGAGGAGTGACATAACATTCAAGATTGTTCCAGCTGATCTTCAGAGGGAAGGGCAGTTGGCACCGGGAGGCAGAGGGAACATTCAACAGTTCCGGAAGCAGGTTTTCTTCAATGTTTCCGGCTTCCTCTTTGAGGCGCGCCGTGACTTTTTCCGCCAGATCGGCAGGGGAAACTTTTGTTGAGGCAAGTTCCTGCAGCAGGGGGCGTTTGTGATCCTGTTCCGGCTTCCCCAGAAGCATATCACGGAACTCCCCGGAAAACTTTTCAAGAAGAGCGGCGGAAAATGCGCCCGGGGCAGAGGCGCCTGAGTTGAAAAGGGTTCTGAGTCCGGTGTAAACAAGGGTTTTGACATACATCTCTGTATCAAGGAGCGACCGCAGCAGATGGAGTTTTTCGCTCCGGCGCGTGAAAGTATTGGCAAATGCTCCTCCGGCTGCGCCGTAGTAGTGGTAAAAGTACTCCGCCGGACAACGTTGAAGCATTTCTCTGCGCTTCATGGACCAGCTGAAGGAATTGTAATAAGAAATCGCCATAAAAAAAGTTCCGAAAACAATATTTGCGGTTCAGGAACTTAAGATAATACCACATCCGGAAAATTGCAAGCGGTCTTTATTGGAAAAGTGAGGATCGGGAAAAGTTGAGCCGGGAAACGGAGTCGGCTGCACTCCTGATGATTGCACCGGCAGAAGCAAGTATGCGCTTTTGAAGAACAGCCTGTTTCCCTGACTCTTGCAATTTCAGCTGAACAGTGTTATATTATAATTGAAGAAGTCTGTTTTACCGTTCCTTATCTGAATGAAATTCGAAAAGGAACTTATGAAAGAAAGAGGATCAGCCATGGAAATCATAGAAACCGCAATACCGGAAGTGAAAATCGTTGTACCCAAAGTTTTCGGGGATGCCCGGGGCTATTTTTTTGAATCCTGGAACGCCGGTAAGTACGCCGAAGCAGGTATCGACTGCAACTGGATGCAGGATAATGAATCCCGTTCCAAATTCGGTGTGCTGCGGGGACTTCATTATCAGGCGGCGCCTTATACACAGGCGAAGCTGGTGCGTGTTATTGAAGGTGCCGTGCTTGATGTGGCTGTGGATATCCGCAAAGGTTCCCCCACCTTCGGTAAACACGTGGCTGTTGAACTGAGCGCTGAAAATAAATATCAGCTCTTTGTGCCCAGAGGTTTTGCCCACGGATTTGTGGTTCTTTCTGAAAACGTGACTTTTGCTTACAAGTGTGACAATGTTTACATGCCTTCACACGAAAGAGGAGTTGCTTTTGACGATCCTGAACTGGGGATCGATTGGAAGGTCGGTTTGAAAGAGTTCATTCTTTCTCCCAAAGATACTGCCAATCCCCGGCTCAAAGATGCGGAACTCTTTGACTACGCAAATAAGGAATATCTGAAATGAAAATCCTCCTGACCGGCGGAAAAGGAATGTTGGGACGGACCCTTTGTTCCGAACTTGCAGAATTTGAAATGGTTCCCACGGATCTGCCTGAGGGTGATATTACCGATCCCGGGAAATTTGAAGAACTTCTGAAAAGTGTCGCTCCTGACGTTGTGATCCATTGTGCTGCCATGACGGCTGTCGACAAGTGTGAGACAGAGATCGATCTTGCTTACAAGCTCAACGCTTTCGGTTCCGGAGTCGTTGCAGCGGCCTGCCGGCGGCAGGGCGTCCGTCTTATCGCCATTTCCACAGATTATGTGTTTGCAGGGGATGCGGATCGTCCTTACAATGAATTTGACGCAGCAAACGGCGGCAGCACCGTTTACGGCAAGAGCAAATTTGCCGGTGAAGAGGCGATCCGGCGGCACTGTCCTGATCACGTGATTTGCCGCATTTCATGGCTTTACGGTGCCGGCGGTCCCAGCTTTGTCCATACCATGCTCAAACTGGCAGACGGGAGCCGTCCTGAGCTGAAGGTCGTTTCTGACCAGATCGGCAATCCCACCAGCTGTCCGGCTGTGGCGCGTCAGTTGCGGAACATTATCAACAATCCCCGGCTGAACGGAACTTTTCACATGACCTGCGAAGGGGAAGCCACATGGGCAGAGTTTGCTCAGGAGATCTTCCGGCTCCGGAAGGTGGAACAGAAAGTCACTCCGTGCCGGACAGATGAATATCCCCGTCCCGCCCCCCGTCCTGCCAACTCAAGGCTGGATAAGATGATGCTGCGTCTGGCGGGACTTCCGCCCATGCCCCACTGGAAAGAGGCTTTGGCGGAGTTCATGGCGACCGAGTTCCCTGAATGATCAGGGAACAGGCACGCTCTGTTATACTACAAAGAAATTATGAGGGATCTCTTGTGTCTCTCATAATTTTTTTTATTTATTGAGGCAATTTCAAAACTCCTCAAAATTGTCAAAGCGCCCTCGCTTCGATCTGATAAAGGGAGCGTTTTTCCGCCTTCGCATAAAGCTACGGCGGGACAAGCGCCTGTTACCTTGCAGGTAGCAGCCTTCTAACTACCCTTTACAGCTCTTTGCGAATGACATCTTTGCCATTTTTTGAATGACTTTTGAAATTACCTCTATTTTTTCCGACCGGATCCAGTGCAGCATTTTTTGTCTGAGAAGGCAGGAATTGAAGAGAAAACGGAGGAATGGAAAAAGAGAGAAGTTGAATGTTGAGCCAAAATCCCCTGAAAAAGGCAAAAAAAATTGGTACACCCGACGAGATTCGAACTCATGACCTTCTACTCCGGAGGCAGACGCTCTATCCAGCTGAGCTACGGGTGCAACCATGCGATATAACTAATATACCCCGCATTTATTTATTTTTCAAGTAAAAAAGTGCAATTTGTTTGAAAAATTTACTTTCCAGATGTATATTTATCCGTGTATGAAACTCCGCAGTACAGGAGTGATGAGAGAAAAGGAACCGTTAATGATGGAACTTGACAGAATCTGGTGGGGATTGGGACTTGCAACTGTTGCCGGTTTGGCGACCGGTGCCGGCAGCCTGATCGCTCTCTTTGCCAAACACGCCAACAGAAAATTCCTTTCCTGCGCCCTGGGGCTTTCGGCAGGCGTGATGGTCTATATTTCCCTCTTTGAAATGCTGGGCGAGGCGCACAGCGAATTAGAGAAGCTCTGGGGGGGACGTTTGGGCAGTTTGGCCGGGACAGGCGCTTTTTTTGCCGGAATGCTTGTGGCCATGCTGATCGACCGTCTCATTCCCTCCGCCGAAAATCCCCACGAAGTGCAGGATGTGGACGATGAGATCAAAGGTTCTCAGCCTACCAAAAAACAACTTCTCAGAGGTGGAGTGCTTTTTGCTGTTGCCGTGACGATCCACAATTTTCCGGAGGGAATGGCAGCATTTATTTCAGCTCAAGGGAGCTCAGCCGCAGGAATTTCCATTGCCGCTGCCATCGCGATCCACAACATCCCTGAGGGTATCACTGTTTCTGTGCCCATCTACAACGCTACTGGCAGCCGGAGCAAAGCCTTTATTTACTCCTTTCTGAGCGGACTCGCTGAGCCGCTGGGGGCCCTCGTGGCTCTGGGGTTGATGCAATTCTTCCTTTCGCCTCTTCTGCTGCCGCTGATTTTTGCCGCTGTCGCAGGGATCATGGTCTTTCTCGCTTTTGATGAATTACTGCCTCTGGCAGAAAAATACGGCGAACACCACTGGGCCATCGGCGGAGTCATCAGCGGTATGCTGATCATGGCTCTGACTCTGGCTCTGTAAATATTTCTAAGGAGTATGGTATTATGAGTGAAGAAAATCTGCCTGCAATCGAGATCACGGTTGACCGTCCTTCCCACCTCTACCGGGTGGGGGAAAAGGCAAAGTTTACTGTGACCGCACCTCAGAGCGGAACAGAACTTGAAGTCATCTTTACCCGTGACGGTGAAGCAGAATTGGCAAGATACAAAGTGACTTCCCCCTGCACTTTGAAGCAGACGCTTTCATCTCCCGGAGTCCTGCGCTGCAAGGCTCAGGCCCCCGGGATGCAGAGCGCCCTCGCCGGAGCCGCCTTTGATCCGGGAATGATCCGTCCCTATCTGCCTGAACCGGAGGATTTCCGGGAGTTCTGGCAGAATGCTCTTGGCAATCTGGAAAAGATCCCCGCAGACTTCAAAAGTGAAGAGCTCTCTTCGCTGTCAGATGAAATGTTCCGGGTCTTTCTGCTTGAATGCAACACTGTCAATGATTGCAAATGTTACGCCTTTCTGCGGCTGCCCCGCTCCGGCGGCCCCATGCCCCTTATGGTCTATTATGAAGGCGCCGGAGTCGGCATGTGTCAGGAATATTTCAAGCTCCATTGTCAAACAGCTGACAAATGGCTCTCTGCCCGGATCGCCCAGCTGAGCATTTTCACCCATCCTTACCGTCCTCCGGTGACCCGGGCGGAACATGAAAAGATCCATCAGGCGTATGCTGACTCTCTTCTGCCTGACTCTTACTGGACTGAAGGACTTGATAAAGGTGCTGAATACACCTTCTTTTACAGGGCGATCCTGGGTTCTGTGCGTATGATCAATCATGTGACTGCCATGCCTGAGATCGACAGGAAACATATCACCTATCTGGGGGCCAGTCAGGGCGGCGGTTTCGGTGTTTATCTGACGGCACTTTGTCCTCAGATCAATGCTGCCTGCTGCGGCGTGCCTGCTTTCTGTGACTGCGGCGGATTCCTCGGCGGGAACCACCCCACCACCTCAGAGAATAAAGGATTCCGCGACCATTACAGAGTCATGCGTTACTTTGATCCGGCAAACTTTGCTCACATGATCAAGGTGCCGGTTTACATCTCCTGCGGATTTATTGATGTGACATGTCAGCCCTCAGCCATCTATGCGGCTTTCAATGAACTTCAGGGCAACAAAATGATGTTCCACAAGACCTGTCACGGACACGGCGGCGGACCTGATGAGTATACGCCTCTCTTCTGGTTCTGGACCGCCTGCCATCTGGGTTTGTGCCAAAAATAATTTCAGCAAAGGAAATGTGAAAAATGAATCTTCCCAATTGTTTTGATCCTGTCATCGTGACTGTTGACATTCAGGAGCGTCTTGTTCCTTCAGTGTATAATCCCGATGAAATCGTTGCCCGTGCCTCAGTGCTGCTTCGCGGAGCGGCGGAGCTGGGTGTGCGCGTCATCGCCACGGAACAGTACCCCAAAGGACTGGGTAATACCATTCCCGCCATTGCAGAAACCTTTGTCCCGGAAAAAAGCTGTGTGGTCGCCAAGACCTCTTTTTCGGTTTTCGGTGAGGAAAAATTTCAGGAAGCTCTTTCGCAGATGCGTCCCCACTCATTGATCTTCTGCGGTATGGAAACCCATGTTTGTGTTTTGCACAGTGTTTTTGATGCTCTTGAAGCTGGTTACCCTGTAATCATTGCCGCCGATGCGGTCAGCTCCCGCAAGGAGTCCGAAAAGCTGCTGGCTCTTGAGACCGCCCGTCAGGCGGGCGCATGGGTCCTCAGCACTGAGTCTATTCTTTTTGCTCTTTTGAAAAACAGTCTCAATCCTGCTTTCAAAGCTGTTTCAAAGCTCATCAGGTAAAGACGCGGACCGCTCTTTCAGAAAAGCTCCGGTAAACTCATTTTGCCGGAGCTTTTTTCTGCACAGAAACAGAGTTTCAAGAGAATACTCAAAGGAGATTTTACGATTTTCTTCGTTCAGCTCTTGAAAAATTTACAGAACACTGTATCTTGAATTACGGGTAGTCCAACAAGAGGAGAAAATTGTTATGAACGGACATATCAATGGTTGGGCGGTCATTTCCAGGCATCTGCTTCTGAGGGAGAAGAATCAGAGCGATCTGGCAAGACTGCTGCATATTTCGCCGGCGGCGATCACCCAGATCAAAAATGGACAGTTCCGGCTCAATCCGAAACAGCTTCATGCGATTCCCGGATATCTGGAGTTCAGTCAGGCGGCATGCGATGAATTTTTTTCAGAAGTATTCAATGCCCGTATGCAGTTCTGTCACGGCGAGCAGCTGCCGGGGGCCGAACAGATCAACTGCAGTGTCAAGGTCGAAAGACGTTCCGGCAGCCGTAAAATACCTGTGGCTCATGTCAGCGTATTGAAAAATTTCGTTCCGGCTCTGGAATCCATCGGTGATTTTGTACGGCGTATGACACTGGAGCGGCACACCTGTTCCTGCCGGACCGGTAATGTGGCTTTGAAAGTGGATGGCGACATCACCGGAACTCCGGATCCGGCTCTTCTCATCGTCAACGGCGAAACTTATCCGGTGCCCGGGGAACCGGCACTGGCAGCATGGAACGACGGAACTTTTTCCGTCGGTACATACAATTCAGACGGCAGAGAACGCAAGGTTATGCCTTTCGGCAACTCTGGTAAAAAGGAAAAGAAGGCGGACACTCTGAGATGGATATATCCCGTTGTCCGGCAGGAAGTCATTAACAACTAACCAGAAAGGAGTCCGGCCTCTCTCTGAAAAGTCCCTGTGTCAAAACGGGGATTTTTTAAGGCTTGCTGTTTAAGACGGCACTTAAACCTTTTATCAGGAGTTCAGTGCAGAGACAAGCCCCTTCAGGTAGAATGTCTCAGGCACTGAGAGCAAAGTGGGATGATCGGGTGATTGCTCCAGATGGCCGATGATCCTTGCGTCGACACCTGCTTCAAGAGCCGCCGACGCTGTGATCTTCTGAAAAAGCTCCGCCGTCATAAGTCCCGAACAGGAAAAGTTGAAAAGCACTCCGCCGGGATTTAACAGTTTGAAGCCGTTACGCGCCAGATCCTGATAAGCTCTGGCACCTGACATCAGCGCCCGCTGCGAGTCCACCAGCTTCGGGGGATCAAGGATCACCACATCAAATTTACGCTTTTCTTTGTCAAGTTCCCGCAAAAGGGTGAATACATCACCGCAACGGTTTTCCCAGGATCGGGGCGCAAAGCCGTTAAGTTCCATGTTGCGCTCCAGCTGTCTGAGGGCAGGGGCAGAGGAATCCATGTTAAGCACGTGAGCTGCCCCGGATTTCAGCGCGGCGACGGCAAAGGCCCCGGTGTAGCTGAAACAGTTGAGTATCCGGGTGCCGGCAGTAAAAAGGCGCAAAGTTTTTCTTGCTGAGCGGAGGTCAAAGTAGAAACCTGTCTTCTGACCTTTTCTGCCGTCAACAGCAAAGCACATATCCTCGTCCCGGACAATGAGTTCCCCGGGGAGTTCCTCGCCTTTGACCACTCCCGCACGGCCGGGGAGCTGCTCCTTGCGGCGGATCGAAACGTCTGAACGCTCGTGGATGCCCCGGGGACGGCAGATTTCCCAAAGGGCGTTTACAATATATTCCCGGTTGAATTCGGCGCCTGCTGTAAGCAGCTGAAGGATCAGGAAATCTCCGAAACGGTCGACAATGACCCCCGGCAGCTGATCGGCTTCTGAAAAGATAAGGCGGCAGCCGCCTTCAGGTGCATCGAAACCCAGTTTTGCACGCAGTGCGGCAGCAGCGGCAACTCTTTTGTTGAAAAAATTTTGATCTATACATTCTTTTTCTTCAAAGGACCAGACTTTTCCGGTGATCTGAGAAGCCGGGGAGTAGCCTGCCCAGGCGAGGAATGTACCATCATGTGCCGTGACCATGATCGTTTCACCGGCAGCTGGAGTTCCTTCAACACGCGCCACAGCTCCGGAAAAAATCCAGGGATGACGCCGGAGCAGGGATTTTTCCCTTCCTTTGTTAAGAACGATCCTTTTCATCATTTCAGGGTCTTGATTTCGTCAATAAAGGCATCCACGTCGGCAAATTGCCGGTAAACGGAGGCAAAACGGACGTAAGCCACCTGATCCAAATCGCGGAGCAGTGTCATAACACGGCGACCGATCTCAGCACTTGAGACCTCTTTTTCAAAATCTCTTAAAAGAGAGTTTGTAACTTTTCGCACCAGCTCTTCGATTTGATCCTGAGAAAGACGCCGGTAACAGGCGTGGGCAAGACCGGAGCGCAGTTTGACAGGATTGAACTCTTCTCTTCCGCCGGTACGTTTGATCACCGTAAGTTCATCGGGGACGATGGATTCAATGGTGGTGAATCTGCCGCCGCACTCCTGACATTCACGTCTGCGGCGAACCACCGGTTCCTCTTTGCTGCCGCGGGAATCAACGACTTTGTCATTGTCGGCACCGCATCTGGGACAACGCATAAAACTTCTCTCAATCCTGTTCCAAAAGCATATAACCCAATTCGGAAAGGGGTCGGATGACGACGCCGGAACAGTTTGTTTTCCGACTTGAGTTTACAAAATATCCCAGTGCGCGCACAAGATCGTTCCAATCCCGGCGGCGGAGCGCCCCTGAATGGACAGATGTGTGACTTGCGACCGGAATGACTGCCAGCATATTTTTCCCTTCTTTCATAGCATCCCGGCTCCGGGAGACCAGCTGTGAGGGCAGATTGCCGGAACACTGGATCATAACGCTGCCGATGGCTGCAAGATCTTTGACGCTGCCCGAAGTCAGCTTGCCTTCCCTGACCCAGATGGGATAAAAGTCAGGAAGTTCAATGGAAAGGGGGAGTTTGCCGAGTTTTTTCTTCATTTTTTTAAGCTGCTCCATGGAAAGTTCGACCAGTTTGTCGTTGTCCAGTCCCTTGCCGAAAGTGGTGCTGCTCCACAAATAATGGAGTCCCGGGATCTCTGCGGCACCGTTGGTATGGGTAAAAAGATGAGGCTCAAAACGAACTGTGACTCCTGCAAGTTTTGCATTGGCGGGTAGTGAATCATTAAAATCTGCAATATCCTCAGCCAACTCAGGCAGCTGACGGAACTGGGGAAGAAAACAGCGAACCAGAGCATTGCCCCTGAAACGGTGTTTGAAATCCCCCTGACGGATCATCAGCTCCACCGGGATCCCCGCAGATGCGGCAGATGTAAGAAGCTGTTCAAGATCTTCTGAGAGCTCTGATTCTGAGGAAATACTGCAGTAAATGCGGTTGAACCCCATTTTTTTGATCAGATCCATGATGACCGGCGCCGGAAACTGATGATGGGCGTAGGCGCTTAAACTCACCCCCGCTCCCCTGACTTTGAGAGGCGAAAGCACTTGACGCAGCGCAGCTGCCCGACGCTCAATGGTTTTCTTTTCCGCCCGGGAGACAGGAATCATGGCACGCTCCTCCATCCGGAGCGGAGTGGAGTTGCATCCGCTTGTTCCGGCAAGCAGAAGCGCGAAAAGCGCAGCAAAAAATGTTGTAGGTCTTGCTTTCATAATTCTATAATATAGCACATGTGTGCTGTTTTTTCAAGTGCTCTGTTCAGAGGGGCTTTTTACTTGCAAAATGCACCTTGCCGGTGTATATTGTATAAATGTATGTTGCAATCGGTGTTCCATTTTAATAAGGGATTAGGAATATGTCAGCTCAGATCATTGACGGAAAAGTCGTTGCAGCCCAGGTGACTGCCGGCGTGAAAGCTCGTGTTGAAGCATTGAAGGCAAAAGGTGTTACTGTGGGGCTTGCAGTGATCCTTGCCGGTGAAGATCCTGCTTCTCAGGTCTATGTCCGGAACAAGATCAAAAAATGTGCCGAACTGGGGATCGACTCCCGCAGAATAGATCTGCCTGCTGACGTGACCATGGAAACCATGCTCAAAACCATTGATGAACTCAATCAGGATCCTGCCATCCACGGTATTCTGGTGCAGTTCCCCCCGCCGAAACAGCTGGATCAGGAAAAGATCATCGACGCCATTTCTCCTGACAAGGATGTGGATTGTTTCTGTGACCGCAATGTGGGACGGATCCTTGAGGGGCGGATCGACGGCTTTCTGCCCTGTACGCCTGCCGGCGTCATGGAACTGCTCAAGGCCGCCGGGATCGACCCTTCCGGAAAGCATGCGGTCGTTGTGGGGCGCTCCAATATTGTCGGCAAACCCCTTGCTGCACTGCTGATGCAGAAGAACAGGGGCGCCAATGCCACTGTGACTGTGGTTCACTCCGGAACGCCTGATCTGGCGCGCTTCACCCGTGATGCCGATATCCTTATTGCCGCCATCGGAAAACCCTGTTTCATCACCGGCGACATGATCAAACCGGGTGCCGCTGTCATTGACGTGGGTATCAACCGGATCACCGATGCTGAAGGGAAAAGCAAGCTGGTGGGTGACGTGGATTTCGACTCCGCCGTTGAGGTTGCCGGAGCCATTACTCCTGTCCCCGGCGGTGTGGGGCCCATGACTATTGCCATGCTGATGGATAATGCTGTCCGTTCAGCTGAGAGGGATGCTGCTCATGCGTAAAATCACGGGACTCTGCCTTCTTTGTACGGCGTTTCTCTTTTTCGGGTGCGAACCTCCGAAAGCAGTTATTCCTGCGGTATTGCCTGAAGTGGAGGGGATAAAACTCAGGGATCTTCCTTACAACCCTTCGCAGGTGGTCATCGCCGAGGTCAAGGCACTTGATGAAGTCAATCTCGTGGCGCGGGTGGAGGGCTTTTTGCGGAAACGCTTTTTCAAAGAGGGCAGCCGGGTCAAAAAAGGCGAGCTTCTTTTTGAGATCGAACCCGAGCTTTATCAGGCAAAAGTCAAGGCGGCTCAGGCAAAGTTGACCCGTGCCCGCGTTGCTCAGAAAAATGCTGATACAGATTATAAACGCCAGCGCCAGCTGCTGAGTTCCAAGGCCGTCAGTGAGAGGAGTTTTGACAAGGTCGAAGCCACCAAACTGGAAGCTGATGCCGATGTGAAAAATGCCGAGGCGGAATTGGAGATCGCCAGACAGAATCTTTCTTATACCAGGATCCTTGCTCCCTTTGACGGTGTGATCGGTCTGAGCAATTACAGCGATGGCAATCTGGTCAATGCTTCATCCGGCACACTGGCAACTGTGGTGAGAAATGATGTGGTGCGTGTGGAATTTGTCGTTTCGGAGCTCCAGCTTCTCAATATGCTGGGAACCGGGAAGAATGCTGCCGAAAATTTCAAGTTTGAACTCATCACCCAGGATGGCAAAGTCTATCCCTTCCCCGGAAAGATCTCTTTCTGGGACAATAGGGTCAACAGCTCTACCGGCACCTTCCGGATCCAGGCTGAGTTCCCCAATCCCAAAGGAGCTTTGACACCAGGCATGTTCGGCAGGATCCGCATGACTTCGCGTAAGGCTGCCAAAGGGGTGATCGTCCCTGAAGAGGCACTTATGGCAGATCAGGCAGGGGAATATCTCTATACCGTTGCTCCCGATGGAGTCGTCGCAAGACGCAATGTGCATGTGGCGTACCGGGAGAAAGGCTTTGCTGTCATCAGCAGCGGTGTGAAAACCGGTGATGTGATCGTAGATGCTGGGATCCAGCATGTTCGTCCGGGGGCGAAATGCAAGGTGAAGCTCCATGATTTCAGCATGAACAACGGCGCCGGTGCCGGGAAGAGTACTTTATGATCAGCGCTTTTTTTATTGATCGCCCACGCTTTGCTTTTGTCATTTCGATCGTCATGACTCTGGCGGGGCTGGTTGCGCTTTTTACACTGCCGGTGGCACAATATCCCGATATCACACCGGGACAGGTTTCCATCACTGCCACTTATCCCGGTGCTGACGCCGGGACTGTTCAGGAAACGGTGATACAGCCTGTTGAAACTCAGATCAACGGTGTAAAAAATCTTCTTTACATCACCAGCACCACCACAGATACCGGTTCTGCTGTCATCAACGCTGTTTTTGATATCGGAACCGACGGCGATGCCAATACGGTCAATACTCAGAACCGGGTCAATTGGGCAAATGCCCAGCTGCCGGATGAGGTGCGGCGGCAGAGTGTTATCGTGAAAGAAAAATCCCCTTCCATGCTCATGGTGATCGCTGTATATTCACCTGACGGGAGTTACGATTCACTTTTTCTCAATAACTTTGCCTCCATCAATCTCAAGGATGAACTTGCCCGGATCAACGGAGTCGGTTCCGTCGATCTTCTGTGCAGTCTGACGTACGCCATGCGCATCTGGCTCGATCCGGATCGTATGGCGGCACTGAATATTACTGTTGACGAGGTCAATGCCGCCCTCAAGGCGCAGAATGTTCAGGTTTCCGCAGGAGCTCTGGGGGATGCCCCCGGAGCTTCAAGAGAAAAGTTCCGGTACTCCGTGCAAACCCGTGGAAGGCTTTCAGATCCTGAAGTTTTCGGTAATGTCATCATCCGTTCCACCGGACGCGGCGAGCAGGTCAAACTCAAAGATATCGCCCGGATCGAACTGGGAGCTGAAAATTACGCTTCTTCCAGTACCTGCAATGGAAAACCTGCGGCGCTTCTGGCCGTTTATCAGTTGCCCAGTGCCAATGGCGTCGCAATTGCCGGGGAGTGCCGCAAAAAACTTGAGGAGCTCAAAGCCAACTTTCCCCAGGGCGTCGATTACAAAGTTTCGTATGATATGACCTCTTTTATTCTTGCTTCCATCGAAGAGGTGAAAGTGACGCTTATCGAGGCTGTACTGCTGGTCATTCTCATTACCTGGGTCTTTCTTCAGAACTGGCGTTCCACGCTGGTTCCCACACTGGCGATCCCTGTGTCGCTTATCGGTACTTTTGCAGTGATGTCTGTTATCGGCTATACGATCAATCTTATCACTCTTTTCGGTTTGATCCTTGCTATCGGCGTGGTGGTGGATGATGCCATCGTGGTGGTGGAAAATGTAGCGCGTCTGATGGATGAAGGGCTTCCGGTGAAAGAAGCTGTCCGCAGATCCATGGAGGAGGTGACCGGACCCGTCATAGCTACCACTGCGGTGCTGCTTGCCATGTTTGTTCCGATCTGCTTCCTGCCCGGCATTACGGGAGTGATCTTCCGGCAGTTCGGCGTTACCATTTCTGTCGCCGTGGTCATTTCAAGCATCAATGCTCTGACTCTCAGTCCGGCGCTTTGCGCCATGCTGATGAAACAGGGGGATAAAGGCGAAAGCAATTTCATATTGTTCCGCTGGTTTAACAGATTTTTTGACTGGCTCACAGCGAGATACGGCAGGATAGCGGACTTTTTCATCCGTCATCTGACGGCGCTGATGGTGGTTCTGGCGCTTCTGGTCTGGGGATGCTGGAGATTTTACGGCATGCTGCCTGCGGGATTTATTCCGGAAGAAGATCAGGGATCGCTTTTTGTCAGTATCCAGCTCCCCGATGCCGCATCTCTGAGCCGGACAAGTTCCATCGTCAAACGTCTGGATGAGCAGATCCGCAAGATCCCCGGCGTTGAAGATACCATGAGTGTGCCGGGTTTCAGCATCCTCACCTCTTCTCAGGCCTCAAATAATGCCTTTATTCTTGTCGCTCTCAAAAATTGGAGTCAGCGTCAGGCTCCCGGACTTTCCCAGCGTGAGATCCAGGCAAAACTTCAGGCTCTTGCCAAAAGCGAACCGGGTGCTGTCATTATGGCTTTCGGAACCCCCGCTATTCCCGGTATCGGCAGCAAGGGCGGTTTTTCTTTCGTGATCGAGGATACCACAGGAACCCATCCTCTCAGACTGCAGAATGCTGTTGACAAAGTGTGTGCAGCCGCTGTCAAATCTCCTGTTATTGCCGGTGCTGTGTCGCCTTTCAGGGCGGCAACGCCTCAGGTCTATCTCAATGTGGATCGTGAAAAAGCGATGAAACTGGGGGTGAGCATTTCGACCATAAATTCAACGCTTCAGGCTTTGACCGGAAGTACCTATGTCAATGATATCAACAAATTCGGCAAGGTTTACAAGGTCATGCTTCAGGGAGATTACCTTTACCGCGAAAATCCGGCGCAGCTTTTGAGCTACCGGGTGCGGAACGATCGCGGCGAAATGGTTCCCCTTTCCACCCTTGCCACTCTTGAACGCCGTTTTGCACCCCAATATCTCAACCGGTTCAATCTTTATTCAAGTGCCACCATCAGCGGCGCGCCTGCGCCCGGACACAGTTCCGGAGAGGCAATGGCAGCCATGGAAAAAATCGCAAAAGAGAATCTGCCCCCCGGAATGAAATTTGACTGGAGCGATATGTCATATCAGGAAATGGTCGCGGGGAAACCTGTGAAAATCGGTAATATAGAGATCCCGGTCATGGCGGTCATTATTGCTCTTGCTCTTCTTTTTATGTATCTCTTCCTCGTGGCTCAGTATGAAAGCTGGATGATCCCTGTTGCGGTGCTTCTTTCAGTGCCGGTGGCTTTTTTCGGTTCTTTGTGTTTCCTCTGGTTCGGGAAGGTGGAAAACAATATCTATACTCAGGTCGGATTTATCCTGCTTTTCGGTATCGCCTGTAAAACAGCTATTCTGATCGTTGAATTTGCCAAAGTTCAGCACGAGGAGGGCAAGTCCATCGCTGATGCCGCTTTGTTTGCCGCAAAACTCAGGTTTCGTGCCGTGTTGATGACGGCACTCTCTTTTGTGCTTGGAGTCATGCCTCTGGTGACTGCCACCGGGGCCGGAGCTGCCAGCCGTGTCTCTCTGGGAACGGCAGTTTTCGGCGGTATGCTTGTGGCTGCTGTCGGGGGAACGCTGCTGATTCCCGCATTCTATGCGGCGGTTCAGAAAGTGATTGAAGTTTTCTGCGGAAGGAAGGATGGAAAATGATTCTTCATATTTGCTGCGCGCCCTGCGGAGGCGGTTGTGTCGAAAGGATCAAAGGGGAGGGAACAACGCCCGTACTCTTTTATTCCAATTCAAATCTCAACTCTCCTGAGGAATTTGAACGCCGCCTCGCCTGCGTCAGGCAGCTTGCAGATGAACAGCAGATCGAACTTGTGGTCGATCCTTATGATCATGACAGCTGGCTCAAGGCCGTCGAAGGTTTTGAAAATGAACCTGAACAGGGGGAACGCTGCCGCCGGTGTTTCGGCTTTTCCCTCAGCCGGACAGCCTTGTTTGCCGGTGAAAGAAAGTTTTGTACGACTTTGACCGTAAGTCCCCGCAAGCGGTCAAAAGTGATTTTTGAAACAGGGGCGCGTTGGAGCAACTTCGTGCCTGAAGATTTTAAGAAACGTGACGGCTATCGGCGAAGCTGTGAAATTGCACGGCAAAGCGGGTTTTACCGCCAGAATTATTGCGGCTGTGAATTCAGCCTGAGAGATAGTGGAGGAAATAATGAAAACGATTTATCTGGACAATAACGCAACAACTGCCGTCAGGCCGGAGGTCCTTGAAAAAATGCTCCCCTTTTTCTGTGAGCGCTACGGGAACCCTTCAAGTATCCACTCCTTCGGAGGAAGTGTTGGCGCGGAAATCGAAGAGGCGCGCCGGCGCTGTGCAGAGCTGTTGGGGGCAAAGTTCAGGGATAGGGACAATTGCGCCAGCGAAATCATTTTTACCAGCTGCGGTACCGAAAGCGACAACAGTGCCATCAATGCTGCGCTCAAGGCGCGTCCGGGCAGAAAGAAAATTGTGACAAGTGTCGTGGAACACCCTGCCATACTCCACTATTGTGATGAATTGATCCGCCGGGGGATCGAGGTGGTCAAGGTCCCTGTGGATGAACGGGGCAGACTGGATATGGAGTTCCTTGAAAAAAGCGTCGATGAAAATACCGCCCTCGTGACTCTTATGTGGGCAAACAATGAGACCGGAACCATTTTCCCTGTTGCCGAAGCTGTGAAAATCGCCCATCGGGCAGGGGCGTTGTGCCACTCCGATGCTGTTCAGGCAGCCGGCAAGGAGCTTATTGATGTGGATGCCCTTGATATCGACTTTCTCAGTGTTTCCGGACATAAACTTCATGCGCCCAAAGGTGTTGGTATCCTCTTTGTGCGCCGGAGCATTCCTTTTGATCCTTTTATCTGGGGCGGTCATCAGGAGCGCTCCCGCCGGGGAGGTACCGAAAATGCCGCCTCCATCATCGGACTGGGCGAAGCCTGCCGTCTGGCAAAATTGGAACGTGAGAAAACTCAGGTCAAGATCGCTGCCCTGAGAGACCGTCTGGAAGAACAGATCAAAGAAAAGATCCCCTGCATCCGTATCAACGGCGATTTGGAACACCGGCTGTGCAATACCAGTTCGGTCAGTTTTGAATATATTGAAGGCGAGTCCATCCTCATGCTGCTGGATATGAACGGTATTTGTGCCTCCAGCGGTTCCGCCTGTACCACAGGGAGTCTTGAGCCTTCACACGTGCTCCGGGCGATGAATGTTCCTTACACCGCCGCCCACGGTACGATCCGTTTCAGTCTTTCAGCTGCCAACACCGCTGAAGAGATCGATTTTACCGTCAACTGTCTGGTTCCCGTTATTGAACGGCTCCGCCAGATTTCACCCTACTGGAAAGAGAATAAATGAAAAAGATCAATGATGCTGAATTGAAGTTTCCGAGAGATTGGGAATATCGTATTATCATTGCTGAAGCAGCAAGACCCATTTCGGAAGAAGGAATCGCAGAGGTTCTCATGGGGCGTGAAGTTGCTGTTTCCGCAGGCGAAAGTTCCCGGTCCGGGGCCTACGGAACTATTGTTGTAAAGTTCAGAGTCCAGTCCAAAGCAGAGATGGAGGATTTGGCAGCCAAACTCGTCAAAGTTACCGGAGTCAAGTTTTTACTCTGATTTTTTGTAAAAATTTTTAATTTTGATTTGCAATTTCAGTGTTTTGGTGATAAAGTTAGTATATGACATGTGTATTGCAAATTATTTTTATGAAATTTGAAGGATAATAAGAAACATGAAGGCTATCAACATCATCTTGAGTATTCTGATTTTTCTGCTTTCGGCAGTTGCTGCTACGTTTTCATATTTTCTTTTTGAAAAACGCAGTCAGTTTGTTGCGGGGTGGGGAAAAATGGCCGCCGGAATTGAAAAAACAGCCAAGGCTCTTGATAAAGACAGCGGTACCAAAGTCGGTTCTGAGCTGAGTCAGAGTGCTCTTGCTCATGAAAATTTTGCCAACTTGTCGACTCTGCTCCCTAAATTATCAGCCCAGGCTGAGAGTGTTATCGTAGAGAGAAATCATCTTGCAGATGCTCTGCTGCGTATCAACGGTATCGTGGGCAACAGCGGCGCCAATATCAACGCCACCACTTTGAGAGGGATCGACACATATAATAAGAGTACTGTGCATGTGGTCAGCGGTGTCAGAGATACCATCGCCAACCGCAACAGAAGCTACGCCGCTATCGTAACTATGGCGCGGCGTGATTTCGATGTGACCATCGACAGAAACAAACTGGTTAAAGGTGAAAGTGATGCCTTGAAACCTATGGAAAGCAAACTTCAGAGCATGCGTGCCCGCATGAAGGCCTACGATTACTTTATTGCCCGTCTGGGGAGCAGCTTCGGCGTCAGAGTCAACGTTGCTCAGCCCGAAGCCAATATCAAAGCTCTTGATGCAGCTGTCAATCAGTACCGCAAAAGATTTCAGGATAAAGATCGTGAGTGCCGGAACCTTGCCAGCACCAAGAGACGCCTTGAAGGTGATATCAGACGTTTGAACGGCACCATCGCTTCTCAGAAGAACATGATCAGCGACCGCGATATGCAGATCACCAGCTTCCAGCGTGCTTTAGGTTTCTCTGATTCCCGCGGCGGGGCCATGACCCCCTGGAATGCCGGATCTCCTGAAGCCCGTGCCGCCTTTGAAGGAAAGGTCATTGCCGTTAATACCAAGTTCGGTTACATTGCTATTGATGCCGGTAAATATACTGTTGTTCAGCAGCAGATCGGCAACCGTGTTTCTGAAGTCAATCCCAATATCGAGGCCGGACTTCCCATGCTTGTGACCCGCCGCAACGGAAATCAGGAGGAGTTTATTGCCAGAATCCAGATCTCTCAGGTCGGTGAAATCAGTTCCATTGCCAATATTCCTCCTGAATCCAAACCCATTCGGGTCGGCGATATTGTGACGATCGTGGTCGAAAAAACTGCCGCTCCTGCTGCTGCCGGACAGAAGAAGAGCGGACGCTGAGATATTTTTACAGGAGTTTCGGAATGTTCAACTCAAAGTTCTTCACTGCCGTGATCGTTCTGACCTTCGTTGCCCTTGGAGCAACTGTAACGTTCCAAGTGCTTGAAATGAAGGAGTATAATTTGTTCAATACGCTGCAGCAGCGTTATTTCCCTTCCAAGTAAGTCGGGAGCCGACAGCGTGATGAAAAGGGAACACGCAACTCGCTGTAAGTTGGGGCGTTCAGGTATCTTGCTGATACTTGCGCTCCTTTTTTTATTAACTGCAGGATGTACTGAGTACGAGCGCGCAGGGTACAGTCCCATTCCGCAAAATTCACCCGCAGGATGGGAGTTGGCTCCCTACGGTGATTTCAGAAATTAAAATTACCGCTTGAAATGCGGACAACTTTTTTCAAGGAGAAGTATTATGGTTATCACCACCCCCAGGATCGGTATCAGACCGACTATTGACGGCAGACGCAAAGGCGTCCGTGAATCTCTTGAAGTTCAGACTATGAATATGGCTAAGGCAGCTGCAGAGTTGTTGAGTGCCAATTTGCGTTATCCTGACGGCCGTCCTGTTGAGTGCGTTATTGCCGATACCACCATCGGCGGCGTGCAGGAAGCTGCCGCCTGTCAGAAAAAATTTGCCGAGTGCGGCGTTACTGCCACTTTGACGGTCACTCCCTGCTGGTGCTACGGCTCCGAAACCATGGATATGGATCCTCTGACTCAGAAAGCTGTCTGGGGTTTCAATGGAACTGAGCGTCCCGGCGCGGTCTATCTTGCCGCGGTTCTTGCTGCTCATGCCCAGAAAGGTGTGCCCGCATTCGGTATCTACGGACGCGAAGTTCAGGATGCCGCCGATACCTCCATCCCTGCTGATGTGGCTGAAAAGCTTCTCGCTTTCGGACGCGCCGCTGTGGCTGCCGGATGGATGCGCGGAAAATCTTATCTTTCAGTGGGCAGTGTTGCCATGGGTATTGCCGGATCCATCGTCAATCCTGAACTCTTTGAGGATTACTTCAACATGCGCTGTGAGTCTGTGGACAGCACCGAGATCATCCGCCGCATGGAAGAGGGCATCTACGACAAGGAAGAGTTTGAAAAGGCTCTTGCCTGGGTCAAAGCCAACTGCAAAGAAGGTGCCGACAATAATCCTGAAAAGATCCGTCACAGCCGTCAGCAGCTTGATAGCGAATGGGAATTTGTGGTCAAGATGGCTATGATCGTCCGCGACCTGATGCAGGGCAATCCCCGTCTTTCTGAGATGGGATTCCGTGAAGAGGGCGACGGTCACAACGCTGTTGCCGGCGGTTTCCAGGGACAGCGTCAGTGGACCGACCACTTCCCCAACGGCGACTTTACCGAAGCCATGTTGTGCAGCTCCTTTGACTGGAACGGCATCCGTGAGCCCATGGTCGTTGCCACCGAGAACGATGCTCTCAACGGCATTATGATGCTTTTCGGTCATTTGCTGACCGGTACCGCCTCCGGATTCTCCGATGTCCGTACCTTCTGGAGCAAGGAGTCTGTCAAGCGTATTACCGGATATGATCTTCCTGTGCCCGGTCTGATCCATCTGCTCAACTCCGGTGCCACAACTCTGGATGCCACCGGCGAATGCACCCGTGACGGCAAGCCTGTGATGAAACCCTTCTGGGAGATCACCGAAGCTGAGGCTCAGAAGTGCCTTGATGCCACCCAGTGGCGTCCTGCCGGTGTTGAATATTTCCGCGGCGGCGGTTTCTCCTCCAACTTCATCAGCCGCGGCGGTATGCCTATCACCCTGAGCCGTATGAACCTCATCAAGGGGCTGGGACCTGTGATCCAGATCGCTGAAGGTTACACTTACGAGCTGCCTGCAGAGGTCCACGATGTCCTCAACAAGCGTACCGATCCCACCTGGCCCACCACCTGGTTTGTGCCCAACCTTACCGGAAAAGGTCCCTTTACTGATGTTTACAGTGTTATGGCCAACTGGGGCGCCAACCACGGAGCTTTCAACTACGGACACATCGGTGCTGACATCATCACCCTGGCCTCCATGCTCCGGATCCCCGTGTGCATGCATAACGTGCCAGAGGAAAAGATCTACCGTCCCGCCGCCTGGAACGCCTTCGGCATGGACAAAGAGGGGGCAGACTACCGTGCCTGTGCCAACTTCGGACCGCTTTACCGCTGATTTCAGGTTTGATCCATTTGATAACAGCTGCTTTCCCCGTAATGGGGAAGGCAGCTTTTTTTGCCCTTTGGAAAGCAAATCCAGACACTGCCGAAACCACAGACAACTGTTTGGTATTCTTAAATATTACAAAGAAAATCAATATTTTTATGAAAATATGCACGATAAGGGTTGCAATATACAATTTTTTAAGGTATACTCTGTTTTGACAACCTGTAATCATACACACTGAAAATTTTAACTAAGGAGGGGGCTATGTCCAGGCAAATCTTATCGTCAGGAACAACATTAAGTGGATCTATCATTTCATCCGGAATGTCCATGTATGTTCTGTCTGATGGGGTTCTTACAAACGGTACTGTCAATTACGGCGGAAAACTCTATGTTTCCAATGGCGGGTATACTTCAAGGACAACACTGGCTTATGGTGGTTTCATGCGGGTTGGCAACGGAGGAAGTGCCAATTCGATCTCTATTACAGGTTCAAATGCAGATTTGGAAGTTTTCGGTGTTGCCCGGTGGGTCAGTGCAAGTGGAGCCAGCGCATCTAATGTCAATATCATCGTAAGGGGGTTACTTCAGACTGGAACTCTGGCAACTAACGGCGGTGTTATGACCGTTTTGGAGAACGGTGTTGTTTCAGGAGTAAATGTCTGCAGCAGCAGTTTGCTCAATATTTCCTCCGGCGGAAGGGGCATTTATGTTTCTCTGGGGAATCGCGGCAGTGCTGTCGTTGAGTCAGGCGGTTACATAACCCATGCCTTTATGAGCTCCGGCGGCCGGATGGTCGTTTCAGAAGGAGGAGAGGTCTACAATGCCGTTCTGAACTCCGGGGCAACTTTGCATGTGCATCGCGGCGGTTCCGCCAGAGTCAACTGGCGTGTTGGACAAGGGACGATTTCTACAGCTCCCGGAGCTGAGATCTCTTACATAAATTCAAGCTCCTATCAGGGGGTCGTTCAGTGCGATCACACCGGTAACGTAACTTCAAATCCCAGTGTGGACGGCGGATCGATCGTCGGTTCGTTGTATGTGTTCAAAGGCGGGAGCGTCTCCGGCGTTTCTGTTGAAAGCGGTGGAACTTTGGAAGTTTGGAGCGGTGGAACTGCTTCTAATGTTGTGTGGACTCCCGGTGCCGGCAATCTCAGAGTCCATGAGGGAGGCACGATCACCTTCAGGCAGGACTATACGGGGGTTTATGTCAGCAATTTTTCAGCATCTGATGTGGAACACACGACTTCTGCCCGTAATGTTGGATCAGGCGGTAAAGCATACGTTATGAAAGGCGGTGTGCTCCGGGACGGTTCCGTCACATACGCCGCAGCTTTTGTCTGGAGCGGCGGTATGGCTAAAAACATGGAGATCGTGCAAGATAGTTTCATTACTGTTTCAGATGGAGGCATCGCATTTAAAAACCATGTCCGGGGGGCTGAATTACATGTTTTTTCAGGCGGCGTTGCCCACGAAACGACCGTTGAAAATACTTCTAAGGGCTGTATCGTCGTTTTCAGCGGCGGAAATGCCAACAATACCATTGTCAGCGGAACATCAGGGAACCTCGGCAGCTGTATCGTTTCCAGCGGTGGCGTTGCCAATCGTGTTTCAGCCAATCAGGGAAAGGTCATCGTCCACTCCAGCGGTGTCGTTCACAGTGCCCATCTTGAAAACAACGCAGCAGCACTCATTGCCGGCGGTCTTGCCAACAGTTCATTTGTGGATTCAAACAGTGAACTTTATGTTTATGACTACGGTATTGCCCTTGATACTGTTGCAAGCAACGGCGCATTGCATGTCTCCGAAGGCGGTTTGATAAGCCGGACGAGACTGGACGAATACAGCACGCTGAATGTTTGGAAATACGGCTGCGCAAGAGCCACAATTGTGAACCACGGTGATCTGAATATTTACGATTATGGAGCAGCTTACAATAATACCGTCAATTCAGACGGAGCCCTTTATGTCTGGTCCGGCGGTTCTACTGCCAACAATGCCATTACCGGAGGCGAATTGACCATCTGGGGGGGAGGCGAAGTGCGTAACACCGTCCTCAATGAAGGTGCCGACCTTTACATTTGGGATGGGGGAATACATAGAGGTACATTAACTGTTTCTGCCGATTCTGAAGTTTATGCCGATTCCGGGTCTGTTATCGACTTTTCTCTGGTTGGCCGTAAAGCATCAGACGGATTCCTCATCAATGATCTTTCCCGCATCGATGGTGCTCCACAGTACTCCATTACGGTCTCTTACTCTCTGACAGACGGTGTCTACAAACTTGCTCAGAATGCAGACTGGCTTTATTCTGTTGCCCTCTATAACGATGGCGGGGAAAAATTAGGTGATCTCGCCGTCAACGGTGAGGCGCTGGTCTATGATGACATTTCTTACAGTTTGTCACTGCAAGCGGGCAATCTCATGCTTTCCCACCAGGATCTTACCCTTACGATCAAGGCAGTGGAAAAACTCGCCGGCAAGAATGATCTTGACAACAACGGTCTGGCGGATGTGATATTGCACCACACCAAACAGGGATACGCCGGTGCCTGGCTGGCAACAGGAAATGCTTCGGTCATTTCCTGGGGCAATCTGACCAATGTGAAAAACGGCACAGTGATCCTCGGTACCGGAACCGCTTACGGAAGCGAAAACGATGGAGAGGATATTTTCTACACTGACGGTTCCAGTGTCGGCGTCTGGAAAGTCGCCGCCGGCAAGATCACAGGCTATCAGGGCGTTATGAATGTCAATGCAACAACCAATGTTCTCGGTCTGGGGGATTTCAACGGTGACGGAGCCACAGATCTCCTTCTGCGTGCCAAGAGTGGAGATTTGGGATTCTTCCAAACCGACGGCACCGGCTGGCACTATCTCAAAGGTCTGGGGCTGGAATGGGATGTCTCTGCCATAGGCGATTTGAACGGAGACGGCAGAGATGATGTCGTCCTGCGTCACAATACCGGATTTGCCGGAACATTCCTGACTCAAAGCGACAGTACCGTCAAGTGGAAGAATCTTGATACACTTGCCGCCAAAATGGAAATCATCGGCACCGGTGACTTTAATGGCGACGGGATCGACGATGTGCTGCTCAGAAACAATGAGAACAACTGGATCGGCGCCTGGATCGTGGATGACGGTTCTGTTGACAGTTTTATCGGTCTTTGTACCAATGCCAATACTATTGAGCAGATCGCGGATTTTGACAATGACGGTATTGATGATTTGCGTATCCGCTCTGCCAAAGGAGATATCGGTGTCCTTTATGTCAAAGGAGCCGACAATACTCAATGGAAATATTTTCAGAGCGTCGGTTCTGAATGGACCACAGCTTTTGCCGCAGAAGTCCTTTGAGCTTCGTGGCTCACGTGAAGTTCTGAATTCCGGCGGAAGCCGCTTTCAAGAGTCATAAAATAAAAGATATTCCGGGGAGATTTTTCTCCGGAATGTCTTTTTTTGCAGTCAGAAGGGAAAATGTTTTTTTCTGCGGTGGATCTCAGAACTTGCCAGACGGTAGAAATCTGCAGTTTCAGGCATGGCAGAAAGGAGTTCCAGATGCTTTTGAATGACATTTTCATCCCAGCGCACAGCGGGTCCCGTCTGG
The DNA here is from genome assembly GCA_017507125.1 of Lentisphaeria bacterium. Lineage (GTDB taxonomy): Bacteria > Verrucomicrobiota > Lentisphaeria > Victivallales > Victivallaceae > UBA1784. Next base: position 36,723 of record JAFWBQ010000113.1, read on the forward strand.
GCTTCGGCAGGGGAAAGAGTCCGGAGCTTTGCACAGCTTTCCTCGATGAGCGGCAGCAGCAGTCCGGGATCAAGCCCCTCTTTTTCCGCCAGTTCCCAGGCAATACGGAAACAGAGATTGGCAAAGTTGTTTGCAAAAACTGCCGCCAGATGAAGTTTTCCCCGGACAGCGGAGTCTGCTTCTGTGACTTTATCTGAGAGGGTGAGGGCAAAACGGCGGAGTCTTTCAAGGTTTCCGGGGGAGTTCGCTTCGATGAGCAACGGCACATTTCTGCTGTCAAGCTCTCTTGCAGCTGAGATGGTCTGCAGCGGATAGAGTACGCCGCAGTTGGGGGCATACTCCACAAGGGCGCTCAGGGGAAGAGTTCCCGCTGTATGAAGAACCAGGCAGTTCCCGAACCGGCACTTCCCCCAAACCTCTTTTGCCGCAGAATCTTTGACGGCACTTATGATGATCCCTTCATCATCCTGAGGACGGGAAAAATCATTGCTCCACAGAGAGTTTACCTCAGCGGCAAGACTTTTCCCCCGTGCCTCATTTCTTGAAATGATCCGGCAGATCTTTATGCCGCGCGAAGCGATGTTCCGGGCGAGAAAGGCGGCGACGTTTCCGCTCCCGATGATGATGACAGATGATTCTTTCATGATAATATACCTCAAATTGCAAGAATATAACCTGCAATGAAGGATTTTTCAACAAAAATTTGTCAAAAAAGATATTTTTTTGACTTTTTTATTATGGATATTTCCGCTTTGAACTGTTATATTATAAGAGAAGAAGCGTTTTTACCAATCAGGAAAGGAATATTGATATGAATAGTGCAATCATCAGCAACTGTCGTCTGGTCTCCCCCGGTGTGGATATCGAAAAGGCTTATATCCTTATCGAAAACGGCAAGGTCGCTCAGGTTTCTGCTACTCCCATCGTCAAGGAAGGCGTTGCCGTCATCGACGGCACCGGCATGACTGCCATGCCCGGTTTTGTGGATGTCCACTGCCACGGAAGGAACAACTTTGACTTCTGCGACGGCTCCGAAGAGGGCGTTGAAGTCATGGCAAAGAACAAACTTGCCGAAGGTGTCACCACTCTGCTGCCCACCACTTTGACTCTCCCTGAAGAGGAACTTGCCGCCGCTTTGAAATCCATCGCCGCCTACAAGCAGAACTACTGCAAGATCCCCGGCGTCCATCTGGAAGGACCCTTCATCAACCCCAAATGCACCGGCGCTCAGAATCCTGCCTACGTCCGCAAGCCCGATATCGAAGAGGTGAAACGTCTCAACGCCATCTTCCCTGTGAAAAAGATCACCTTCGCCGTTGAAGAAGAGGGCGGAGCCGAGCTGGTGGGCGAACTCCTGAGCATGGGCATCACCCCCTCCTGCACCCACAGTGCCGCCAAATATCCTGAATTTATGGCTGCCTACAACAACGGTCTGCGGAACCTTTCTCACTTCTGCAACCAGATGTCACCTCTCCACCACCGGGATATCGGTCTGGTGGGCGCCGGACTGCTCCACGATGATGTATACGCTGAATTGATCTGCGACAAGCTCCACATCAGTCCCGCCATGATCCAGCTGGTCTTCAAAGTCAAAGGTCCTGACCATGTTGTGCTGATCACCGATGCCATGCGTGCCGCCGGTATGCCTGACGGCGAGTATTCACTGGGCGGTCTGCCTGTGATCGTTTCCGAAGGCGCCGCAAGGCTCAAAGAGGGCGGTGCCCTTGCCGGAAGTACTCTGCAGCTGGCTGTTGCCGTCAAGAACATCAGCGAAGTCACGGGTCTCCCCCTTAAAGAGCTGGTCAAATCCAGTTCTCTTTCCGCCGCCAATGCCGTCGGACTCCAGGGCATCGGCAAGATCGAACCCGGATTTGCCGCCGATATCGTGCTCCTTGACAGTGACTTCAACTGCAAAGTCACCATGGTTGACGGTGAAGTCCGCTACGACGCCCGTTAAAAAGAGCTTTTGCTTCTCAAAGCCGTTCTCCGTTATAAAGAGAACGGTTTTTTTATTTAGCACTTGTATCTTGAATATTGAGAAGTTATATTAAAAACAGATCGATTCAAGAATATGTAAGGAATTTATTAAATGAAAAGAAGTTTTGCTTTTCTATTGATTGCAGCAGGTTCCCTTTGTCAGGCGGCTCTTCCTCTTTATCCTGAAAATCTTCCTTCGCGCCGGGTTGTGATCGGGCAGAAAACCCGTGTTGCAATCACTGCGAAAAGTGTTATTGTCATTGATGCCAGGGCGTCAAAAGTTACCCGGTTTGCCGCAAAAGAACTCCAGAATATTCTTGGACAGGTACTGGGGGTGACGCTTCCTGTGAAGCATGAGCTCCCCGCCGCCGGGGACGCCATTGTTCTCGGTCTCAACAAGTGGAGCAAAAGTGCCGGCATTGACGGGGAAAAACTCCCCAGAGACGGTTTTGTGATCAAAACCGCCGGTTCCAATCTTTTCATTGCCGGAAGAGACGGTGACGCTGATGTGGAAAAACTCCTTCCCCGGGGCGGAGCCTGGAGTTTCCACTTTGAACGCGCCACATTGTTCGGTGTGTACGATTTCCTTGAACGTTTTGCCGGAGTCAGATTCTATTTCCCGGGGGAACTGGGAACGGTCATTCCCCGGATGAGATTTATCGCTCTTCCTCAGCTTGACATCTTTGAACGCCCCGATTACCTGATGCGTAATTACTCCGTTTTTTATGACGGCAGATACTTTGAGGGCCCGAAGCCGGAAGCCATTGTGAATCCGGCAAAAAATCTCAATCAGCTGCGTCATCGTCTTCAAACCATCTTTATCCCCAGCTGCCACGGATTGACCAAGCTCAATTACATAGAGCGTTTCCCCGATCATCCTGAATATTTTGCCCTTCTGCAAAATGGCCTGCGGAGCAACAAAAAAAATATGAGTTTCCCCGGACAGCTTTGTTATTCAAGCAAGATCACCGAAGAGATCTATCAGGACGCCAAGGCTTTGCTGCTGCGTAACGCTGACCACCGTCCCTCTCTCAAAAAAAGTCTTGCATGGAAACTTCAGCCCCATTACCCCGGATATGCTGATATTATGCCCCAGGATGGATTTCAGCCTTGCCAGTGTGCTCCTTGTAAAAAGAAATATACCAAAGAGACTCATTATGCCACTGACCTTATGTGGAATCTTGTCGCCGATATCGCCAACCGCCTGAAAAAAGAGAAGGTCCCCGGCATCGTGACTATGATGGGATACCGTCCTTACGGAAGAGTTCCTGCCGTCAAACTGCCTGAGAACGTTATGATCATGGTCGCCGACGGAGGCCCCTGGTTCATGCACGGCAAAGGGTTTCAAAACTCTGAAAATTTGATCCGCGGCTGGGGCGAAAAAATCAACAAACGGGTGTGGCTGTGGAACTACTGCAACAAACTTTCCACCCTGACCATGCCGGGGATCCCCTGTCATGCGCCCCATGTGGTGGGCAAATATTACAGTTCCCTTTCTCATTTGATCTTCGGCGCTTTCATGCAGAGTGAAGGGAAGGTCTTCCTTTACAATGCCCTCAACTACTACATCTTTTCCAAGGTGGCGTGGGACAATAAATTTGACTATGCAAAGGCCGTTGAAGAGTTTTACAGCCTCATGTTCAAGGCTGCTGCTCCTGAGATGAAAGAGTTCTTTTCTACCATTGAAAATCTGTGGAGCAAGAAAATCACCGGGAGAGTGGTTGAAACCAATCTCGGCCCCATCGGAGCGCCCCCCTCTGAAGATGAACTCTGGAAAGAGGTCTATTCCCCTGAAGTGATCGCCAAACTTGACTCCGCTCTGAAACGCGCTGCCGCCAAAGTCAATAATGATCCCCTTGTAAAGAAGCGTATTGAGCTTTTCAGAAAAGTTTACTTTGACGGGATCAAGGCTGCTGCAAAAGAGTACAGCGATCGCTCCAATCTGATCAACTCTCTTCACTTCAATATCGGCGACCGTTATGAAAACGAAATTTATCTCATCCCTCACATCAACAAAAAGAGAAAAAATGTCAAAGAGGTCAAGAGTGTTGAGACACGCGTCGCCGCAGCTTTTATGGGTGAAGAGCTCTGCATCAGGTTCCGCTGCATGGAGCCTGAGATGAAAAATATCGTGGCTGTCAACAGGAAATTTGATGATACAAACATCTGGCAGGACAACTCTGTTGAAATATTCCTCAACCCTTCCGGAGACAGAAAGCATTATTATCAGATCCTTGTGAACAGTCTGGGGAAAGTCGCTGACTGCATGAATACCAAACACGGCAGAAACTTCACCCATAACTGGAAATGGAACTCAGATGCAAAAGTCAGGATCTCCCCCGTCAAGGGCGGTTTTGAAACTGAAGTCCGTATCCCCCTTGCCAATTTGGGCAAGATCAACAAAAAACGTTTCCCTGTGAACTTCAACCGGAACCGCATCGTTAAAGATAAAAAGGATATCGAGGTGCTTTACACCTGGAGCAATCAGCTTCAGCATGGGTTCCACGATCTCCAGAACTTCGGAACCATGGGGACCGATGGTAAAAATCTGCTGATACAAGGGGATTTCTCTTTGAAAAATTGTCCCTGGAGCAAACGGCACTGGGGAATCGCCGACTCAAAACGCAATTGGATCGAGGGATGGATCGGCAATGCCAATACCCACCGGGATGAAAAAGTCTTTTTCAGTGCGCCCGCTTCCATGAAAATTGTTTCTGACAAGCGGGGCGCCGGGATCGCCTATTGGACTTTGAATAAAAAACTCAAACCCTTCAAAAGATACCGGCTCAGCTGCGTGGTGAAACTTGAAAATATCAGGATCAACAACCGTTTCGGCGGTGTCGTTCTCAATCTGGCTGATCCTGTGAACCGCTGGTTCCCTCCTCAGAACCTGCTCAAGGGAAGTTGCGACTGGCAGAGAATGAGCTTTGAATTTGACGGCAGAGATCTTCCTCAGGGGAAAAATGCCATTTTCAATTTGCGGATCATCAATGCTACGGGTACTGCCTGGTTTGATGATGTCAAGATCGAGGAGATCAACTGATTTTCTCTGCCTGTCAGGAGTTTAAGTGAAGAAGTTGTAATAATATATGGATAAGTTGTGTATTCCTCAGTCAAACGGCGTGGAGACGCTGCGCCGCCTGGGGGCATGTGAAGAACAGATCAAGGCGATCCTGCCCGGCTGGGGGGATTCCTTTGTCAACATGCCGGAAAAAATATTTTTTCTGCAAAAAGAGGTGCTTGACGCATTACAGAGGTTCTTTTCTCTGAGCAGCAGCGTGATGAATTCTCTTTACTCTGCCGCGGAAACGGTTGAAAAAAATCCCGATCTGGCAGCTTATATGTGGCATTTTTACTACCGGATAAAGCAGCTCTCCTTTTCTTCCGGGGCATCTCATGCAGGATTTGCTGATTTTCTTCTTCCGGAACCCCTTTCAGCAGTTGCTCTTGTCGCATGCGGCATACTGCGGGATGCCATTGAAAATTACCGGAACGAAGGGTTTACTCAAGAGATCATCCGGGATACACTCAGAGTCTATACCGATGCTTTTGAAGCTCAGGTCAAACGGGGGGAAGCGCCCCATATAGCCCTTCCGGCAATAAACTGGATGCGTGTTTATCTGGCGTGCCGTCTGGTCCAGCTGGGACGTTTCAACTTCAAACTTATGGAAACTTCCCCTTTCGGAATTGTGCTCCGGAACCGGAAAAGCAGAATAAAAATCATGCTTTCCGCCTCTGAAGTCCACTACAATTCCCGCGGTTTCGTGCTTCAGCAAAACGATCCTTACGGCAGCGGCGCGTGGTGTTCCAAACTGGAAGAAGATGAAAAAAACTGGTATGGAAATGTGATCTCGCCTGCCGGTTTTGCGTTGCCGGAGCGGCGGTGTTTTTCTAAAGCGGAGTGGGAGTGTATCCTGCGTCCGGGGGAGATCATGATAGATATGCACATCCCTGCGGGGGGCGGAATGACACCGGAACGGGCTTTAGACTCCTTTCAGAAAGCAGTTGCATTTTTCAGCCGGAAAAATCCCGGAAAGTTCCGGGAGATCTTCATCTGCCACTCCTGGATCTTCAATACTCAGTTTGAAGAAAAAATGCCTGACTCCAATCTGGCAAAGCTCATGCGGGAGTGTTACCTTTTTCCCCATGATTCCTCCGGGCGAGACGGCATGTTTTTTCTTTTCGGCAGGGATTATGAAAATCTTTCACAGGCACCGCGTGACAGCTCCCAGAGGCGGGCGATGCTGGAAATTCTGGAATCCGGTGAACGTTTGCGCACCGGAGGTATGCTTCTCTTTGCCGAAGATCTTCCCCGCTTCGGGACTCAATGTTACAGAAATGATTTCAAGGAGCTTTTTATATGAACTACGTTGAAAGAATAAAAGAGTTTGTCGCAACCCACGAAAACATGGACTTCTACACCGACAGAGCCTGTGAAAGAGAGGTTGTGGGATTGCTCAATTACGATGAGTCTGCCATTCTGCCTTATACGGTGGAATCCCCCCTCCTGAAAGCCGACGGCAGCAGAGTTGCGTCTGCTGCTGAGTGGAAGAACTCCCGGCGGCAGGAGATCATTGAGCTTTTCAAAAATGAGCTTTACGGCGAAGTTCCCCCCATGCCGGATGCCGTTGAGTACAAAGAGATCAGCTGTAAAAAGGATGCCCTCAACGGCAAAGCTGTCAGAAAAGAGATAGACATTGTTTTCAAGATGAATAACGGTAAACAGCACACTGTGCCGGTGCTGCTCTATTTTCCTGCCGGCGCCAAAGGCAAGGTGCCTGTTTTCATCAATTTGAATTTCAAAGGCAATCACACCATTACTAATGAAAAAGATGTGCGGATGACCGGTCTGCTCAACGATGACAAAAGTTTTCTCACCGAAGAACAGCGTTCCTGCCATGCTTTCCGCAACAGCATTGAAATGGTCATCGCCAGAGGGTACGGATGCTGTACCGCAAGTTACAATGATTTCTTCCCGGATCATATTGACGGCTGGAGCGACAGTATCTACTCTCTTTTCGGAGATTTCAATGGCTATTCACGGGGACACGAAAAGTACAGCTCCATCGGCGCGTGGGCATGGGGATGCTCAAGACTCATGGATCTTGTGGAAGAGACAAAAGAGTTTGACAGCAGCAAAACTGTGCTTCACGGACACTCCCGTCTGGGCAAGACTGCCCTGTGGGCAGGGGCGCTTGATGAACGCTTCAAGATCGTCATTGCCAACAATTCAGGATTGGGCGGCGCCGCTTTGACCAAGCGGCGTTTCGGGGAACTTTACGTTTATCTTGTGACCGCCATGCCCCATTGGTTCATCAAAAGAACCGCCTTTTACATTGCCAACGAAGAAACTCAGAACTTCGACCAGCATTTTCTCATGTCTCTTATCGCTCCCCGCAAACTGGTGGTCGCCAGCGCTGAAAATGATATCTGGAGCGATCCTTACGGCGAATATCTGGGGGCGTTCCATGCGGGTGAAGTTTATTCCCTTTTCGGGGCGGATGTGCTGAAAAGTTCTCACCGTCAGGCCGTGGGAACGGTCATTACCTCTGATATCAGCTACCATATCCGTCCCGGAAAACACGCTCAAAACGAAATTGACTGGCTTCATTATCTTGATATTGCGGACAAATTTTTTTGAAAAGGAAACAAAGGACTATGACATACAAAGTATTTGCTCCTGCCGATGCGCCTGTGCTGCAAGTGGCGGCAGATGAGCTGATTTCATACGGGAAAGGTGTTTTTGTCAAATGTGCTCTCTCTGATGACGCGGATATACTTCTTATTTCAGAAGAAAGTTCAAAGTTCAAAGACTCCTTCTCTTTGAATTCAGAAAATGGCAGACTTTATATCAAAGGCTCCAATTCCCGCAGCGTGCTTTACGGTATCTTTGACTATCTGCGCTCTTTCGGATTTGATTTTATTTATCCCGGAAGGGAAGGGGAGATCATCCCTGAAAATGTTGAGTTCACCATTGATGATTTTCATGTCAGTGAAAGTGCCGACCGCTCTTTCAGAGGCATTGCCGCAGCTCCTGATGTGGAAAATCTTCAGGAGGGATATGATCTTATCCGCTTCATGGTGCAGAACAAGTACAACATCTTCTTTATGGAAGGCTTCGATGTGGAGCGTCCCGGGGATGAGTATTCGGTCATTGACGGAGTCCACCCCTTGCAGCATGTGGAGTATCTTCTCAAAGAGAAGTCATGGGAGGAACGCGAAGAGATCGCGCTCAAAAAACAGACCATGGTGGAGTACGCCCGGAAATATGGACTGCTCATAGAAAGAGGCGGTCACGGCTGGAATTACGGTGTCCCTGAACATTATGCGGCAAACCACAACATGACTCCCGAAGAAGGCCGGGCGCTTCTTCAGGCAAAGGGCAAGGTCAATGAACAGGCTCTTGTGGCGGTTTCCACCTGGTTCCAGATCTGTCTCTGCCGGGAGGAAGTGCGCGATATCTACGTTGAACACATCATCAGCTACCTGAAAGAACACCATCACGAAATGGATATTGCTGCCATCTGGCTGGGGGATGGTTATGACAACAAGTGCCAGTGCGAAGAGTGTTTGAAAGTACCTTTCAGCAACTGGTACATGGAGATTTTCCGGAAAGTGGCGCTGTGGGCACAGAAGGAGCTTCCGGAGCTGAAACTTGAGTGCATCATGTACTTTGAAACCTTGGAAGAACCCACCTCGAACTTTCTGGAAGGTCTCAATAATGTGATCTTGAACCTTGCCGTCTGGCGCCACTGCTATTTCCACACTCTTGATGATGAAAAGTGCCGTTTGCCCGGATGGATCCCGGACTACCGGAACAACGCTTCTCACGATGATGCCAACGATATGCGGATCATCAATCACGACCACTATGCTGCTTACGCTGCCTGGCGGAAGATCGTGGGTGAGGATATCCCATGTCTGCTTTTCAATTATATCACCCATATACAGAATCCCGACCGTCACTACATGAGTTATGATCCGGAGTATCTGTGCCGCTATTTCAATGATTTTGACCGATTGAACTTTGACGGTATGGTGGATTGCCAGTGTCACAGTTCATGGGATAAACCTGCCAATCTTCAGCTCTGTTGCGCCGGAAGAGTACTGTGGAACAAAAATGATAATGATCCTGTGAGGATCCGCAAAGAGATTTTTACCCGACTTTTCGGCAGCCGTGCTTCTGACGTTGCTGTATACTGTGATGAGATGTATCAGCTTCTCACCGGTTGCGGCGACTATCACCACTCTTTGCATTTTACGCCTGAGAAGACCCGGACTTTGAAGCAGGGACTGTTGGAAATGGCAAAAAAACTTGATGCCCTTGGTGCGCTGCCGGAAAACAGGGAACGCTTTTTCCGCGACTCCCTTGAGGGATTGATGCAAAGTGTTGATGAGGCTCTGGAAAAGATCGAACAGTAAAGGAAGATAATAAAAAGGGGAGTGCACCTCAATAAAGGAACACTCCCCTTTTTTACCGGAAGAACTCAGAGATCTTTCAGAAGGGGATCTGTTTCTGAATGGCGGTTTTTTTCTTCAAATCCTTTAAGCAGTGTCAGAGTGCGGTTGAGTATTTCGATCTGCGTCGCAGGGAGCTCATCGTTGCCGTTCAATTTTGCAAGGCAGTCTCCGGCGGTGAAACTGTCAGTCGGGAACCCGGGGGCATAAGAGATATTTCCTTCGTTATTGAGAGCGTAAATGATGCGCTTCTGGCAGAGTTCGTGAAGCTGTGAAGCAAGAAGAGTCCCCGGCAGATTTATCTCTTTGGTAAGGGTCGCAAAGGAAACACTGCCTTCGTTCCGTGCGAAGGAGCTGTAGATCATTGCCGCACAGGAGATCTGATCGGCGCGGCGCAGAAGCAGATTTTCAATAGAGTCCCCTTTGCCGTCAAAAATACCGGTATCAAGATTCTGGCTGACATATCCGATCTCTGCTCCGAAAAGAGCGATCTGCCATGACCACTGGAGCCAGACCAGAAAGAGAGGAAGCACTGCAAAGGTTCCGTAGATCCGGTTGTATTTGAAAATGTTGCTTTGGAGAAAGAGAAAACCATCCTGAAGCAGCTGAAACAAAACCCCTCCGATGATCCCTGCCAGCAGCGCACAACAGAAGCGGACGCGGGTGTTCGGAGCAAAAAGATAGATCAACGTAAAAACGGCAATGGAAATAACCAGCGGAGAAAGATCTGCCGCAAGAGAAAATACACAGGGAAGTGTCGAACCCAGATCCGGAGCGGCTTCTGCCAGTTTGTTGAACACGCTCCGCAGCGCCACACCGGAAGCTCCCACGATGACCAGCATCAGAGGAGTCAGCAGTATCAGCGCCAGATAATCACTGAAGCGGCGGAAAATATTTTTGCGCGTAGGCAGTCCCCACACATCGTTGAATGCTCTCTCAATGTTTGACGCGAGCCAGAGCACGGTCCAGATCAGAGCAATGATACCGACGCCGGCGACGATCCCGCCTTGAGCCTGTTTCAAAGTGGTGTCGGCAAATTTACAAACCCATTCCAGGATCTCCTTGTGCTGATAAAGCTGACGGCTCAACTCTTCTTTCAATCTGACATCAAGATCAAATCCTTTGGCGATGCCGAAAAGCAGTGCTGCCATGGGAACGATGGCAAAAACAGTGTAATAAGTCAAGGCAACAGCGCGCTGACTGTGATTGTCGACGGTGTAACGTTTGGCACTGAACCAGAGAATATCACGGAACCGGGTGAGAAATTGCAGTTTCATTAAAAAGCTCCTTTTAAAAATCAAAGACATTTTACATATTATACCATCATTTTTCTTCAAAGTCAAGAAATTTCCGGGAGCCATTGCAGAATTCTTTTTTCCACCGCCGCTGTTTTCCGGCATTGAAAATGCACACATTGCAAAATCATAACTTTTTCTGACGGAGACTTGAAAAATGTATAGTTGCAGTTTATATTAAATAAACAAACAGCTAAACACTTCTTTTTCTGCAAAAAATGACTTTGACAAGTCCAAAAAATTTGACAAAGAAGTTTTTTCTGCTATATTAGGCAAAAGAATACTCTGGGAGTGCATGACTTGCAATGAAATATCTTGAACTTACAGTAGGAGCGGCGCTGGTTTACAACTTTGTGTTGACCCGCTTTCTCGGGATCTGCCCTTTTCTGGGAGTTTCCAAACGTATCAGTACGGCACTGGGAATGTCGGGCGCTGTTGTTTTTGTGATGACAGTTGCTTCATTCTGTACCTCTCTGATCTACAACTATCTGCTGAAATTTTCATGGAACGGCAAGGTCATCGATCTTTCCTTTCTTCAGGTGCTGATCTTTATTCTGGTCATTGCTGCACTCGTTCAAGTCATTGAGATCGTCATGCAGAAACTGACTCCGGGACTTTATCAGGCACTGGGGATCTATCTGCCCCTGATCACCACCAACTGTGCCGTTCTTGGTTCGGCGGCACTGAATTTCAATGCCGGACGCTCTGTTATTGATGCCACCATTTTCGGGTGTTTTTCCGGTATCGGTTTTGCGATCGCGCTGCTGATTTTTGCCAGTCTCAGAGAGAGGCTTGAGCTGGCTTCGCCTCCTAAAGCCTTTGAAGGCATTCCTATCGGCCTTGTTACGGCAGGGATCCTTGCCATGGCCTTTGTCGGTTTTTCCGGCCTTTGCTGATAAGAAATTCCGGAGGCGCGATTTTTATGTATATGCTGACAGGTGCTCTGCTGCTGATGGGGATCACAGGAACCCTTCTCGGGGTGATCATTGCCCTTTTTGCGCGTATTTTCAAAGTTGATACGGATCCCCGGGTTGAACTTGTCCGGGAACTTCTTCCCGGCGCCAACTGCGGCGGATGCGGCAAGGCGGGGTGTGCCGCTTTTGCCAAGTCCGTGGTTGCCGGTGAAAATCTCCCCTCCCGGTGTCCCGTTTCCAGTCAGGAACAAATCAACGCCATTGCTCTTGCTCTGGGAATATCTGCCGGATCCGGAGTCCGCAAGAGAGCTGTTGTCCGTTGCGGCGGTGATATGTTCCAGACTAAGGAACGGCTCAATTACAATGGGGTTTGCGACTGTAATGCTGCCGCTGTTGTCGCCGGAGGACCGAAAGGGTGCCGTTACGGATGCCTCGGCATGGGGAGCTGTGCCAATGTCTGTCCTTTCGGAGCCATCGAAATCGTCAACAATCTGGCGCTGGTACATCGGGAACTCTGTGTGGGATGCGGCAAATGTGCCGATGTGTGTCCCCGGCATGTGATCGCTCTGGTTCCTGCTGACGCTGAGATCCATGTCTACTGCAACTCACCGGAAAAAGGTGCTGAAAAACGCAAACAGTGCAAGGTCGGATGCATCGGCTGTCGCAAATGTGCCAGATATTCTTCAGATCAGTTTACCATTTCCGGCACTCTTGCCTCTGTCAACTATGAAGCTGAAACTTTACCCGGCGAAGAGGATGTCGAAAAGATACAGTGTCCCACCGGAGCGCTTCTTTCCGCCCGGGAACATCACCGTATTGAGACCCATGATCCGAATTGGAAGAAGGATGAAAAATGAGCAAGATCAGAAGTTTCAAAGGGGGAATGCATCCGGAATACGACGGCAAAGAATTGACTGACAGCTGTTGTGTTATAGAGGCTCCTTTGCTTGAGAAATATTATGTTGTCCTGGCGGAAAATGCCGGACGTCCCCCGAAACCCTGCGTCGCCGCAGGTGACAAGGTCAGGAAGTATCAGTTGATCGCCGAAGCTGACGGATTTGTTTCCGCAGATCTTCACGCTCCCACCAGCGGTACTGTGGAAGGCATCGTTGACGTTCCCGGACCCATGGGGGGATCCGTTCAGGCCGTGGTGATCGTCTCTGACGGGAACGATCACGGCAGTGCTCCTTTTGACTGTTGGGAAAAGTGGCAGGAAAAAAGCGGCGCCGAATTGCTGGAGCGGATCAGAAAAGCCGGTATCGTAGGTATGGGCGGTGCCGCATTCCCCTCTCATGTGAAACTTGCTGTGCCCCCCGGGAAAAAAGTGGATACGCTGATTATCAACGGCGCCGAGTGCGAACCTTATCTTACAGCTGATCACAGACTTATGGCAGAGTATCCCCAAAAGGTCATTACCGGTGCCGCTGTCATGGGGAAACTTCTTGATGTTTCAAATATCATCATCGGTGTTGAAGACAACAAACCTGATGCCGTAGCCGCCCTTGAAATGGCATCTGCCGGCACTTCTGTCAGAGTACAGCTTCTTGAAGTCCGTTATCCTCAGGGGGCTGAGAAACAGCTGATCTACGCAGTGACCGGCAGAAGTGTGCCTCCCGGCGGATTGCCTTTTGATGCCGGATGTGTGGTTCAGAATGCCGGCTCCGCGGCTGCCGTTTCTGATGCTGTTCTGCAGGGGATCCCTCTGATTGAAAGGATCGTTACCGTCAGCGGTGAAGCTGTCAGGAGCCCCGGCAACTTCAAACTGAGGATCGGAACTCCTGTCATTGAGGCTGTTAAACTTGCCGGCGGCATCACCGAAGAACCCGGCAAATTGATCCTGGGCGGTCCTATGATGGGATTTGCCCAGAGATCTTTTGATGTTCCCATTGCCAAAAATACTTCCGGCATCCTGCTTCTGCCCCCGAAGGCAGCGCTGAATTTTTCCTCTTCCCCCTGCATCAGGTGCGGCAGATGCGTGGAAGTGTGTCCCATGAAGCTGATGCCCTGTCTTCTTTGTGCTTCCATAGAAGGCGGACGCTTTGATTTGGCGCTGAAAGATCATGTGATGGATTGTCTTGAGTGCGGCGCCTGTGCCTATGTATGTCCTTCGCGGCGTCCTCTGGTTCAGCAGTTCCGGCGCGCCAAAAGTGAACTGCGTAAAAAAAGATGATGCTGCCGGGAAAAAACAAGGAAAGATATGTTGGAAAAAATGAGTGACAATATTCCGGATGAGATCAAACTGCCCACCGGCAGCAAGCTGGTTTTGAGCAGTTCGCCTCATGTGAGCGCTTCTGAAAGTCTCCGCAAGATCATGCTCAAGGTCATTGCGGCGCTTCTGCCTGCTGTGGTTGCGGGTGTTTGGCTTTTTGGTTTCCGTGCCCTTGCTGTCATTGCAGTGACCGTTATTTCCTGTGTGGGGGCTGAAGCTCTGTGGTGCAGACTTGTAAAAAAATCCGTTTCAGGAGCAGTGGGGGACTTCAGTGCCGTCGTGACTGGAGTGATCCTTGCCTTGAACCTTCCTGCGGCAGTGCCTTTTTATGTACCTGTTATCGGTGCTTTTCTTGCCATCTGGCTCGGCAAACAGCTCTTTGGCGGTCTGGGCAGTAATCCATTCAATCCGGCGGTGGTCGCCCGGGTTGGGCTGCTCATTGCTCTGCCCGCTGCCATGACGATATGGAGCCCGCCCCGGGGCATGGATAAAAATTACCCTCAGGCTGAAACTTTTTTCGGTTCAGCAATGATGAAAAAAGTCAACGCAGGTGAACTTGACGGCATTACTTGCGCCACACCTCTCGGATTGATGACTGATACCCGTAAAATCCTTCAGACAGAAGGTGACCGTCATCAGGCGGCGGCGGCACGGCACAACTTTGACAAAGTGAACTCTCCGGAGCTGCTGAAAAAATACTTTTGGGGGATCCGGCCCGGATGTATCGGTGAAACATGTGTACCGGCTCTGCTCCTGGGGTTGGGGATCCTGCTCATTTTCAGGCTTGTCAACTGGCGCGTGCCTCTTGCCTTTGCCGGAAGTGTGTTCCTGCTTTCAGGGATTGTCAACTTTTTCTTTCCCGGTGTGACGCCGCCGCCGCTCTTTCATCTGCTGACAGGGGGATTGCTTATCGGAGCGATTTTTATGGCAACAGATATGGTAACTTCTCCGGTGACGAATACGGGGTGTCTTATTTTCGGGATCGGCTGCGGCATCATCACCACGGTGATCCGTATATGGGGAAATTATCCTGAAGGTGTCAGTTTTGCCATATTGCTTATGAACGCCCTTGTGCCTCTTATCGACCGTCTCTGTGTCCGGAGTGTTTTCGGCAGCAGAGCTCAGAACAGGGAGCAGCTCAGATGAAAAGACTCAAAGAGAATGAAAATGTACTGGTCCTCGGCGGCTTTCTCGGGATCACTGCGCTGATTTCGGCGCTGGTGCTTGCTCTTGTTTTTACCGTGACCCGGGGACCCATTGAAAAGATGCAGCAAAAAAGCATTCAGGAGTCTTTCAAACTGCTTGATCTGCCGGCTTTTGACAATGCTCCTGATCGGGAGGCAAAAAGTTATATTTCGCCTGAAAAGTTCAAAGTTGCCATCATGCCGGTGAGAAAGGAGGGCGTACTCAAAGCCTTTGTCGTCAGAACTGTTTCTCCGGACGGCTACGCAGGAGAAGTTGAAGTTACTGCCGGATTTGACTTGAATTGCAAAATCCTTGCTGTTCTTGTCACCCGCCAGCAGGAGACTCCCGGACTGGGCAGCAATGTCTGTGAACGCAAGTTCCGCAAGACCATCTTCAACCTTTTTCAACCCCGCCCTGAAGGGCTGCCCCCAAATCCCATTCTGGATCAGTTCCACAATCTTACTGTTTCAGCCAACGCAGACTGGCGGGTCAAACGGGACGGCGGTTCCTTTGATTTTGTTACCGGTGCCACCATTACGTCACGGGCAATCGTCGCTGCCGTGGAACAGGGAGGCCGGACTCTGCATATCCACCGCGGTGATTTCAAGGAGAAAGTGCAAAAATGAAAAATGCCTTCAAAGATATGCTCAAGGGCATCTGGAAAGAAAATCCTGTTCTGGTACTGCTCCTTGGAACCTGTCCCACCCTTGCCACCACCAGTTCCGCTGCCAACGGACTTGCCATGGGGCTTGCCACGACCTGTGTGCTGTGCGGCAGCAATCTGGTGATATCATGCATTGCCGGTTTTGTGCCTAAAAAGATCCGGATCCCTGTCTACATCGTGGTCATAGCCACTTTTGTGAGTGTCATCGACATGCTTATGAAAGCCTACGCACCGCCTGCCATTTACAGGGCACTGGGGATTTTTATTCCTCTCATCGTCGTCAACTGCATCGTGCTTGGCAGAGCGGAGGCATTTGCTTCAAAAAATTCCCCTTTGCGTTCCATTTTTGACGGCATCGGCATGGGACTTGGATTTTCACTGGCGCTGACCTTGCTCGGAGCGCTGAGAGAGTTTATCAGCACCGGATCGGTCTTTGAGGTCAAGATCATCACCTGCTGGACAACTGATTTTCTTCTTGCCTCTGCGGCGCCGGGAGCTTTCATCATTCTGGGTTGCATCCTTGCTGCCAAAAATTATTTTGCCCGGCGGGCTGCGGTGAAGGCGGGAAAACTCTACGTTCCCCAGGCCGGACTTGATTGCCGCAGCTGCCGGATCTGCAAACTTGATGATGATGAGTGAAAATCTGTGATGACATTAACGCAGCGCCGGTGTTGACGGCAAGGCGTAAAAAATATGAAGTTCATTTTTTAAACGAAATTTACAGGTGAAAAAATGAGTGTTTTTACCATTATCGGTGCCGGAATGATGGGCACTGCCATGAGCTTTCCGCTCCGCGATAACGGACATGAAGTCAGGATCGTTGGAACTCCCCTTGACCGGGAAATCGTTGAGCAGCTCAAAATTGACAACTGGCACAGCAATATGAAACGGACTCTCCCAGAGGGTATTTCATATCACCAGATCGGGGAGCTTGAAAAAGTTATTGAGGGGACCGATTATTTCATCGGCGGTGTCAGCAGTTTCGGTGTGGAGTGGTTCGCAGATTATGTGCTCCCCCGTCTGCCTGAAAAAGCTGTGGTTCTTTCCATCACCAAAGGACTCCGGGAAACGGAAGAGGGCATTCCTGAAACTTTTCCCGAATACCTTATGAGACGGGACCAGACACGCTCCATCTCTTTCAATGCTGTGGGCGGCCCCTGTACCAGTTACGAACTGGCTGACCGCCGCCATACCTGCGTCACCTTCTGCGGCAGAGATTATGATACTCTCTGCGCTCTGCGGAAATGTCTGGCCGTTGAATATTATCATATCAGCTGTTCCACCGATATCCGGGGCGTTGAGACAGCTGTCGCCATGAAAAATGTCTATGCCGCCGCCGTTTCGACCGCTATCGGCGCCAATGAGCTGATCGTGGGCATGGGAGGTCAGGAAAAGTATAATCCCCAGGCGGGACTTTTCGGTGAAAGCGTCCGCGAGATCGGGAGACTCCTTAAAATCATGGAAGGTGATCCTGATGCCATTATGCTTGCCGCAGGGGATCTTTATGTCACCGTTTTCGGCGGCAGGACCCGGAAACTCGGAGTTCTGTTGGGCCATGGACTTTCTTATGAACGTGCCAGGGAAATGCTGGCAGGTGTCACCCTTGAATCTGTTGCCATCGCCAAAGCCATGGCAAACAGTTTGAGAAAACTTGCCGCCAAAGGCAAGGCAGATCTGAACGATTTTCCGCTTCTCATGGCCCTTGAAGCGACGATCCATCATGGTGCAGCTCTTGATATCCCGTGGGAGAAATTCATCCTTGACCGTCCGTGACATAGAAAAATACCGCCGCCGCAATCCGGCACATACTCTGGCAGAGCTGAGGAATTACCGCATCTGCGTGGTGATCCCCTGTTTTAATGAGAATGATTCCTTCGGCAAAAGTGTTGAAACTCTCAAAAGTGCGGCTCAGCATGCCGGAGCTGAATGTGCCGTGCTGGCGGTCGTCAATTATCCGGAAGGGGCCGATGAGAAAGAGTCTCTTCTGCTGCAGCGCAGGATCTCTGAGAAGGAGTTCGCCTGGGATGATCTTTTTTCCATTTATGCCCCCGGCCTTAAAAACGGCGTTGGAGAAGCCCGGAAGATCGGTATGGACTCCTTTTTACAGAGCTGTCCCCCGGAGCATTTGAGTGAGACCATCATCTGTTCCATGGACGCAGATACACTTGTTGCTCCGGATTATTTTACAGAAATTTCCCTTTTTTTTCAGCACCACCGACAGGGTGGCGTTGTCTGCGGTTTGCGTCACCAGAGTGCTGAAAACGATGAAAACGAAGCGGCGATCCGGCGTTATGAAGCCTATCTTGACCGCTATGTCCACCAACTGAAACGCTGCGGTTCACCCTATGCCTTTCATACTGTCGGCTCCGCCTTTGCTGTGCGGGGAGATGCCTATATCAAATGCGGCGGCATGAAGATCCGCAAAGCAGGCGAGGATTTTTACTTTCTTCAGGAGCTTGCCAAAACTTCCGGCGTGGGCGTAATCGAAAAAAAGTTGGTTTTTCCGTCGCCCCGGATCTCAGAAAGAACCCCTTTCGGAACCGGACAGGCGGTGAAAGATATTATTGCCGGCAAGAACCTTTCTGAAGTCTCCGATGAGGCTTTTGACCGTTTGGAAAAAGTGCTGAAGGCAGTTGTGTTTGAAAATCTTGACTCCGATACGCCTATGTTGCCTGAAAACACCTTTTTTGAGGCAGAACGTTTCTTCAGGGTCTGGTCAGGCATACGCCGCAATACCCCTCCGGGAAAGTTGTGCGATGCCTTCCATATCTGGTTCGACGGACTCAAAACCTTGCGTTTTCTCCACTGGTGCGACAATCACATCTGAAGCCGGATCCCGAGGATTTATCCCTTTTTTCTCTTGACAAAGAAAGAGTCCTGTGGTATCTTATGGACAGGAGAAAAAATATCAGATGGATCAAGAGCTGCAAAAATATGTAAAGGCGGCATCA
The DNA here is from genome assembly GCA_017507125.1 of Lentisphaeria bacterium. GTDB lineage: Bacteria > Verrucomicrobiota > Lentisphaeria > Victivallales > Victivallaceae > UBA1784. The sequence continues at coordinate 55,376 of JAFWBQ010000113.1, forward strand.
GAAGCCGCCGCAAATCTGAAACTGGTTCCCCCCCAGTGTGCTGTTTCTTTTGATGGGAACCGTACCGGTTCCGGCACTGGAGGCGCTATGGAGTTTGCCGATTACCGCGCCTATCGGAGAGGAGATGAACTCAGACGGGTGGACTGGCGTCTCTTCGCCCGGAGTGAACAGCTTATGGTTCGCAGATTCTCTCAGGAAATTTCGCCGAGGTGCGACATTATTATAGACTGTTCGCGCTCCATGGATCTTTACGGCAAAAACGCCGCTGCCGCCGGCTTGGGGGCGCTCTTTGCCGGGAGTGCCCTCAACGCAGGTTTTTTTCTGCAGGTCTGGGGGATCGGAGACTCCCTTATCAAAATGAGTGCCCCGGAAGAGCCTGAACTGTGGGAACTGCCCCGGCAGAAAAGCTCCGGCGGGAGTACTCTCTTTTTTGAGGAGTTGAGGGCAGGAATTTTCCGCAACGGTATAAGGATCTTTATCAGTGATCTTTTTTTTGACTTTTCACCCGGTGAATTACTGAGAACTCTGGGAGGAGGGAATGTTGTCGTGCTTCAGATACTCGGTGCGGAGGAGCTTGATCCGCCTCTTGCCGGTACCGTGACGGTTATGGATCCGGAGTCGGGCCGGAGCAAAGAGATCTGCGTTGATAATGGTTCTCTGGAACGTTACTGGGAGAAATTGAATAATTTTCAAAGCAGATATGCAGAGACACTGCATTCGCACAACTCTTCCATATTTTTCCTCAGTGCCGCAGAGGTCGTGAAAAACTGGGGTGTGGACTTCTTTTGCCGTGAAGGGATATTGCAATGATATGGGGATGGGAAAAACCATTTTTTTTCTGCCTGTCCGGGAGCGTTCTGCTTTTGCTGCTCATATACCTTCTCAAGTACCGGGGGAAGATCTTTTACACTCAGGCTCTTTTCTTATGGGATGAAAAGGATTCTGCGGAAAAAAGTTCTGCCGGGATCACGTGGCGGCACCTTCCTTTGAGCTTCTATCTTGAGTTTTCAGCCATTATGCTCATGGTCTGCGGAGGAGCCGGTTTTTTTGCCCTTGAAAAAGAAAAGTTTCCTGCCGCAGTGATATTGCTCAACGACTCCTATTCCATGAACAGTGAAACCCGGGCGCGGGGCGCTGCTGCGGTGAAAAAATATCTGAGGGAGTTTTCCGGTCGCCGGGTGATCTGGGCACTTTGCGGCGATGCTCCTGAAATATTGAGTCGCGGGCAAAAAGATTTCGAGTTTGAAAAATATTGGAAGGGGGAGTCATCCCAATGCCGTGTCCCCGCTGCGGTGAGTTGGGCAAAGAAAAATTTTCCGGATGCGGAAATCTGCCTTGTCACCGACCGTGTCCCGGCTGACTGGTCCCCGGAAGAAATCACTCTTTTGTGTTGCGGCGTTCCGGGAAAAAATCTTGCTGTTGTCAACAGTGCCGTGAAAGGAAACAGAGTGTTGCTTGAAATAGAGAACTTTTCCGACAGTGAGGTGCAAGCTCTGCTGAAAGTCAATTCAGTTACTGTTGAAAAGTTTACAGCAGCAGGTAATGGCAGAAAACTTTTCAACTTCACTCTTGAGCATCCGGCAGAGATTTTGAAATTCACCATTGAAGCTCCCGGTGACGCCCTTGAATATGACAATGAGGTCACATTGATCGATCCGGTCAGGGAAAAGGTAACTTATGATTTCAGAGCGTTGACAGCCGGAGAAACGCAGAGCCTGGAGAAAGTCCTTGCCGGGAATCCGGAGTTCCGGCGCAGCAAAGAGAATGCAGAAGTGCTTTTTACTGCGTATGCCCCTGAGAAAGAATCTTTTTCAGGACACAGAGTTTTCTTCCACCGGGGCAAAAAAAGTGTTTTTGAAAGAACTCCTCCATTTTTCATGCCTCAGGAAAGGCTGCTTGCCGGACTGACCAACACCTCTCTTGTCTGGGCATTTTTTCCGGAACTCCGGTTGCCTGGGAGGGGCGTGATTTTTGCCGGAGAAACAGTGCTTGCCAGTGTTGAGCTGCGTCGGGAGCGCAAATATGATATCCATTTGAATCTTGTTCCGGAACACTCGAATTTGTCCTTGCTTCCCTTCTGGCCGGGATTTTTCTGCAATCTGGCAGAGTTCTGCCGCCGTAACCGTTCCGGAGTGGCAGAGCCCAATGTGAAGTCCGGGGAAATCATTTGTTTCAACACCTCCTCCGGGGCTGAAAAGCTCTATTTCAGAAGTAGGGCTGTTTCCGGTGAACTTGCCGCTGCTGATGGAAAATGTGTTTTTCAACTGAAAAAATGCGGCGTTTATACGCTGAGTGACGGTAAGAAGAAAACATTGATCGCTGTCAATCCCCATGTGACAGATGTTTCCGACCTGCGGAAAAACAGGAGTTTTACTGCTTCTGCCAGCCGGAAATTGCAGGGAAGTGAAAGCCGCAGCAGTAAAGCATGGCTCTTTACTGTTTCAGCCCTTCTTCTTTTGACTTTGAATCATTTTCTATGCAGAAGAGGCAAATAAAAATGATCCAATTTGAAAATCCCGTATTTCTGCTTCTGATGATCCCGGTGACACTTTACCTTTTCCTGCGTCCTCTGCCCTCGCGCACCGGGAATGTGCTGCAGTTTCTCATCTCGCTGCTTCTGATTTTTGCTTTGAGCGATCTGCAGGTGCGCCTGCCGGATAAAGAGGGTGTGCTTTTTATTCTTTGCGACCGCAGCCTTTCCATGCCTCCCGGAGCTGACGGAAAGATGGAAAAAGAGATCCGCATCATTTCCCGGAATATGAAAAATTCTCCCGGCGTCATCTCTTTTGCGGGGAATGTGCATGTGGAATCCCTGCCGGGAGAGGGGGATTTTCACGGATTCAAAAGCGTTTTGAGCCGCAGGAACGCATCTGATGTGGGGAACGCTCTTCTCCACACTCTTTCCCTGATCCCCCCTGATGTGCCCGGAAGGATCCTGCTGATTTCAGACGGTAATTGGAACGGGACACCCCCTGAAAGCGCCTTTGCCGCCGCCGTAATGCGTAAAATCAAGGTGGACTTTCTGCCGTTCAGCCGGGGGGGATTCAATGACTTTGCCATAACCGGGATTTCGGCGCCCCTCTCTGTTGCCCCCGGGGAATACGCCTCCATCGTCTGCCGGATCTATGCTCCCTGCAGGGCATCGGTCAAATGCCGTTTCCGCAAGAACAACGGGCCATGGCATGAAAGAAAACTCCATCTTAAAGCCGGCGAGAACCGTTTTTTCTGGCGGGACAGGAGCGACCGTGAAGGGGTGAACTGCTATGAGTTTTTCCTCGAAGCGCCCCCCGGAGATGAGGTGGTGGAAAACAATTCTGCGCGCCATCTGACAGAAGTCCGGGGAACCGGGAAGATACTGCTTCTGACCAATTCTCCTTCCCGGAACTTGAGTAAACTTCTCGCCGGGGGGAAATTTGATGTGGAAACAATTCAGGTTCCCTCTCAAAGAGTTTCTCCGGAAACTCTGGGCAGTTACCGGGCTGTCATCCTTGAAAACGTTCCGGCTTCATCCATTACTCCTGAGACCAATGCCCTTATGGCAGAAATGGTCCGGCAGGGCCGGATGGGAGTGCTTATGACCGGAGGACGCTCCAGTCAGGCAGCCGGAGGATGGTATAAAACGCCTGTGGGGGAGATCCTTCCCGGTGCCATGGAAAGACAGCACGACATCAGGCGGCACAAGGCGGCTCTGATGATTGCCCTTGACCGTTCCGGAAGCATGGCTGCTGCCATTGACGGTGTAACCAAGATGTCAATGGCCAATCTGGCGGCTGTGGAAAGTTACAAGCTCCTTTCACCCCTGGATGAATTCGGCTTGATCGCAGTTGACAGTTCTGTGCATAAAGTAGCTCCTCTGAGGGAAAAAGGGAAAGCGCCTGAGCTTTCCGGTATGATCATGTCCATAGAGTCTATGGGGGGAGGGATCTTTGTGGATAAGGCGCTCCATGAATCTCTCAGACAGCTGCAGCATTCCAAGGCCACTGTGCGTCATCTGCTGCTTTTTGCTGATGCCGATGATGCGGAACAGCCCGGAAATTATAAGGAAATGCTCAAACGCGCCGTGAAGGCCGGTATCACTGTCAGTGTGGTGGCATTGGGCAGAAAAGATGCTGCTGATGCCCGGCTGCTTCGTGAAATCGCAGAACTGGGGAAAGGAAAATGTTATTTCGTGGAAAATTCTTCTGAACTGCCCCGGGTCTTTGCAGAAGATACTTTTGTTATGGTACGCACTTCATTCAGCAGGGAAAAGGTGAAATGCCGGGCTTCTGCAGAGCTGGCAGCTCTGCCCGGAGCGGAAAATATCAACATACCCTTTGAAGCAGACGGATACAACCTTTGTTTTGCCAAAGAGAAGGCCCGTGTGCTTCTGAGTGCTGAGGATGAGGATTCCACCCCCATCGCCCTGACCGGTTTCGCCGGACTCGGTAAATGTGCGCTCCTGGGAATTGAAGTCGACGGCGAATATTCGGGGGCATTTGCCGGACATCCCCAGAGCGGAACACTCCTTGCTGCGTTGACACGTTATGTGGTCATGCCCCGCAAGAGTACTTATGAAGATTGTTTCGTGACTCAGAATATGGCTGCCGGACTTTTTGAAAGTGAAATCCTTCTTGATCCTGAACGGCGGAAGATGCCTTTTGCCGGTACGCCGGTACTTTCATTGCTTGTAACACATGCCAACGGCAAAGTCGAACCCCATGCCGTGCCTTTCCGCTGGCAGGGGCCGGATGTTTTAAAGGCATGTTATCCGGTTCCTCCCGGTGCAACGGTCAACGCCGCAGTGGAGTTCGGCGGCAATGAGATATTGCCTCTTGCACCGGCAGTTCAAAGTGTGTCTCCTGAGTTTTCAAGGGAGTCCCGCAGCAGCATTGCTCCGCTGGTCCGGCAGACCGGAGGCGTGATCAAGGGCAGCTTTGACAACATCAGCAGAACTCTGGAACGGCAGGAGCGTTTATTTGATGCTGTTCCCATATTGCTGGCTGCAGCTGTTGCCCTGCTTCTTCTTCAGGTCTGGATGCGCCGCAGCGGCAGAGAGATCCCCCGCATATCCATCAAATTTTCCCGTTTCAAGTTTCCGGTTTTCACTCCTTCACGGATGGGAACGCGCGTCAGGGGGGCTGAGAAACAAAAAGAAACTCCGGCGTCATCCGGGGCAATGCCGGAAGAGCCGGAGCATGAGGATATCTCAACGGCACTGAAACGTGCCAAGAGAAGATGATCAGAGTTTTTTCAATTTCCAAACGCCGCCGGGAGCATCTTCAATAAGGTATCCGGCATCTTTGATGGCATCCCGCAAGCGGTCGCTTTCAGCCCAGTTTTTGCTTTTGCGGGCGGCGGAACGCTCTTCTGCCATGGCAACGACTTCAGCGGGGAATTCCTCGGCAACGGGAGCGGCATCCACATCCAGACAGCCGAAGATCCGGTCAAAGTCACGGCAGCATTCAAGGATCTTTGCGGCTCCGGCGGCACTGAGAGTTCCGGCATCCGCAAGGCGGTTGCCGTCGCGGACAAGTGCGAAAAGTGCGGCGGTGGCGCCGGCTGAATTCAAGTCGTCGGCAATGGCGGTACGGAACTGATTCTGAGCCTGCTCCACAATGGCGGCAACTTCGCTGCCGTCTCCCGCTGAAGTGACCTCTTTCATGCGGGCAAAGAAGCTGGTAAATTTACCAAGGGTCTCTCTCGCCTGATCCAGAGCGGCAAGTGAAAAGTTGAGTTTTTTGCGGTAGTGGGTTCCGATGAGGACCCAACGCACTTCTTTACCGGAGTATCCTTTATCCAGCAGATCCCGGAGCGTATAGAAGTTGCCCAGCGATTTGGACATCTTGGTGTTGTCGACCATAAGGTGCTCGCAGTGGAGCCAGTAGTTGACCCACTTTTTGCCGGTGACACTTTCGCTCTGGGCGATCTCATCTTCATGGTGGGGGAACATGTTGTCCACGCCGCCGGTGTGAAGATCAAAGGATTCACCCAGATATTTCATGGACATGGCACTGCATTCGATGTGCCATCCGGGGCGTCCTTCGCCCCAGG